>NZ_KB892705.1:3774916-4118645 GCF_000373905.1 Mycobacterium sp. 155
TGCAGAAGTTACAGAAGGAGCACGGGTTCAACCCGATCCTCGGCTGTCTGCCGATGCTGGCGCAGGTGCCGGTGTTCCTCGGGTTGTTCCATGTGCTGCGGTCGTTCAACCGGACAGTGGGCGGATTCGGTCAGGTGCACATGTCGGTGGCCGAGAACCGGGCCACGGGCAACTATGTGTTCAGCCCGACCGACGTGGGGCACTTCCTGGATGCCAACCTGTTCGGTGCACCCCTGGGCGCGACGATGGTGCAGACCACGGGTCTGGATGCTTTCACTGTCTTCAACCGACCGGCGGTGATCGCGGTTGGCGTACCGATCATGATCCTGGCCGGTATTGCGACTTACTTCAACAGCCGGGCGTCGGTGGCGCGGCAGACTCCTGAGGCGGCGGCCAACCCGCAGACCGCGATGATGAACAAGCTGGCGTTGTACGTGTTCCCGTTCGGCGTCGTCGCCGGCGGACCGTTCCTGCCGCTCGCGATCATCCTGTACTGGTTCTCGAACAACATCTGGACGTTTGGTCAGCAGCACTACGTGTTCGGATTGATCGAGAAGGAAGAGGAAGCCAAGAAGGTCGAGGCGATGGAGCGGCGGGCGGCCAATGCGCCGGCGCCGGGAGCCAAGCCCAGTCGATCGCGTAAGGCCGAGTCGAATTCGGCAGATGACGAGCCGGAGGGTACGGCGACCGAACTGACCGAAAGCACGGGCGATGGTAGTGCAGCGGGCTCGACGGAGGATGCGGCCGGCCGCACTCCGAAGCCCGGCGCGCGCTCCAAGAAGCGGAAGCGTTGACCAGTTCCGGCTGGCGAAAGTAGGGAGAGACAGACATGACGGACGCACAGACCACCGATGCCGGCCTCGAGCCAGAGGCTCCGCGGACAACACCATCGGCGGACGATCTCGAAGAGCGACTGGTCGCCGAAGGCGAGATCGCCGGCGACTATCTCGAAGAGCTGCTCGATCTGCTCGACTTCGATGGTGACATCGATCTCGATGTGGAGGGTGATCGTGCGGTCGTGAGTATCGACGGCGGGAGCGACTTGAACAAGCTCGTCGGCCGCAAAGGCGAGGTGTTGGACGCGTTGCAGGAGTTGACCCGGCTGGCCGTGCATCAGAAGACCGGCGAGCGCAGTCGACTGATGCTCGACATCGCGCGGTGGCGTCGGCGGCGGCGCGATGAACTGGCCGCGCTGGGCGACAAGGTGGCCCGCCGGGTGCTGGAGAGCGGCCAGCGCGAGGAACTCGCGCCGATGACTCCGTTCGAACGGAAGATCGTGCACGACGCGGTTGCGGCCGTGGAGGGTGTGCGTAGCGAGAGCGAGGGCGTCGAGCCGTCGCGTCGCGTCGTTGTACTGCTCGGCTGATTCATTAGTTACATCGGTGTAGTTCGTGTGTAGTAGCCCGTCGCCGCGGGAGTGCGGAGGATGTTTCACGTGAAACATGGCCCGGTTCCCGCGGTGCCGGATGTGGCAGCCGACCTGTTCGGCGATCGACTCGAGGTGGCGGAACGGTACACCGCCATCCTGGCCGGAGCAGGTGTGGAATGGGGTCTGATCGGGCCCCGTGAAATCGACCGACTGTGGGAACGCCATGTCTTGAATAGCGCGGCTGTCGGGGAACTCCTGATCGAAGGCGAACGCATAGCCGACATCGGTAGCGGAGCCGGACTACCCGGGATACCGTTGGCTCTGGCTCGACAGGATGTCACAGTCACCCTCATCGAACCTCTCTTGCGGCGGAGCGAGTTTCTCCGCGAAGTCATTGCCGAGTTGGATTTGGATGTGGCGGTCGTCCGTGGGCGTGCCGAGGATCGGGTTGTTCGCGATGAGGTGGGGGAGATGGATGTGGTGACATCCCGGGCGGTTGCCTCTCTCGACAAACTGAGCCGGTGGGGTATGCCGCTGCTGCGAGCGGACGGTCGCATGCTCGCGATCAAAGGTGAACGGGCAGAGGTTGAGATAGAGGAACATCGGCGTGTGATGAGGTCAGTCGGTGCAGTGGATGCCAGGGTAGTGAGATGTGGCGCGACCTATTTGAACCCACCCGTAACCGTCGTCGTGGCACGGCGCGGAATGCGGGGGAAGACGAGCAGGAGATGAAGATGAGCTCGGGTCGGAGCAGGACCGCAGCCGCCAAGACGAGCATCGTTTCACGTGAAACACTCGGCGGTGCCGATCGCTCTGACTGGACCGCGGACACCGGAATGGACACCCCGATCGCGGCCGAGGCCGAGCGGGCCACCCGGCTCCTGCACACCACGCATGGTCAACTCCCGCGCCCGGCGCATCAGCGGGTCTTTACCATCGCCAATCAGAAGGGCGGCGTCGGCAAGACCACGACGGCGGTAAATGTTGCAGCTGCCCTCGCGCGGCAAGGACTTCGCATCCTGGTGATCGATCTCGATCCGCAGGGCAACGCCAGTACGGCGCTGAGTATCGAACACCGGCCTGGCACCTTGTCCTCATATGAGGTCTTGATTGGTGAGACGCCGGTCCAGGAGGCGCTGCAGCAGAGTCCGCACAACGAACGCTTGTTTTGTATTCCCGCGACGATCGACTTGGCCGGCGCGGAGATTGAACTCGTCAGTATGGTTGCGCGCGAGGGTCGGTTGCGTTCTGCGCTGGCCGAGCTCAAGCAGCACAACTTCGACTACGTCTTCATCGACTGCCCGCCGTCGCTGGGCCTGCTGACCATCAATGCGTTCGTGGCCGCGGCGGAGGTACTCATTCCGATCCAGTGCGAGTACTACGCGCTGGAAGGCGTCGGTCAGTTGCTCCGAAACATCGAGATGGTCAAGGCCCACCTGAACCCGAATCTGTCGGTATCCACAGTGATACTCACGATGTACGACGGCCGAACCAAGCTGGCGGATCAGGTTGCCGAGGACGTTCGTGAACACTTCGGTGACAAGGTGCTCAAGACCGTGATTCCGCGCAGCGTCAAAGTGTCGGAAGCACCCGGCTACGGGATGACGATCCTCGACTACGATCCGGGTTCCCGTGGCGCGCTGAGCTACCTCGACGCCAGCCGCGAGATCGCGCACCGTGGTGCGCCGCCCCGCGCAGAGTAGGGCGATTGGCGAACAGGTCGGGCAGTTGACAGCGATGAGCAGGAGACGATCATGAATCAGCCGGCGAAGAAGCGCAGTGGGCTCGGACGCGGCCTGGCGTCTCTGATTCCTACCGGACCGGCCGACGACGGCACCGACTACTTGAGCCCGCGAATGGGGGCGACAGCCGCGGACGTTCTGCTCGGCCCGCCCGCGTCGTCGTCACCTGATACATCGCGGGCAGAGGTCGATGGCGTCGGTGCGACGTATCGGGAGATCGATCCCGGCCTGATCGATCCCAACCCGCGGCAGCCCCGCCAGGTCTTCGACGAAGAGGCACTCGACGAACTCGTGCACTCGATCCGCGAGTTCGGTTTGATGCAGCCGATCGTGGTGCGTGCCGTGGAGACCGATGGCGCCACGCGCTACCAGCTGGTGATGGGGGAGCGGAGATGGCGTGCGGCACAGATCGCCGAGCTGACGGCCATCCCGGCGATCGTGCGGGAGACCGCTGACGACAGCATGCTGCGCGACGCACTCCTGGAGAACATCCACCGGGTGCAGCTCAACCCGCTGGAAGAGGCTGCGGCCTACCAACAGTTGCTCGACGAATTCGGTGTCACCCACGACGAACTCGCGACAAAGATCGGTCGGTCGCGGCCGCTGATCTCGAACATGATCCGCTTGCTGCGGCTGCCGATCGCGGTGCAGCGTCGGGTGGCAGCCGGCGTGCTCTCAGCGGGCCATGCCCGTGCGCTGCTTGCTCTGGAGGGCGGCCCGGAAAAGCAAGAGGAGCTTGCGGCGCGGATCGTGGCCGAGGGACTGTCGGTGCGTGCCACAGAAGAGGCCGTCACACTGGCCAATCGGGATGGCTCGACCCCTCCGGCGCCGCGGCGGAAGCCGATTCAGATGCCTGGTCTGCAGGACGTTGCTGACCGACTCTCGACAACGTTCGACACCCGAGTGACCGTGAGCCTCGGCAAACGCAAAGGCAAGATCGTCGTCGAGTTCGGCTCGGTCGACGATCTACAGCGAATTGTCGAACTGATGAGCACCGAAGAACACTGAAAACCTACGTCCAACCACACAGGGGAATTACGTCACTGTGACACATCGGGTCGCAAGTATCGTCGCGTGAACCGTCGCGATAGGGAAAGCACTTGGGCGGCACCATATTTCGTTCGAAAAGCGGCGGAAGATGAGAGATTCGTCGCGGACCGCGCGGTTGCCGCCAAGCTCTCCTATCCTTGAGGGAGTGCCGCGTATACCGGCATCGTGTGGAAACCGGGGAGTCTAGTGTCAGCACGCATCACGCCGCTCCGGCTCGAGGGATTCGAGCAGTTGCCGAAGCACGCGCGGCGGTGTGTCTTCTGGGAGGTCGATCCCTCGACGCTCGGTGGTGAGGACCATCTCAGCGATCCCGAGTTCGAGAAGGAAGCCTGGCTCTCTATGGTCATGCTTGAGTGGGGATCGTGCGCCCAACTTGCCGTGGAGTCTCCGCCCCACGCTGGTGGCGAGTTCAGCCCGCCGATCACGGGTGACGAAGCCTGTCTCGGGTATGCGTTCTATGCCCCGCCCGGGGCGGTGCCGCGGGCTCGACTGTTCCCCACGGCACCGGTCAGTGCCGATGCGGTGCTGTTGACTGCCGTCGCGGTGGAATCCACCGATGACACCGAGGGCTTGCCGGCCAGCCTGCTCGCCGCCGTGGTCGGTGATCTTGTTCGGCGCGGGGTGCGGGCATTGGAGGCGTTCGGCTATACCGAGGCAGTCACCGACCGCGAAGGCTGCGCGTCCCTACCCGAAGAGTTGGCGCCGGTCGTCCAGGTGCTGGGGGATTGCGCCGTAGATCAGTGCATGATCAGGTCCGACTTCCTGTTGGATGTCGGATTCTCGATCGTCGCTCCGCACACGTACTTCCCGCGGTTGCGCCTCGAGTTGGACAAGGGCCTCGGCTGGAAGGCCGAGGTCGAGGCCGCGCTCGAGCGATTGCTCGCGAGTGCCCGGATTGAGTTGCCGGTCGGCTCGGCGATGATCGGCGCCGCGATGAACACCCGATCACCGATGAATTCGGTGTCGGTAAGTTGGCTACCTGAATAGCGCAGGAGTACTCGACGACAAGACAGCGCGTGATCATCGTTGCAGGGCACATCATTGTCGAACCCGCACAAGGGCAGTCATATCTGACGGGGATGCGTAGCCGTCGTGGACCAGGCCCGCTGCGCGCACGGCTGTCTCGACTTCGCGGTCACTGCCGACCCGATCGATCCGGGCCGGATCAATGTGTACGAGCGGTGGGCTTCGCATTCAGCGGTAGAGGCATTCCGCAGTGACGGGCCGAGCGACGATCAAAGTGCGGCAATGATTTCGGCGTCCGCGGCCGAGATCCTGGACAGCACAACACCGTAGCCGTCAAGGTGCCGAAACACGTTCGGGTTCTATCGATTACGCTCCGCGCGGGGTCTGCTCGACCGACAGTTCGTGGGCGAGCAGCTCGGCGAACGTGAAAGTTCCTGTAGGACGGTCGTTCTTGCCCAGCAGGTATAGGCGCTTGACCGCCGCGAGGATGCCCTCTGCGATGGCGTCGCGAGTTTGGGTGGAGACCAGAAGATTGCGGTCACGCGGATTGGTGATGTAACCGACGTCCACCTGGACGGTCGGCATCCGGGTCAACCGGAGCAGATCCCAGGTGCGGCCGTGGGTGCGACAATCGCGTAACCCGGTGCGGGCCACCACCTCCCGCTGAATGAAGTCGGCGAGGTTGCGGCCGATGGTCGACACTGAACCGTGCGAGTTACCGAAGTGAAATGAGGCCACCCCGTTGGCCGACGGGCTGAGCTGAGTCGCGCAACGCAGGCTGATCATCAGATCGGCACCCACCGTGTTGGCGGTCGCCGCACGCTCGGTGTCCAGCGGACTGCGGCCGGCGGAGCGGGAGGTGAACGTGTCCATCCCGATGGCCGTCATCCGGCCTTCCAGCCGACTTGCCAAGTCCCACAAGATGTCAGCTTCGCTGATCGGACCCTCGGGGCCGTGCATGATCATGCCGTGGTCGGAGCCGCCGCGGCCCGGATCGATGATCACCCGCTTGCCCGACAGCCGAGGTCCCGACCGGCGGACCAGTTCCTCTTCGCGAATGGCGTGCGGTGAGCCGCCGGTCACCCGCGACCCCAGGAAGTACAGGGAGCGAAGAGTTTCGGGGCCGCAGATGCCGTCCGGATACAGGCCGTACTCACGCTGGTAGGACGACAGGGCGTTGTGGGTCTGCAGGCCGAAGTGGCCGTCGACCATGCCGGTGTAGAAACCGAGGTCCTGGAGCCGGGCCTGCAGCGTGGCGACGTCGTCGCCGTACATCGGTGCACCGAACTGATGGGTGAGAGTGCGCGCACCCAGCCGGTAGGAGGCCTCTCGCAACGCGCGATAGGTCGCCTCTCCGACCATGCCGTCTACCAGCAGCCCGCGATGCTGCTGGAAGGCACGTACTGCCTGGTCGAGTTCGGCATCGAACACATCCAGGGCGACATGCCTACCGGTGCTCAGATCGGCGTCGGGGCTGTCGATGAGACCGAGCGCCATGAGCGCTTCCCGGATCTCGGTGACCGCACCGCCACGGTCACCGTGACGCAGACTCGACATACGGTCCCTCCAGGCTGGTTTTCGGCGGGTTGCCGAAACTGACCAGCCAGCATTGTCTCAGATTTCGACCAAATACCGGAAAACGGCTGGCGGGCCGATGCGGGTCTTACCGTCTGTTAACGCGGGGTCAGAGTGCGTCGCCGAGCTCACGCAGCAGCGCGGCCTTGCCCTTGGCCCCGACGATGCGCTTTACCGGGGCGCCATTCTTGAACAGGATCATCGTCGGGATCGAGACGACCTGGAAGTCCCGGGCGGTAGCCGGGTTGGCGTCTACGTCGAGCTTGGCCACCGTCAACTGACCGGCCTTCTCGGAGGCGATCTCCTCCAGTACCGGCGCGACCATCTTGCAGGGCCCGCACCACGTGGCCCAGAAGTCCACCAGCACCGGCGTGCTGCTGGCCAGAACGTCGTCGGAAAACGAATCGTCGGTGACCGCTACGGTCGCGCTGCCCTCACTCATGGTGTCATTCCTGTCGCTCGAAACGGGTTGGGGATCAGTCGTTGTCGGCCAGCCAGCGTTCGGCGTCGATGGACGCCGCACAGCCGCTGCCCGCGGCGGTGATGGCCTGGCGGTAGGTGTGGTCGACCAGGTCCCCGGCTGCGAATACGCCGTCGACCGATGTCGCGGTGGTGCGCCCGACGGTCAGCACGTAACCCTCGTCGTCGAGGTCGACCTGGCCGCGTACCAGTTCCGAACGCGGATCGTGGCCGATCGCCACGAACACGCCGGTCACGGCCAGCTTGGATTCCTCACCCGTCACGGTGTCGCGCAACCGCACCCCTGTCACCTTGGGCGAACCTTCGATCTCGGTGATCTCGGTGTTGGTGAGGAAGGTGATCTTGTCGTTGGCCCGGGCGCGTTCCAGCATGATCTTCGACGCGCGGAACTCTTCGCGGCGGTGGATGAGGGTCACGCTGCGGGCGAACCGGGTGAGGAAGGTCGCTTCTTCCATGGCTGAATCACCGCCGCCGACGACCACGATGTCCTCGTCGCGGAAGAAGAAGCCGTCGCAGGTGGCGCAGGTACTCACCCCCATCCCCGTCAGCGCCTCTTCGCCGGGCACCCCGAGGTGGCGGGCCGCGGCACCCATCGCCAGGATCACCGAGCGGGCCCGGTGGGTCTCGTCGCCCACCGTGACCGACTTCAGCGGGCCGGTGAGGTCGACCGCGTCGACGTCTTCCATCCGCAGGTCCGCGCCGAAGTGCAGTGCCTGCTCGCGCATCTGGTCCATCAGCTCGGGCCCGGTGATGCCGTCGCGGAAGCCCGGGTAGTTCTCCACCTCGGTGGTGGTCATCAGCGCGCCGCCGAACTGCGTGCCCTCGAACACCAGCGGTTTGAGCTGGGCGCGGGCCGCGTACACGGCAGCGGTGTAACCGGCAGGTCCCGATCCGATGATGATGACGTCGTGGACGGTCTCTGGGGAGGTCATATCGGCCTTTCTGCCGGATAGTCGTTCGGCATGCCTGGTAACGCCAGCCTAGGCTGAGGTGTTCCCGGCGAACGCGTGGGACAGACTACGGGTGTTTGACCATTGTGTCCGCAAGCAACCCGGCGTGGGCGGCATCGCAGTCCGGGGCCACCACGAGACCCACGACCGAACCGGGGACATCCGAGGGCAGCAGGATCAGCACGCCGCGTCGGCCGCCGGCATCCATGGGCCGGCCACCCAGCACCTTGATTCCCGGCGGGTAGCCGAGCGCGGACAAGCACTGGGCGCGCCGGTCGGGATCGGTCAGCGGCCCGAGATCAGGGCGGGCGGACAGCAGCCCGAGTAGCTGCGGCTCGGAGAGGTCGACTGCCGGTTCTTGTCGCGACACCGTGATCTGCTCGAACCTCGCCGTCGCCGCCGGTGTGGGCCGGGCGGGGTGCATCAGTGCGGCGCTGCCGACCCCGATGACGGCCAGTGCCGCACACCCGCCCGCGATGGCAGCGACCCGGCGCAGCCTGTGCACACCGGGTCTCAGTGAGTGTTCGGGCGGGGGAGCGGCGCGTAACGCAGAGGTGAGGCGCGCGGTCACCTCGTGGGGTACCGGAGGCGCGGATCGCGCATCGTCGGCCAGATCTGCCAGGTCTCGGCGCACCCGGTCGAGGGCGGCCAGCATGTCCGCTGCTTCGGGTTCGGTACGCGCGCGGTGACGCAGCCGGGCGGCGGTGGCGTCGTCGAGCAACCCCGCCTGCAGCTGAGCGAGCAGGTCAGGCGTGATCGGCTCGTCTGACGGCGCTGGGTGCGTGCTGGCGCTCATCGGGATCAAAATATCGCAGCGACCGCGCAAGTTTGGCCCTGCCTCGCGCGCAACGGCTTTTCACGGTGCCCTCTGCGACGCCGAGCAGCCGGGCGGTCTCGGCCACCGAGTAGCCCTGCATATCCACCGCGACGATCGCTGCGCGCTGCTCGACGGGCAGGGCCAGCAGTGCGCGTTCCACCATGATCGCGGTGTCGACCCGGTGCGCCGGATCGCCTGCGGGGTCCCGCAGATGGCCGAGTTCGGTGTCGTCGGGCGCGACGGCCGGCTGGGACTTGGCCCGCCGGAGCCGGTCCAGGCAGGCGTTGATGACGATGCGGTACAGCCAACTGCTCACCGCGGAGTCGTATCGGAACGATGCCGCGGTGCGATGCGCGGACAGCAGGGCGTCCTGCACCGCGTCGTCGGCGTCGTCGTCATGGCGGCTGGTGAGGTACGCCAGCCGGCGCAGCTGCCGATGATGGCGGTGGACCAATTCCTCGAACGCGTAGCGATCCCCGCACACGTGGGCGGCGAGTAACTCGGCATCCGTGCGTGCTCCGGTACCCGCTGACGCCGACGGATCTCCGGTCCCCCCGAACCTGCTCACAGCCGAACACTAAGGGGTGCCGGGCAAGGCTCCTGACACTTATTTGTCGGACCGCCCCTCAGCCGTGCTCAGCGCGGCCGGGAGGTTGTGGATGACCTGTCAGGACGCCGCTCGCACGGTGATCTCGGAGATGTCGGTGCGGTTCTTTCCATCCACGGTGCCCAGCGTCGTGATCCACACCAGCACATTGGATGTCGGTGCTGCCTTGTTCACGGTGATGGTGTTGGACCCGGGCTTGAGTGGGGTCGGCGGACTCAGCTCGGTGGTGTCCGTCAGTGCCGACGGCGACGAACTCTGTGCGGACCGGATCTGCACAGCTGTACCGGTGCTGTCGAGGTTGACGGTCACCGAGCCGACCACCGTGGGCTGCGGCAGCTGCAGCAGCAGTCCGACACCGTTCTTGAAGTTCGGGAACGGTGTGGAGTCGGTGTAAGCGTCGGTGGACCACGCCGTGCCCGGATCACCGTCGATGGCCTGCCCGGCCTGGCCCGGGTTGTCGGCCTCTCCTTCAGGCGAAAAGACCGTCGCCTTGACGGGTTTCACGACGCTGCCCGACGGCGCGGAACCGTTTGTCGCTGTGGTCGAGGCGGAAGGCGCGTTCAGACCCAACTCGTCCTTGTTCAGCCCACCGCCGACGTTGCCGAAGATGTGGTTGAGGATCGAGGCGAGCACGACGAGTGCGACGATGATGACCGCGCCGCCGGCAACCAAGCCGATCATCAGACCCTTGCGACGACGTGCGGCAGCTTCCTCGGCGGCACCCGTGGTGGCGTAGGGCCGGGCCGGCTCGGGAGCCGGAGGTTCGTGCGGAGCCTCCATCAGCTCTGTGCGATTGGCAATGGCGGTGGCCTGCTGCAGCAGGTTGAGCAGCGTGGGTGCGCTGCGGATACCGCCACCCTCCTGGACGGCACGGGCCGCGGCCGCTGAAATCTGGAACGGGATGTCACGGTCCACCGCGCGTGGTTCGACGGGTTGGCCGGCAGCGTCGCGGGCAGCTGGTTCGAGTCCGCTGCGTACGCCGGACTCGGGTAGCGGCCACCGGTCGATCAGCAGGGCGTACAACGCCGCACCGATGCCCCGGATGTCGTCGTCGGGCGTGGCCTCGGGCAGGGTGGCCGGGAAGGCCAGCGCCACGTCGCCCTCGATGCTGACCCGCACGCGACTGGGATGGTCGATCGACAGCGCCACACCGGCCCGGTGGGCGGCCTCGGCGGCTGCGGCTAACGACTGGATGGCCCGAGCGCCGCCGATCGGCGACGGCGAGGTGTCGGCCACCTCGGCCAACGAGCCGCCGCGGATCCACTCCGATACGACGAGCCCACCCGACCCGCTCTGGGCGACATCGAGCACCCGAGCGACACCAGGCACGTCGAGGCGGCTGAGCTTGAGGGTGCGCGAGAGGATCTCTTGCACCTGTTCGCGGGGCATGACGCCGTCGGGGTCGACGAATGTCAACGCCACCTGCCGGTCCAGTGCGGTATCGAGTGCCTGCCAGAACTGCAGGTTGGGCGGCCCGCCATGGAACACCAGCAGCCGGTAACGGCCGTTGGCGATGGTGGCGCCCGGGATCAGCTGGATGTCGTCGTCGGTGGCGGTTTCGGCCACCGGTTCTCGCCGCGGGGCAAACGAGGTCGGTTCGCGGGCGGAGTCACCGCTGTAGTCGGCCGGAGTGTTGATGACTGCCGTGGCGCCGTTGGACGGGCCTGTCGCCGAACTGTCGGGTTCGACCGTGTCGTGAGCGTCGGGCACGTCGGGCCGGAAGTTGTCGGCGGTCGGGCGTGGCAGCCTCGTCGTTGCGGTGCCCTCAGGGTGGGGTGCCGGTCCGCCCGCGGATTCGTCGGTCAACGGTGGTCCTTTCCGCATCCCCGCTCCGGCAACCGAAGCCGGAGCCCCACCCAAGGTGGCCGCCGGGTTTGGTGACCACCGATGTGGAGAAGAATTCCTCTGATCAGGGTACGGGACCGGGGCCGGGCGGCGTGGCCGGACCGGCAGGGCAGCTGGCGACGCGGCTACCTCTGCACGCGGCGTCGACACCCGGCGGCCGAGCCGGCGTCGCACTATCGCCAGCGCCGTCTGAGCTTCCGGCACCCGAGCGACCACCAGCACCCAGATGATGATCGGGACCATGATCAGCCCCAGCCCCAGCAGCCGCAGCAGCGATCCGCCCGCGCCCAGATGCGAGGTCAGGGATGCCAACCCGAACAGCCGATCGGCGACGTACGCCACCAGACCCGCACCCAGTGACGCGGTGATCGTCACCAGGACGGTCCGTACGACAGGCCGGCTGACCAGATGGCCGCCCGGCGGACGCAGACTGGACCGCAGCAGCAGATGGCCGACGCCCGCGCCCGCAAGGAACCCCAGCCCGTTGGCCAGGCCGAGGTAACCGGCCACCATATCGGGGTTGTCGGTCAGGTGCGGAGCGACCAGCGAGCCGGCGATCTTCACCGCGGTGATGACGACGATCAGGATGATCGGTGTCCACGGCTGTTCGCGGGCATAGAACACCCGCAGCTGCAGCAGCACCATCGAGTACGGGATGAGGGTGAACGCCGACAGCGTGATCGCCATGCCGAGGTAACCGGCGTCGGTCTCGCCGAAGTTGCCGTAGGCGAACAACGCGCTGCCAATCGCGGGACCGCCGACGGTCATCATCGCGACGATCGGGATCAGCGTCACCATGGTGAGCCGGGTGGCCAGCGACAGGTCGTCGAGAATGGCCGGCACATTGTCGGCGGCTGCGTTACGGCTCAGCCGCGGCATGACCACCGTCAGCACGGTCACCCCGATCATGCCGAACGGAAGTTGCAGCACTAGCCAGGTGTAGTTGTAGATCGCCGGTCCGGACGCCGCGGCGGTGCTGGCGATCTGGTTGCCGACGATGAGGCCGATCTGACTGATCAGCACGTAGAGCACCATGGCCGCGGCCATCGCCCCGAACTTCTTGAGCCGGTCGTCGACACCCCACAGCGGGCGTAAGCTGACGCGCTCGGAGCGGATCGCCACCAGCAGCACGCCGGCCTGGACCACCACACCCAACGTGGTGCCGATTCCGAGCACGAGCAATTTGGCGTTGCCCATCTGCACCGGGTCCACCGAGAGCTCGCCGGGAACCAGGACGTAGAGGCCCAACGTGAGGATGGCCACCACGTTGTTGAGCACCGGGGCCCACGCGGGCGGGCCGAACACGTTGCGGGTGTTGAGGATCGCGCCGAACACCGACGACAAACCGTAGAACAGCACCTGCGGCAGCAGCAGATAGGCGAACGCCGTCGTGAGTGGATTGTTGACCTGCGGATCGCTGCCGAGCATGACCCGCACCAGCATCGGGGCACATGCCACCGACAGCACCGTCGCCACCAGCAGCAGGGTGGTGGCCAGGGTCACCAGGCGGCGCACGAAGGCTGTGCCCCCGTCGGGGTCGTCGCGTTCGGCACGGGCCAGCACCGGCACGAAGATCGCGGTGAAGGTGGCCTCCAGCACCAGCGCCGCCACCATGTTCGGCAGCTGGTTGGCTACCGAGAAAGAGCTCGACAGTGCCGCGCCGAGGATCGCCGCCAGCAACACGATGCGGAGGAAGCCGGTGATCCGGGAGATCAGGGTGGCGAATGCCATGCCCCACGATCGGGACACCACGGCGGCGTCGGACAGCTCGGGACGGCCGCCGGCGGGTGGGCGAGGAGGTGGCGTCGGCACGGTCATCGATGCTGTCCCTGGGTCGGAGGCTCATCTGGATTGAACGCCCGCGCGACGTCGATCGGGTCGGGGCGGTCCAGATCGGCCCGGTCGGGTTGGCCGCGGAACCGGTGCCACAGGCGTCGCCCGGCCAGCAGCACCAGGACCGCGCCCGCCGACAGGGTGATGAAGAACAGCACCTTGCCGTAGGCGTTGGAGTGGACCGAAAGGCGTACCGGTTCGCCCAGCGGCAGACCCGCCACGGTCTGTAGAGCGACGTCGACGGCGACCCGCTGAGTGAAGTGGACCTCGATCGGCACGCGCAACGGCAGATAGCCGGGCGGCAGCTCGATCACTCCCATGTCGGTCACGGTCATCCCGGGCGGGGCGTTGATCTGCAGGCGGACCCGGATCGGCACAGGAAGGTCGTTGCGCAGCGCGAGCGGCAGCGGGCTGCGTTCGGTGGCCAGCGTGTACGAGCCGCCGGGGTTCACCACCGTCACGGCCTTGAACATGTCGTTGACGCTGTGCGTGACGATGTCCAGGCGCTGGCGGGCTAACCCGTCGCGGGCATCGGGTGGCACCGACTGACTCAGCGCCCGCAGCATGTCCTCCCGCAGGGGCGCCGTGTACTGCGTACCGGTCAGGCCGGTGCGCTCGTCGGTGGTCAGCGCCACGGTCAGGCCCCACAGCCTGCCGGTCACCCCCGCGATCCCGGAGATGATCGCATCGTCGATGCGGCTGCGCGGATTGCCCAGCGTGTCGGCCGGCCGTGGTTGCACGGGTTCGGCGGGTACCGCGGCGGATTCGGCGATCACCGCGGTCAGCGGGCGGGGCACCGCCAGCCCGGCGTGAATGGTGGTCGCCACCGAAGTCAGGATCGCCTCTGCATCGTCGGGACGCAGGGACCAGACCAGCGGCGGCATGAGGATCTGGGTGCGCGGCTCGATGCTGTGGGTCAGTCCCTGCCACAGCAGCGCGCCCACGGCATCCTGGCGCCGCGCGGTCGCCGAGTCGTGCCGTACCGGGATGTCCATCGTCGGATCGAGATACGAGGGTGCCACCGGGTCGGTACCTGCACCGGCCAGTGCGGCGCCGACTGCGGGATCGAATGCCGCGGACACCAGGTCTGGGCTGTATCGCAACGGCCTGACGTCGGCGGTCTCAGGAGCACCGGTTGCCGAGTCCTGAGCGGTGGTGTGCGCAGCCGCGATCGCCACGGTCGGGCCCTGGGCGCTGAGCAGGTCCACGGCGGATCCGGTGAGCGGTCCGTCCCCGACGATGCTTGCTCCGCGGGTCGAGGCGACGCCGAGGATCTGGTCGACGATGTCGCCAGCGCCGTTGGTGGCGATGGCGCTGAGGCCTGCGTCGTTGACGCGGTTGAGCGCCTCCAGGTCAGCGTGCGCGTACGTCGTCGGCGCCACGCACATGTGCTGGGCCAGCCCGCGTAACCGGTTCAGCCAGGCGACGGCGGCGTCGCGTCCGGTGCCGGGCCGGGTCGGGGTGCCCGGTCCCGCGTCGGGGGCCTCGTCGACGACGTAGCCACCGGTCATCGCGTTGACGGTGACCAGCAGATCCGGATCGACGGCCAGGCACAGTGCGGCACGGACCTGACCGCCCGGATCGACCGTCGGCCCGGTGGCGAAATCCACCGCGGACAGCAGCGTGTCGAGCCGGCCACCGGGGGCCAGGGACGTGGCGAGATCGTCATCGATCAGCCGCACCGGTGTGGTGCCGCCGGGGGCTCCCGCAGCCAGCCGCGGGCGGTCGGCCAGCGGCCACAGCATCGTCAGGCCGACAGGCCGCGAAGTGTCCGGAGCCACCACCGCGCTCAGCGCCCCGCCGTCGGCAGGCCCACCTGGTTGCTCGGACGGCACTCCGAGTACCGGCAGCAGGAACCGGGCGTCGTCGAGTCGGGCGGGCTCACCGTAGTCCGGCGTGCCGTTGACGTTGACCAGCACCGGATATACCCCGGGTTGGTCGATCTGCAGGGATGGCCGGTCGGCAGCCCGTAGCGGGTAGGACAGACTGAACGGAACCGTTTGGCCGCGGGCCATTTCCGTGGAGACGTCGATGAAATCGGCGACGGGCGAGAATTTGTCGAGGCCTCCGCTGAGGTCGGTACGCAGTTCGGTGGACGAGGCCACGGCCCGGGCATGCTCCAACCGGATCACCACGTCGCGTACCGGCCGGTCACCCACGTTGGTCACCACGCCGGACACCGTGACCACAGGCTCGCTGGTGGTGGTGACCAGGTCGGGGGATACGTGATCGATACGCAGCTGCAGGAACGGCAGTTGCCCGGGCTCACCGGCCGCCGCGCGTGGCAGCACAGCAGGTACGGCCATGAGCAACAGCACGGCTACGACCATGAGGATGCGCGCCGCCGTCGACATCCAACGGGGCATCGCCGGGTCCGCGGTCACGGCCCTTGTCCGCATCCGTTCGTGCGCCGGGGAGGCTGGGGCTGACCGGAATCGTCGCGGCGGTGATCGCGGGTGTGCGAATGGGTTTGGGCCCGCCGCCGCGGCGCACTGTGGGGCAGCGGCGGCAGAGCGCCGGGCCCGTCGGTCTGCAGCTTGTCGATCAGCTCGCCGGCCACTTCGGCCAGCTTGCGTTCGTCGGCGTAGGCCAGCCGGGAGGGCAGCTCGTCCAGCGGCACCCAGGCGACCTCCGTGACTTCGACGTCGTCGTCGGAGAGCTCGCCGTCCCGGAACCGCATCAGATAGTGGTGCACGGTCTTGTGCACCCGGCGGCCCTCGGTCACGAACCAATAGTCGATGCTGCCCAGCGCGGCCAGCACCGTGCCCTGGATTCCGGTCTCCTCGGCGACCTCCCGGATGGCGGTCTGCTCGGCCGTCTCGCCCAGTTCGATGTGCCCCTTGGGAAGTGACCACAGCATCCGGCCCCGGCGGTCGACGCGGCCGATCAAAGCCGCGACCTGAGTGTCTTTCGGGCCGTCGATACCGTCGATCACCAGACCGCCGGCCGAGGTCTCGTGCACGGTCCGCAACCGCTCGGGCGGACGCCGCGGACGCGGTTTGCGTTGGTTGGACTGGTCCCGCGGGGTGGGGTGCTTGTCAACGCTGCTCGCGGACTCCGCGGGATGTTCGCTGGACTGGTCGGTACTCGCGTCGGGCGGTCCGGCAGCCCGCTGGGCACGGCGTTGGCCGCGGCGGCGACTGCGGCGCCGTCGTGGTTTGGCCTGTTCGCCGTCCGACACCCAAGCGATAGTAGCTGCCACAGAGTGGCGGTCCTGCCACACTCGCCGGTAGCGGGCCCACAGGGCGCACTAGGCTCTCCGAACGTGTCCGATGCTTCAGCCGATGACGCCGAACTGCTGGCCCGCGCACTCGTCGCGCTGAACCGGCACGGTGAACTGCTGCGCGGGCTGGGCCAGCTGTTCGCTGCCGAGGGCCACGAGCTCTACCTCGTGGGCGGCAGCGTGCGCGACGCGTTGCTGGGCCGGCTGGGCGCCGATCTGGACTTCACCACCGACGCCCGGCCGGAGGCGGTGCAGAAGCTGCTGCGCGGCTGGGCTGACGGACTGTGGGATACCGGAATCGAATTCGGCACCATCGGTGCGGCCCGGGCCGGTCAGCGGGTGGAGATCACGACGTTCCGCGCCGACAGCTATGACCAGGTGACCCGTAACCCCACGGTCGAGTTCGGCGACACACTCGATGACGATCTGGTGCGCCGCGACTTCACCGTCAACGCCATGGCTGTGCGCATCACGCCTGAAGGTCCCGGTGAGTTCTGCGATCCGCTGGGTGGTTTGGCGGCGCTGCAAGCCAAGGTGCTCGACACCCCGTCGACCCCGCAGGTGTCCTTCGGCGACGATCCGCTGCGGATGCTGCGGGCCGCCCGGTTCGTCTCACAACTCGGGTTCACGATCGCGCCGCGGGTACTTGAGGCGCTTTTGGAGATGGCGCCCCAACTCGGCCGGATCACGGTCGAGCGGGTGGCCGCAGAGTTGGACAAGCTGCTGCTGGGCATGGACCCTGTCGCGGGCGTCGATTTGATGGTGCAGACCGGGCTCGGCGCTGTGGTGCTGCCGGAGGTCGGCGACATGCGGATGGCCATCGACGAACACCACCAGCACAAGGACGTGTACTGGCATTCGCTGACCGTGCTGCGCCAGGCCGTGGATCTAGAGGGTCCTGGAGGTCCTGATCTAGTGCTGCGCTGGGCGGCCCTGCTGCATGACATCGGTAAGCCCGCGACGCGCAAGCACGAGTCCGACGGCGGCGTCAGCTTTCACCACCACGAGGTGGTGGGGGCCAAGATGGTCCGCAAGCGCATGCGTGCGCTGAAGTACTCCAAGCAGATGGTCGACGACGTGTCCCAGCTGGTCTACCTGCACCTTCGGTTCCACGGGTACGGCGAGGGCAAGTGGACCGATTCGGCCGTACGCCGTTACGTCACCGACGCCGGGCCGCTGCTGGAGCGGTTGCACAAGCTGGTGCGTGCCGACTGCACCACTCGCAACAAGCGTCGGGCCACGCGGCTGCAGGCCAGCTACGACGACCTGGAGACGCGGATCGCCGAACTGGCCGCCAAGGAGGACCTGCAGCGGGTGCGGCCGGATCTCGACGGCAACGAGATCATGACGATCCTCGGTATCCCGGCCGGGCCCCAGGTGGGCGAGGCGTGGCGCTACCTCAAGGAGCTGCGCCTGGAGCGCGGCCCGCTGGAGCACGACGAGGCCATCGCCGCTCTGCAGGAATGGTGGAACGCCCAGGCGTAACCGTGCGTCTGATCAGTCATGGACTACTGCCTTGGCGATACCGACGGTTCGGCGACCATGTGGAGTGCAGTGCCCGACGTCGACCTCGACGCGGACGGCACACCGGACGGCGTGGGCCTGGATTTCGACGGTGACGGGCGACTCGACGATGTGATGGCCGACCTGGACGGCGACGGCATCGCCGAGCATGCGGTGCTCGACGTCGACGACGACGGCCGGGCCGAGAGCTATTTCACCGACGACGGTTCGGGCACCTGGGCACTGCGAGTGGATCGCGGCGGGCAGGTGCGGTGGTTCGGGCTGGACGGTGTGGAAGTCGCCCAACCCGGTGGACCGCTGGTCGACTTTTCCGGCGACGGTTCGGCTGACGATCAGCTACTCGACGTCGATGGTGACGGGCTGGCCGACCGTGTGCTGGCGGGCGACCGGGCTTATGTCGACACCGACGGTGACGGCCGGTGGGACCTCATATTGACCGACTCCGACGGCGATGGGCTCGCCGATTCGGCCGGCACGACGGCTGGCCATTGATTCAGCCCCGCCCGGTCCCCGGCGGGCCCGCGAAGGCTTGGGCGATGGTCAGCCACTTCTCGGCGTCGGCACCCACGGCGGTCACGTCGAGCCCGGCCAGTGGGCGACGCTGGGTGACCAGCAGGCAGAAATCCTCAGCCGAACCCGTCACGCGCTGCGTGGCATCCTCGGGACCCCAGGTCCACAGGTCACCGCCCTCCGCTGATCCCCCGGTCGTATCGCTGCTGGCCGCCGGACCCTTCAACTCCACCCGAAACGCCTCGGCGGGAGCAGACAACCCGTGAAGGGCGAACGCGAAATCGCGTGTGCGCACGCCGATGTGGGCGACCGAGCGCAGGCGCGGGGTGGCAGGTCGGCGCACCCCGAGGGTGTCGGCGACATCGAGTCCGTGCGCCCACGTCTCCATCATCCGCGCCGTGGCCATCGATGCCGCACTCATCGGTGGCCCGAACCACGGCAGCTTGCGGCCGTCGGCGACCGTCAGCAGCGCGTCGTGCAACCGGCCCCGGGTCTGGCGCCAATCGGCGAGCAGCTCGGCGGGCGGGGTGGCCGCAACATTCTCGGCGGCGGCGTCGACGAAGCCCGTGGGGTTCTTCATGGCCTCGGCTACGACGTCGGCGAACCCCGTCTCGTCTGTGACGGAGACCAGCGCGACTCGGTCGGTCCACAGCAAGTGTGCGATCTGATGGGCGATGGTCCAGCCGGCGGCCGGAGTTTCGGTGGCCCACTGTTCGGCGGGCAGATCGGCGACGAGCGCGTCGAGTTCGTCGCTTTCGGCACGAAGATCGGCCACGATCGGCTCTGCTGTCGACATGCTGGTCAGCGTAGAGCGGTCTCAGGTGCGTCGTGGCGAAGCCATCGTGGCGTGGATGCCCAACCCCGCCAGGTAGATCACCGAGCCGGCCACCACCAGTGCGGGCGACTTTCCGTCGGTGGGAATGACCGCCGCCGCCACCGAGGTGGCCGCGATGAACGAGATCCAGAACAACGCGTCTTGCACGGTGAAGACATGTCCGCGCAGGGCGTCGTCGACGTCGAGCTGCATGGCGGAGTCCGCGCACAGCTTCACCAGCTGTCCGGCGGCGCCGAGCAGGAACCCGCAGGTGAGCATCACCGGCAGGTGTAATCCGATCGCGGAGAGCTGGGCGACGGCGGCGAATGCCAGTGCCCCGTTGGCGGTGGCGTACCGACCGAAGCGGGCGATCATCGCAGGCGCGGCCACCGTGGCGAGGAACGCGCCCGAGCCGGTGGCTGCGAGAAACAGCACTGCGGTACCCAGGCCGAAACCGGCAACATGCGTGGGCGTGTCGGTGTGCCGCACGATCACCAGCACCAGCAGGGTGTTGATACCGAAGGCCATCCGGTGTGCGGCCAGCCCGGCGAGCGTGCCCGCGACGGTTGGCACGGATGCCACTGTGCGCGCACCGTGCACCCACCCGGTGGCCACCGCGTAGGCGGCTGAGCCGTGGATGGTGCGTTTGCTCTCGTGGGGGCCCAGCACGTGCGGCCCGAACCGCACCGACAGCCACAGTGCCAACGAGACCGGGGCCAGCACGCTGAAGATCACCACGGATGCGCCCGCATCGCTTGCGCCGAACAGCCACCGTGGCACCAGCATGAAATTGGCCCCGAAGAACGCGGCCGCCGATCCGATGGCCGTCGCCACCGAATTCATCGTGACGACCTGGCCACTGGGCACCACATCGGGTAGCGACGCCGACAGGCCCGATGAGACGAACCGGGTCAGCCCGTTGACGATCAGCGCGGCGAGCAGAACCGCCACATCCCCGGCGCTGTAGGCCAGCAGCACACCGGTGAGCAGCACCACCAGCAGCCGGCCCAGGTTCGCGCCGACCAGCACCAACCGGCGGTCCCAGCGGTCCAGCAGGGCGCCGGCGAACGGCCCGAGTAGTGAGTACGGCAGGAACGTCACGGCAAACGACCCGGCGACCTGCCACGGCCCGGCGGCCCGTTCCTGGCTGAACAGGATCGCGCCGGCCAGCCCGGCCTGGAAGAGCCCGTCACCGAACTGGCTGACCGCACGCAACTCCAGCAGTTTGCGGAACTCCGTCATGCCGCGCAGAGACCGCCATAGGGCCCTGGGGGCGGCAGCGTCAACCACGGCAATCACATTCTGGTCGGGAGTTGTGTCGGGGGCTGTTCAGCCTACGATCGGCGACCTGTTCCACAGTACAAACTTCCGCGATCACAAATTGCGCACCGCGCGTGGTTGTTCGCCACGTCTCGGCGGTGCTGGTGCCATGATGGACGGGTGGCGCCGTCAGAGGATCCGGAGGACTTCGTCGCGCCTGCGGCGCACCGGGTACGACCGGGGACGCTCCTGCTGGCCAATACCGATCTGTTGGAGCCGACGTTTCGTCGCAGCGTCATCTACGTCGTCGAGCACAACGCCGGTGGGACGCTGGGTGTGGTGCTGAATCGGCCGAGCGAAACCGCGGTCTACAACGTGCTGCCGCAGTGGGCCAAGCTTGCCGCCAAACCCAAGACCATGTTCATCGGCGGTCCGGTGAAGCGGGATTCCGCGCTCTGTCTTGCACTGCTGCGCGTGGGCGTGCAAGCCGACGGGGTGCCCGGGTTGCGGCATGTGCAGGGCCGCATCGTCATGGTCGACCTCGACGCGGATCCGGACACACTCGCCCCGACACTCGAAGGCGTCAGGATCTTCGCCGGGTATTCCGGGTGGACCATCGGGCAGCTCGACGGCGAGATCGAGCGCGACGACTGGATCGTGCTCTCAGCGTTGCCGTCCGATGTGCTGATCGAACCTCGGATCGATTTGTGGGGCCGGGTGCTGCGGCGTCAGCCGTTGCCGACATCGCTACTGGCGACTCACCCGATCGACACCAGCCGTAACTGACGGTCGTCCGGTCAGTTACACGACAAGGTGCAGCTGGCGCACGAACCGGTGCATCCGCCACCGACCGGTGTCGCCGCCTCGGCGCGGGCGACGACCTTGGCGCTCTGCCAGCAGCCGGCCGCCACTGTGGTGATCGCACCGATGACGCAGACCGTCACCACGACCACGCCGGTCCGCGGCTGAGCGGACAGCGCCGCGACGCCGCCGGCTGCCAGCATCACGGCCGCGGCAAGCTGGGTGGGGGCCACGGCTCGTAGCACGGTGCGGACCGGATCGCCGGACTGTGGCCTGGTCAATGACCACAGGCCCAGGATTCCGACGATCACGGCGACGCTCAGGCACAGCAGCGCGGCGATCAGCATGGGCCACACAATACGAGCTGGACGGGCATGTTGTCAGATCGGGTTCTGCTGGGCGGAGCTTAGCCGTGTAGGCCTAGGAGCTGCGGCAAACCCGCCGCGGCTGCCGGCGCGACGGGCCTCGCGGGCGCGGGCAAACCCGCAGCCGGGGGTGCGGGCGGGGCTGGGACGCCGGCGGTAGGCGCGCTCACCTTGAACCCCGACACGATCGCGTCGGTGGCATCGGCGGCTGCCGACACGCCCTGGCTCGCAGCTCCCGAGTTGACCGACAGTGACACCAGGTAGCGGTCGGGCCCGACGGTCGCGATGACGTGCCGGCGCGAGGTGTTCAGCGTCTGGCTGTCCGCCCGGTAGCTGCCTTCGATGAACGACGACGGGAAGCCGTTGAAATCGCCCATTGCCATGTCGGTGGTCTGCCAGCCCATCTGCTGCAGGCTGTCGATGTAGCCGTGGCTGATCGCTTCGACGGGGTCGAAGTTACCGATGAGTTTGTAGACCACCACCTGGGCGTTCGGGGTGTACAGGTCGGTGCTGGAGCGGTTGGCGATCACCGCGAAGGCGTCCGGGACGTTGGGGTCGGGCACCGTGGACCAGCCCGCTGGCATCGGCAACACGATGCTCAGTGCGGTGAAGTTGTGGCTCACCTGGGGTTCGAGTTTGACGCCTTTGCTCCCGAGATAGTCGGCGATGGTGCCCGAGGTGGCCGGCACGATGGCAGGTGCGACGGGCACGGGTGCCGCGGCGGGTATGGCGGTGGCTGCGACACCCGGGGCTGCGACGCCTGGCGCGAGTGGGCCGGCGACCGCTGCCGGCGTGGCCGCGACGGTCATGGGTTGGGTCACGGTGGCAGGGCCCGGAGTGGGAGGTAGCGGGAGGAGTGGCTCGGCCGAGGCAGTCGGTCCCGCCACGCCGATGACACCGGCCATCCCCGCGGCCAGTCCAGCTGCTAGAACCCGCCAGCGGCGGGCGATCTCGATCATTCCTCGGTCCTTCCCAGTGGTGCCGGCGGACACCGTCCTTTCCGCAGACAATGTCCTTTTCCGCACGTAGGCGCCGACTGTATCCAGGTGACCGCGTTTGCCACCAGGTACTCAACCGACCTGGGATCAACCCCTGATCCGGCTGCGATGCAACCGATACCAAGCCGTGCCCTCGGAGCGGGCCTCACGGCAGGTCAGCTGGCATTTCGGTCCGGCAGCGGTCGCCTTATACCCTGTTTGGCGTGACCGAACCCGCGACCACGCAGTCAGGTGCAGACGCCTCGCGTCTGGAAGAAGACACTCCGCGGCACCGCTACACCGCGGAGCTGGCCGGGGAGATCGAGCAGGCCTGGCAGCAGACCTGGGCAGAGCGAGGCACGTTCAACGTTGCCAACCCGGTCGGCACGCTGGCACCCCCGGACGGTGCCGCGGTCCCTGCCGACAAGATGTTCGTCCAGGACATGTTCCCGTATCCGTCGGGGGAAGGTTTGCACGTCGGTCATCCGCTCGGCTACATCGCCACCGACGTCTACGCCCGCTATTACCGGATGACGGGTCGTAACGTCCTGCACGCCTTGGGCTTCGACGCGTTCGGCTTGCCCGCCGAGCAGTATGCGGTGCAGACCGGGACCCATCCGCGGACCAGGACCGAGGCCAACATCGTCAACTTCCGGCGCCAGTTGGGTCGGCTGGGGTTGGGGCATGACGCACGCCGCAGCTTCGCAACCACCGATGTCGACTTCTACAAGTGGACTCAGTGGATCTTCCTGCAGATCTACAATGCCTGGTTCGATCCGGAGCAGAACAAGGCCCGGCCGATCGCCGAGCTGGAGGCCGAATTCGCCTCGGGCACACGTTCTCTCGATGACGGTCGGGCGTGGTCGTTGCTGAGCGCGGCCGAACGCGCGACGGTTATCGACTCCCATCGGCTGGTCTATCGCGCGGATTCGATGGTGAATTGGTGCCCGGGTCTGGGCACCGTGCTGGCCAACGAGGAGGTCACCTCCGACGGCCGCAGTGACCGCGGCAATTTCCCGGTGTTCCGCAAGCGGTTGCGGCAGTGGATGATGCGGATCACCGCCTACTCCGACCGGTTGCTCGAGGATCTCGACGTGCTGGATTGGCCGGACAAGGTCAAGACCATGCAGCGCAACTGGATCGGGCGCTCGATCGGTGCGCAGGTGCACTTCGCGACCCACGCCGGCGACATCGAGGTGTTCACCACCCGTCCCGACACACTGTTCGGCGCGACCTACATGGTGCTGGCACCCGAACATCCGCTGGTCGAAAAGCTCACCGCGGCGTCCTGGCCCGACGGCGTCGATAGCCGGTGGACCTACGGTGCGGCCACGCCCGGCGAGGCGGTGTCCACATACCGGAGCGCGATCGCCGCGAAATCCGATCTGGAACGCCAGGAGAACAAGACCAAGACCGGCGTGTTCCTCGGGGCCTACGCCACCAACCCGGTCAACGATCACCAGATTCCGATCTTCATCGCTGACTATGTGCTGATCGGCTACGGCACCGGGGCCATCATGGCGGTGCCCGGCGGCGACCAGCGCGACTGGGACTTCGCAGGAGAGTTCGGCCTGCCGATTGTGGAAGTGGTTGCGGGCGGCGATATCTCGCAAGGCGCATACAGCGGTGACGGGAAACTGGTCAACTCCGACTATCTGAACGGCATGTCGGTGGCCGACGCGAAGGACGCGATCGTCAGCCGGTTGCAGGCCGACGGCCGCGGGCAGGCCCGCATCGAATACAAGCTGCGGGACTGGCTGTTCGCGCGACAGCGGTATTGGGGTGAGCCGTTCCCCATCGTCTACGACGCCGATGGTCAGGCCCACCCGTTACCGGAATCCACTCTGCCGGTCGAACTTCCGGATGTGCGCGACTATTCGCCGGTTTTGTTCGATCCGGACGACGCCGACAGTGAACCGTCCCCGCCGCTGAACAAGGCCACCGACTGGGTGCATGTCGAACTGGACCTCGGCGACGGCTTGCAGAGCTACACCCGTGACACCAACGTGATGCCCCAGTGGGCAGGCAGCTCATGGTATGAGCTGCGGTACGCCGACCCGCACAACTCGGAAGAGTTCTGCGACAAGGAGAACGAGGCCTACTGGATGGGCCCGCGGCCCGAACTGCACGGCGCGGACGATCCAGGTGGGGTGGATCTGTACGTCGGCGGTGTCGAGCACGCGGTGCTGCACCTGCTGTACTCGCGGTTCTGGCACAAGGTGCTCTACGACCTGGGCTATGTGACCTCGCGCGAACCGTACCGGCGCCTGGTCAACCAGGGTTACATCCAGGCTTTCGCCTACACCGATTCCCGGGGTAGCTATGTACCGGCCGCCGAGGTCGTCGAACGCGACGGCAAGTTCTTCTACGAGGACGCCGAGGTCAACCAGGAGTTCGGCAAGATCGGCAAGAGCCTGAAGAACTCGGTGTCGCCCGACGAGATCTGTGACGAGTACGGGGCGGACACCCTGCGCGTGTACGAGATGTCGATGGGCCCGCTGGAGGCATCGCGCCCGTGGGCGACCAAGGACGTCGTCGGCTCCCACCGGTTCCTGCAGCGGGTCTGGCGTGCGGTGATCGACGAGACCACCGGCGCTCAACGTGTTGCCGAGCACGAGGCGCTCTCCCAGGAAACCTTGCGCGCACTCCACAAGACCATCGCCGGGGTGACCGAAGACTATGCGGCACTGCGCAACAACACTGCCGTCGCCAAGCTGATCGAGTACACCAACCACCTCACCAAGGAAGGCGTGTCGTCGCGCGCCGCGCTCGAGCCATTGGTGCTGATGGTGGCGCCGCTCGCGCCGCATCTGGCCGAGGAGCTCTGGAAGCGGCTCGGCCACGACACGGCGTTGGCGCACGGGCCGTTCCCGGTGGCTGACCCGGCCTACCTGGTCGACGACACTGTGGAACTGCCCGTTCAGGTCAACGGCAAGGTGCGTGGCAAGGTCACCGTCGCCGCGAACGCAGATGCTGCTGTCCTTCAGGCCACAGCACTGGCCGACGAGAAGGTGCAGGCCTTCCTGGACGGGAAGACACCCAAGAAGGTCATCGTCGTCCCCGGGCGGCTGGTCAACCTCGTCATCTGAGTGATTTGTGTGCGTTCACCGGCGCTGACCGCCGCTGAACGCACACAAATCACCCCGGCCGCACCACGATCTCGTGCACGTGGCCGTCGGGCGGGGTGGTGAGGGCCGTGACGACGAGGCCCGCGACGGTTTCCGGGCGTAGAAAGTGGTCTGGGTGATAGTCGCGTTCTTCGTAGGCGACGAGCTCACGCTGCATGTCGGAGTCGGTGCGGCCGGGGAAGATCGATGTCACGCGCAGCGACGGCTCATCGGCCCGCAGCGAGTCGGCGAACGCCCGCAGCGCGAACTTGCTCGCTGAATATGACGCCATACCGGGTGAAACCGTCAGCCCCGCACCGGAATTAATGAACGCCACGTGTCCGCGGACCGCGCGCAGCGCCGGCAGCAGCGCGAGCGTCAGCGCCACTGCGCCGGTGACGTTGATCTCGAAGCTGGCCCGCCATTGCTCGGCCGAGGACTCGGCGACCCGGCCCGGATAGAGCACGCCGGCGTTGTGCACCAGCACGTCGAGCTCTGAGAGCACTTCGGAGCTGGCCTCGATCGAATCGGGATCGGCCAGGTCCAGTGGCCAGGTCGGCGCGCCCAGGCGCTCGGCGAGTGCGTCCAGCCGGGCAGACGGTCGACCGGCCAGGAGCAGGGTGTGGGTGGGCGCGAGAGCAGCGGCGATGGCCGAGCCGATGCCGCCGCCGGCCCCGGTGATCAACGCGGTGGGCACGACCGCAACTCTACTGAGACGTCGCCGTTGGCGGTTGGCCGTGCGAGTTCTGCGCGCGCGTCGCATGATGGTACGGATGCCACCGAACCCCAGCTTCGCACCCACGCAACTCGCTGCCCGCGCCGCTTATCTGCTGCGCGGCAACGATCTCGGCGCCATGACTACGGCCGCGCCGTTGCTGTATCCGCACATGTGGAGCTGGGATGCGGCGTTCGTCGCGATCGGACTGGCGCCGTTGAGCGTCGAGCGCGCCGTGGTGGAGCTGGACACCCTGCTCTCGGCGCAGTGGCACAACGGCATGATTCCCCACATCGTGTTCGCCAACGGCGTCGACGGCTACTTCCCAGGTCCGGCGCGGTGGGCCACAGCGGCGCTTTCGCCGAACGCACCCCGCACTCGGCACACGTCGGGCATCACCCAGCCGCCGGTACATGCCATTGCGGTGCAGCGCATCCTCGACCATGCCCGCATCCGGGGCCGGTCCACTCGAGCGATCGCCGCCTCGTTCCTGGACCGGCGCTGGGCGGACCTGGTGCGCTGGCACCGCTGGCTCGCCGAGAACCGTGACCAGAACGGGCGTGGCCGCATCACCCTGTATCACGGCTGGGAGTCCGGCATGGACAACTCGCCACGCTGGGACACCGCCTACGCCAACGTGGTTCCCGGCAACGTCCCGGAATACCAGCGGGAGGACAACAACGTCGTCACCGACGCCACCCAGCGGCCGTCGGACCTCGAGTATGACCGGTACCTGTGGTTGCTCGAGGAGATGAAATCGGTGCGCTACGAGGATCATCTGCTACCGAAGGTGATGAGCTTCGCGGTCGAGGACGTGTTCGTCTCGGCGATCTTCTCGGTGGCCTGTCAGGTGCTCGCCGAAATCGGAGAGGAGCACAAGCGCCCCAACGCCGACGTCCGTGATCTTTACTCCTGGGCTGAGCGGTTCCGCACCGGTGTGGTCGAGACTGCGGACGAGCGTTCCGGTGCGGCAAGGGATTACGACGTCCGGACAAAAAGGTGGGTGGCTACCGAGACGGTCGCCCAGTTCGCGCCGCTGCTCTGTGGCGGCTTGCCGCATGGGCGCGAACGGGCCCTGCTGCGACTGTTGGAGGGTCCACGCTTCTGCGGGCATCCGGATCTGCGGTACGCGCTGATCCCGTCGACATCCCCGGTGTCACGGGACTTCCGGCCGAGGGAGTACTGGCGGGGGCCGGTGTGGCCGGTGATGACCTGGCTGTTCTCGTGGTGCTTTGCCCGCCGCGGCTGGGCCGAGCGGTCGTTGGATTTACGCCGGGAAGGGCTGCGGCAGGCCAGCGATGGCACCTTTGCCGAGTACTACGAACCATTCACCGGTGAGCCGCTGGGCAGCATGCAGCAGTCGTGGACCGCGGCCGCGGTGCTTGATTGGTTGGGTTGAGCAGGCTCAGCCGCAGTCGGGGTAGTCGGCTGTTGCTGAGTTGTCAGCACTTTCGGGGCTGCCGTCGTGGTGCGCGCCGGCCTGGTCGTCGGGATCCTGCGCGGCGAGCCGCTCCAGCGGTGCGATCGCCTTGGCCAGGGTTTCCAGATCCTCGTCGCTGAGCCGCGCAAGTCGGTTGGCAAGGTCGGCGCGGCGCGCCGCGAGGGATTCCCGATGCTGGACCAGCCCGCGCGGCGTGACGTCGACGAGAACGGCCCGCAGGTCGGACGGATCGCGTGAGCGTTTGACCAGGCCGAGCTTCTCCAGGCGCCGGATCGCGACGGTTGTCGTGGGGGTGCGCACCCGTTCCCGGGCGGCGAGTTCGGTCATGCGGATCGGGCCCTGGTCCAGCAGGGTTAACAAGATTGATAGCTGAGCCAGCGTGAGCTCACCGGCTGTTCCCTTGTGCGTGTCTCCGCGGCGCAGCACCGAGAACACCTTGGAGAGCACCCGCTGCAGTTCCCCTGCCAGCTCGGTGACCTGGGATTCGGTCTCCACCATAGTTCGCCAGTCTAACCTGTCTGGACCTGCCACGACGCCACCTTGCGAGGTTTGCCAACTGGCGCGTCAACTCACGGTTTCGTCCGCGTGGCCTCACAGCACTTGGGAAAGGAAACGCCGCAACCGGTCGGTTTCGGCCGCGGAGAAGATGTGGTCCGGGCTGCCCGATTCGACGACCGCGCCGTGATCCATGAACACCACGGTGTCTGCGGTCGACTGGGCGAAGCCCATCTCATGGGTGACCGCCACGATCGTCATCCCGTCAGCCGCCAGGTCGGCCATCAACGCCAGAATGCCTTTGACCAGTTCGGGATCCAGCGCCGAGGTGGCCTCGTCGAAGAACATCACCTGCGGCGCCATCGCCAGCGCCCGGGCGATGGCTACCCGCTGCTGCTGCCCGCCGGACAGCGTGGTGGGCCGGACATCGGCCTTGTGCCGCAGGCCGACTCGGTCCAGCTGGGCCAGGCCCAGCTCACGCGCCTCGTCGTCGGCGAGCCTTTTCAGCTTGCGTGGGCCCAGTGTCACGTTGTCCAGCACGCTGCGGTGCGGGAACAGGTTGAACTGTTGGAACACCATGCCGATGCGTTGGCGCAACTGGTCGGGGTTGTCGGTCAGCACCGAGCGGCCGTCGAGCAGGATGTCGCCCGCGTCCGGCTCGTAGAGCCGGTTCAGGGTTCGCAGCAAGGTTGATTTGCCGGATCCGGACGGTCCGATGATGGCGGTCGTGGTGCCGGCGGGAACGTCCACACCCACCCCGCGCAACACGGTGTTCGGCCCAAAGGCGAGCTTGATTCCTTTGGCGGACAACGAGACTGGTTCAGCAGCCGGCATCAGATCATCTCCTGGTCGACGGACGCCGTCGGGTCTTCCTCGGCGGCAGGTCGACCTCGGCGCAGCCGGTTGTCGACGAAGTTCACCAGGTGGGTCAACGGAATGGTCAGCAGCAGGTAGAACAAACCGGCCGCGACCAACGGGGACAGGTTGCCGGTCTGTGCGTTGAGGTCGCGACCCACCTGGAACAGCTCGCGCTGGCTGGCCACCAGGCCCAGGAAGTACACCAGGGATGAGGCTTTCAGCAGAGAGATGAACTGGTTCATCAGCGCGGGCAGTACCCGCCGCACCCCCTGCGGGATCACCACCAGTCGCATCGACGCGGAATAGCTGAAGCCCAGCGCGCGAGACGCTTCCAGCTGTCCGGCCTCGACACTCTGGATGCCGGACCGGAAGATCTCCCCGATGTACGCCGCGGCCATCAATCCCAGGGCGGCAATGCCGAGCGGGTAGGGGTTGTTGCCGGTGAGTGAGCCGACCACCGGCCCGACACCCAGCCCGATCAGCAGGATGATCACCACTTCGGGTAGCCCGCGGAAGATGTCGGTGTAGATGCGGGCCGGCCAGCGCAGCCATCGTGACCGCGAGATGCCGGCTACCGCGAGACCCATCCCGAGGACGAGCCCGATGATGCTGGCGCAGACGGTCAGGATCACGGTGTTGGGCAGGCCGGTCTTGAACAGGATGGGGATCGACTGCCGGTAGAGATCCCAGTCCAGGAACGAGGCGGCCAATTGCGACAGTGTGGATTTCGGTGCTACCGCACCGTTGCTGACAGGTTTTTCGCGGGCCGCGGCGATCGCGGCGAAGTCGGGCAGCTGCGGTACCGGAGCGGCCTTCGAGCCGGGCTTCCAACCCGGCGGCAGAGCGCGGGGCACCCAATCGGAGTACAGCCGGGCCCAGGTGCCGTCGGCGATCACGGCGTCGAGACCGGAGTTGAGTGCGTCGATCAGTGGCCGATTCTCCTTGGCCACCGCCCACGCGACGAAATTGTCCAAGCTGAACGTGTTTTCGATGATCTCGGCGGGATCACCCGGTTGGACGGTGCCCGATGCCTGCTGCGAGGGCGCGACCCAGGCGTCGATCTGACGGGTCTTGAGGCTCGCGTAGACGGTGGCGTAGTCGGGGAACTTCACCGGTTGCAAATGGAGGGTGTCGATGACGTAGGACTCCTGCACGGTGCCCTGCACTACGCCGATGCGCTGTCCCGGTGCGAGCTTGCCGAAGCCGGTGATCGGCGACCCGGTGGGCACCACGAGCGAGAAGTAGCCGAAATCGTAGCCGTTGGTGAATCCGACAGTGCGCCTTCGCGCATCGGTGGTGGTGATCGAGGACGACGCGACGTCGAAGCGTCGCGACGCGGTCTGGGCCAGCAGACCGGAGAACTCCGTTCCGACGAAGTTGATCTTCAAGCCCAGCTTGTCGGCGACGGCCCGCAGCAACTCGTTGTCGAAACCGGTGAACTGCCCTTTGGCATTGATGCAGATGCTGGGCGGCGCGTCCGACAGCGTGCCGACGGTCAGCACACCGGGGGTTCCCAGCCCGAGGTCGTCCACCTTGACGGTGTCCAGTGGCTGCACCGTCGCGGTGGTGTATTTGTCCGCGCCGGGACCGGTTGCGGCAGCGGCCAAGTTGGTCGGCAGCGCACTGGCGCTGTCGATCCCGGGCGGCGCGCACTGGTCGGTGTCAGCGTGGGCCGGGCCCGCCAGCGTCAACCCCATGACCATCAGGATCGATGCCATCAGCGCCAGTAGCCGTCTGAAGCTCATCGTTGCAACGTAGTGGTCACGCGCGCAGCGGTGTGGGGTTCCGCTCAAGGCGACTGCAAGTCGCCGAATACGCCGCGACGGTCAGCCCGGATGGATGGACGACGGAATCCGTATCAGCCGGCGTTGCGCCGGTCTCGCCACCGGCACAGCGCCTCGGCCGCGGTCAGGTCGTAATCCGGGCCGTTGGCGTCGATGGTCAGGATCGTGACACCGAGATCGGCGAGCACGTCGGCCTCGGCAAGCATGGCATCGAGCCCGCCGGTGTCCCGTACGGCGGCCGAACGAACGACGGTCTTCGGGTCACGGCCCACGCTTTCGCAGTGCTCGAGAAGCACCTGTGCCTTAGCCGGGTAGGTGTTGCGGTCGACAAACGCGTGCCACAGGTCGGCGTGCTCGGCGACCAACCGCAGGGTCTTGCGCTCGCCCTGCCCGCCGATGAGGATCGGGATCTTGCGGGTGGGAGCCGGGTTGAGTTTGGCCAGCCGGGCACTGATCCGCGGGAGTGCGGCGGCGAGGTCGTCGAGCCGACTGCCCGCGGTGCCGAAATCGTAGCCGTACTCATCGTAATCCCTTTGTTTCCAACCAGATCCGATGCCCAGGATGAGCCGTCCAGCACTGATGTGGTCCACTGTGCGGGCCATGTCGGCGAGCAGTTCAGGGTTGCGGTAGGAGTTGCAGGTGACCAGCGCACCGATCTCGATGCGCGACGTCTGCTCGGCCCAGGCACCGAGCATCGTCCAGCATTCGTAGTGCGCGCCGTCAGGATCGCCGGAGAGCGGGAAGAAGTGGTCCCAGTTGAATGCGATGTCGACGCCGATGTCTTCACAGCGACGGACCGCGTCGCGGATATAGCCGTATGTGGGGGAGTGCTGCGGCTGCAATTGGACGCCAATGCGGACGGGATGACTCACTTTTTCGAGCCTACTCAAAGAATCAGCCCGCGCAGGATCTCCACCAACTTGGCCGGCTGATCGTCCTGCACCGAGTGCCCGGAGTCGGCGACGACGTGGGTGCGCTGAAAGCCGGGTGCGATCGCCGGGACGTCATCCCAGAGTCCCTCAACTCCCTGTGGCACAACAAATTACAGTTCGTAGTCGTCAGCGGACTGTGTGGTGGGGGCATCGATCCTGCGCAGTTCGATGATCCGGGAAGCAGGGGGCAGGATCGTCGATGCGAGGAAGTCGGCGTAGAAGCCCGGACACGTCTGATCCCAGAACCTCGCCCCCTCATCGATCTGTTGGAGGTATTCGTGATGGACGACTCCGCGTTCGATGCTCTCCGGGGAAACGAACGGTGCCGCCCCGATGTACGCGACGACGGGGCCACGTATTGCGGCAGATCCGTAGCTGGTGACCTTCGCGCTGATGTTATGGCGGGCGTAGCGCAGTTCGCGCTGGTCGAGAGCAACCAAGCCGGCTTCGTCGATCGGTACGCAGACGCCGTTGACCCATCGGCCGGCATCTTCAGGCATGTCGCAGAAGAGGACGACGGGTGGGCGAACGCCAGCAGCATCCAGGTACCTCTTGTCGCGTTGACTGCCCTCATTTGGGAAAGCCACAGAGAAGGCCCGGACATGCCCGTCACAGCGGGCGGGGAGACAAGTCGGCGGAGAGATTCCCGGAAGCGTGCCGCGCAGTGATTCAGGCGCCATCAGTGAGCCGTACGCGAAGACGAACATGATCAAGCGCCCGGATGCCGCCGTGCATGCCCCGATGACACGTGATGACGCCGGGTGTGTGGTCGCCGCATACGAACTGGCGGCAGGGAAACACCCCTTGCCGCCAGTTCGTAGAGTGAAGCCTGCGGGATCAACCCGCTATGAAGGTCTCCAGCTGCGTGCGGGCGATGTCGTCCGGCAGCTGCTTGGGCGGGCTCTTCATCAGGTACGCCGAGGCCGGGATGATCGGACCACCGATGCCGCGATCCTTGGCGATCTTGGCGGCACGCACGGCATCGATGATGACGCCGGCCGAGTTCGGCGAATCCCACACCTCAAGCTTGTACTCGAGGTTCAGCGGCACATCGCCGAAAGCGCGGCCTTCCAGCCGCACGTAGGCCCACTTGCGGTCGTCGAGCCAGCCCACATGGTCGGACGGGCCGATGTGCACGTCCTTTGTCTTGAATTCGCGCTGCAGGTTGCTGGTCACGGCCTGGGTCTTCGAGATTTTCTTGGACTCCAGGCGCTCACGCTCGAGCATGTTCAGGAAGTCCATGTTGCCGCCGACGTTGAGCTGCATGGTGCGGTCGAGTTGCACGCCGCGATCCTCGAACAGCTTGGCCATCACGCGGTGGGTGATGGTGGCGCCGACCTGGCTCTTGATGTCGTCGCCGACGATCGGCACCCCGGCGTCCTCGAACTTCTTGGCCCATACCGGGTCCGAAGCGATGAACACCGGCAGCGCGTTGACGAATGCCACCCCGGCGTCGATCGCGCACTGGGCATAGAACTTGTCGGCCTCTTCGGAGCCCACCGGTAGATAGGACACCAGCACGTCGACCTTGGCGTCCCGCAGGACCTTGACGACATCGACCGGGTCGGTGTCGGAAACCTCGATGGTGTCGGCGTAGTACTTGCCGATGCCGTCCAGCGTCGGACCGCGCTGCACGATGACGTCGCTCGGCGGCACATCGGCGATCTTGATGGTGTTGTTCTCGGAGGCGAAGATCGCTTCGGACAGGTCGAAGCCGACCTTCTTGGCGTCCACGTCGAACGCGGCGACGAACTTCACGTCGCGGACGTGATACGGGCCGAACTTCACGTGCATCAGCCCGGGCACGGTGGTGTTCTCGTCGGCGTTCTGGTAGTACTGCACGCCCTGTACCAGGGACGACGCGCAGTTACCCACGCCGACAATGGCGACCCGGATCTCTCCTGCGTGCTCAGACATGGACGGTCTCCTTACTCAATTCGGTACTGCTTGGCAGTGGCCTGGTTCCGGGCCGGACTGCACTCAAGTGTTTTCTGGGCGGCCTTGGCCCAGTCGTTCAGCCGCGATCAATTCGTTGAGCCATATCACTTCGCGTTCGCTCGACTCCAGCCCCAACTGGTGGAGCTGACGGGTGTAGCGGTCGAACGAACTACTGGCCCGCGCCACGGCTTCGCGCAGACCTTCCCGGCGTTCCTCCACCTGGCGGCGGCGCCCCTCCAGAATCCGCATCCTGGCCTCGGCCGGGGTGCGGTTGAAGAAGGCGAGGTGTACACCGAAACCGTCGTCGGAGTAGTTCTGTGGGCCGGTATCAGCTACCAGCTCAGCGAACCGCTGTTTGCCCGCATCGGTGAGCTGGTAAACCCGGCGCGCGCGGCGCACCTTGGTCGACCCGAGCGGCGCTGCATCCTCGACGATCAGCCCGTCGGCCTGCATACGCCGCAGTGCCGGGTAGAGCGAACCGTACGAGAAGGCCCGGAAGGCGCCAAGTAGACCCGTCAAGCGTTTACGCAGCTCGTAGCCGTGCATGGGAGATTCGAGCAGAAGACCCAGGATGGCGAGCTCCAGCATCGAATTCACCCCCTCGACAGGACATGTGTGGATCGCTACGACGGATCAACACCTCGTATCACTGTATCGCGCCGATATATTGCGTGCCAACTGAAGTTCCAACGCACACGCTTCGCCACCCCGGCTTCGTCACCTCAGGTGTTTGTCACCCCAGAGTGGCCGCCGACGTCGAGTGTCACGCCAGAGTGGCCGCCGACGTCGAGCGTCACGCCAGAGTGACGCAGTGGGCGAATCAGCGCGCGGTCATCGGCGGCCGATCACTGCTTGGGGTAGACCTCTTTGGGTGTGCCGTCGGGCCCGAGAACCATGAAGCCGCCACCGAAATCACCGCTGACGCGAATGGTGATGTTCACCGCATCCGGCGTCGCGGGATCCTTTGACGGGGTGATCTCCAACCACGTGTATTTGACATCGGCCCGAGGGACGTTGAGCGATTCCGGTGCGCCGCGCAGCATGCCGATGATTGCGTCGAAATTGAATTTCGCCAGGTCGACGAGGCGGTCCCCGTCACTCAGCGCGCGCGGTGACGACGAGCTCGGGTCGCCCCAGCCGCCGCGGTAGTCGTACTCGATCTTGCGACGGTTGTCGTTGGGGTCGGCGCGGTACAGCTCCGCCCAGTCCTCCCGGATCTCCAGTTCGTAGCCGGTGGTGTCGCCGAACTTCTTCCGCATCTGCTCGAAGAGCCCGTTGAACCCGCCCAGGGACAGCAGCTGCCGTGGCGAGGTGAGCACCGTGGCGGGGATACCGTCGGATTTGGCGCCCGGGTCCGTGGTGAAGCTCAGCGGTGACGTGGTGTTGCCGTAGAGGCCCCAGCCGATCCCGATGCCGAACAAGACCAGCACCCCGGCCATCGCCAATCGCAGACCCCAGCCGGCGTGAATGGCGCCCGGTACTTTTCGCACCCGCGATTGGGTCAGGGTCGGCAGCTGGACCGGTGCGTTGGAGTTCTGCAGGTCCTCCACGAGCGTGGCGAGTTGACCCAGGGTGGTGGCGTTGGTGGCGGCGCTCACGCGTTGACGGTGCTCCTCCATCGACAGCTGACCTTCCGCCAACGCGCTGTCGAGCACTTTGCAGGTGTCGTTGCGGTCGCTGTCCTTGGCCCGTGTCATGGCGCTTCGCGGAGACTGCTGTCTTGTTGCCACGCCGATGATCGTAGGAGCTCCGGACCCGGTCACGCCTCGGCGGCGGGAGGGCCGACGTACTCTGGTCAACGTGCGATTGCAGAGACAGGTGGTGGATTACGCGCTTCGGCGGCGGTCCCTGCTGGCTGAGGTCTACTCGGGACGCACCGGCGTCTCCGAGGTCTGCGACGCCAATCCGTACCTGTTGCGCGCGGCGAAGTTCCACGGAAAATCCAGCTCGGTGATGTGCCCGATCTGCCGCAAGGAACAACTGACGCTGGTGTCGTGGGTGTTCGGGGATCATTTGGGCCCGGTGTCGGGTTCCGCGCGCACGGCAGAGGAGCTGGTCTTGTTGGCGACCCGCTACGACGAGTTCGCAGTACATGTGGTGGAGGTATGCCGGACCTGCAGTTGGAACCATCTGGTCAAGTCGTATGTGCTCGGCGCGCCCCGTTCTCCGGAGGCGCGCAGGCCGCGACGAACCCCGACGACGCGCAAACCCGCGCGTACAGCCAGTGAATAGCGAAGGGCACCAGCACCGGTCAGCCGACGACGTCCAGAACGCGGCTGACCGCCTTGGTGCACGTCCGGCCGCGGGCGCCAATCGGTCGCATTCCGCGGTTCCGCCGGATGACCGACTGACAACAGTGCTCCCGCCGGTCCGCGAGGGCATTCCGGCCCCCATCGACGTCGTCAAGGCCGCGCTGGATGGCACCCCTCCGCTCAAGCCCCCGCCTCCGCCTCCCCCGGGCGGCGGCGGTCCGTCTGGACCGTCCGGGCCCCCGCCAGGACCGCAGCAACCACGCAAGCAGTTCCGGATCAACTGGAAGTGGGTGCGACGCGGGTCGGCCGCCGCCGTGGCCGTGCTGGTGCTGCTGCCACTGGTGACGTTCGGCATGGCCTACCTGATCGTCGACGTTCCGCAGCCGGGCGACATCCGCACCAATCAGGTGTCGACCATCCTGGCTAGCGACGGCTCAGAGATCGCCAAGATCGTGCCGCCGGAGGGCAACCGGGTGGACGTCAACATCGACCAGATCCCGGTACACGTCCGCGACGCGGTGATGGCCGCCGAAGACCGTGACTTCTACACCAATCCGGGCTTCTCGTTCACCGGCTTCATGCGGGCCATCAAGAACAACCTGTTCGGCGGTGAACTGCAGGGCGGCTCGACCATCACGCAGCAGTACGTGAAGAACGCGCTGGTCGGGGACGAGCGGTCGGGGATCGGCGGCCTCGTCCGCAAGGCCAAGGAGTTGGTCATCTCGACGAAGATGTCCAGCGAATGGTCCAAAGACGCCGTGATGCAGGCGTATCTGAACATGATCTATTTCGGTCGCGGCGCCTACGGCATCTCCGCGGCGGCCAAGGCCTACTTCAACAAGCCCGTCGAGCAACTCGACGTGGCCGAGGGCGCTCTGCTGGCGGCCTTGATCCAGCGTCCGTCCACCCTGGATCCCGCGGTCGATCCCGAGGGTGCTGCGGAGCGCTGGAACTGGGTGCTCGACGGCATGGTCGACATCGGGGCACTGTCGGCCGATGATCGGGCCAAGCAGGTGTTCCCGCCGACGGTGTCGCGTGACCAGGCCAGCGAACAGAATCAGACCACCGGTCCCAACGGTCTGATCGAACGGCAGGTCATGAAGGAACTGATGGGCCTGTTCGACGTCAGCGAGCAGACGCTGAACACCGAGGGCCTGCAGATCACCACCACGATCGACCCGCAGGCGCAGGAAGCCGCCGAGAAGGCCGTCACCAAGTACATGGACGGCCAGGATTCGGACATGCGGGCCGCGGTGGTGTCGGTCGACCCGCACGACGGGGCGATCAAGGCGTACTACGGCGGATCGGACGCCAACGGCTTCGACTTCGCCCAGGCGGGGTTGCCGACCGGGTCGTCGTTCAAGGTGTTTGCGCTCGTCGCCGCGTTGCAGCAGGGCATCGGTCTGGGCTATCAGGTGGACAGTTCGCCGGTGACGGTCAACGGCATCCAGATCACCAACGTCGAGGGTGAGGGCTGCGGGGTCTGTTCGATCGCCGAGGCGCTCAAGCGGTCGCTCAACACGAGCTACTACCGGTTGATGCTGAAGCTCAAGAACGGACCGGAAGACGTCGCCAAGGCCGCGCATGACGCCGGTGTCGCCGAGAGCTTCCCCGGGGTCGAGCACACGCTGTCCGAGGACGGCAAGGGCGGTCCACCGAACAATGGCGTGGTGCTGGGGCAGTACCAGTCCCGCGTGCTCGATATGGCCTCGGCGTACGCCACGCTGGCCGCGTCGGGCGTCTACCACAAGCCGCACTTCGTGCAGAAGGTCGTGAACTCCGCGGGCCAGGTGCTGTTCGACGCCTCGCAGCAGGACAACGGGGAACAGCGCATCGACAAGGCCGTGGCCGACAACGTGACCTCGGCGATGCAGCCGATCGCCGGATGGTCGCGTGGGCATAACCTGGCCGGCGGCCGGCTGTCGGCAGCCAAGACCGGCACTGTCCAGCTCGGCGACACCGGCGCCAACCGCGATGCGTGGATGGTCGGTTACACGCCCTCGCTGTCGACCGCGGTGTGGGTGGGCACCACGGAGGGTGTCAAACCGCTGGTGAATCAGTGGGGTTCACCGGTCTACGGGTCCGGTCTGCCGTCGGACATCTGGAAGTCGACGATGGACGGCGCCCTGGACGGCACCGACAACGAGTCTTTCCCGAAGCCGACGGAGATCGGTGGCTATGCCGGTGTGCCGCAGGCCCCGCCGCCCGCGCCGCCGGTTCCGGTGGTGCTGCCGGGCCAACCCGTGCCAGGCACCCCGCCGTCGGAGACCGTCATCCAGCCGACCATCGAAGTGGCGCCGGGTATCACGATCCCGGTCGGCCCCCCGACCACCGTGCCGGTGGCACCGGCGCAGCCGGCTGAACCGGTTGCGCCGGTTGCGCCGGTTGCGCCGGTGCGCCGAATGGTCCCGGCGCGCCCATGCCGCCTCCGTGACGGAACGGGAATTGGTTTCACCGGCTCCGCTCGCACGGGACACCCGCGAGGCGGACGATCGCGATCTGCCCAGCCGCAACGACGTCCTGAGTCGTGCGCTGTCGCATCCGATCGGCGGCCCGGTCGGACGGCATGCGGTGATCGGGCGGGCGCGGTTCATGACGCCGCTGCGCGTCATGTTCATCATCGCGGTGGTGTTCCTGGCCCTGGGCTACTCGACCAAGGCCGCCTGCCTGCAGACCACCGGATCGGGCACTGCCGGTCAACGCGTCGCCAACTGGCAGAACAATCGGGCCTACTACGAGCTGTGCTATTCCGACACGGTCCCGCTCTACACCGCAGAGCTGTTGAACCTCGGCAAGTTTCCGTACAAGTCGAGCTGGCAGGAGAACGACGCGACGGGTAAACAGCGCATGCAGTACGACGGCAAGCCCGCCGTGCGCTACATGGAGTATCCGGTGCTCACCGGCATCTACCAGTACGTGTCGATGGCACTGGCGAAGACCTACACCGCCGCCACGACAGTGATTGCGCTCCCGATCATCGCCGAGGTGGTGATGTTCTTCAATATCTCCGCATTCGGGCTGGCGTTGGCCTGGCTCACCACCGTGTGGGCGACGGCACGTTTGGCGGGTCGGCGCATCTGGGACGCCGCGCTGGTGGCCGGTTCGCCGATCCTGATTTTCCAGATATTCACCAACTTCGACGCGTTGGCGACTGCTGCGGCGGCCGGCGCGATGCTGGCCTGGGCGCGCCGCAAACCCTGGCTCGCCGGGTTGTTGATCGGGCTCGGCGTCGCGGCCAAGCTCTATCCGCTGTTGTTGCTGCTGCCGTTGGCGATGCTGGCGGTGCGCACCGGGCGGGGCCGCGAGGTCGGCACGACGGTGCTGGCGGCGGTGTCCACCTGGCTGGTGGTGAACCTGCCGGTCATGGTGATGTTCCCGCGCGGGTGGTCGGAGTTCTTCCGGCTCAACACCCGCCGCGGCGACGATATGGATTCGCTCTACAACGTGGTGAAGTCGTTCACCGGGTGGCGTGGGTTCGACCCGAATCTCGGGTTTTGGCAACCGCCGACGGTGACCAACGCGGTCACCGCGGTGTTGTTCGCGGCGTGCCTCATCGTCATCGGCTACATCGCACTGACCGCGCCGCAGCGGCCCCGGGTAGCGCAGTTGGCGTTTCTGGTGGTGACGGCATTTCTGCTGACCAATAAGGTATGGAGCCCGCAGTTTTCGCTGTGGTTGGTGCCGCTGGCGGTGCTGGCCCTGCCGCATCGTCGAATCCTCTTGGCCTGGATGACGATTGACGCGCTGGTATGGGTGCCGCGGATGCTCTACCTGTACGGCGAGGCCAACCGTGGACTGCCCGAGCAGTGGTTCACCACGACCGTGCTACTGCGCGATATCGCCGTTATCGCCTTGTGCGCGTTGGTGATTCACCAGATATACCGGCCTGAGTTGGATCTGGTGCGGTACGGCGGCCGTATCGATGATCCGGCGGGCGGAGTGTTCGACGGTGCACCCGACAATCCGCCGCGGTGGCTGCCGGACTGGCTGCGCCCCGACCGCGACCGGGTACGCGTGGAGGCCGCGCCCGAGCCTCTCGTCCTATAGCGATTTCACAGCTCAGGGCGGTTTCGGGTAGCCTGGCCCGGTTGCCGACGCAGGCGACCCTCCTGCCACGGAATCCGCCGTGGCCGAAACGACCATAGGAGGTGATGAGGTTCTAATGCGTCCATACGAAATCATGGTCATTCTCGACCCCACACTTGACGAGCGCACCGTAGCTCCGTCGCTGGAAACGTTCCTGAACGTGATCCGCAAGGATGGCGGTTCCGTCGACAAGGTCGACATCTGGGGCCGTCGCCGGCTGGCATACGAGATCGCCAAGCATGCTGAGGGCATCTACGCCGTTGTTGACGTCAAGGCCGAACCGGCCACCGTGTCCGAGCTCGACCGTCAGCTCAACCTGAACGAATCGGTGCTGCGCACCAAGGTGATGCGGACCGACAAGCACTAAGGGCTGTCAGTCGTCGGCGTCGCTACGTAGGCTTCGCGCAAACGGACATGCCTATCCCAGGAGGATCTCGTGGCTGGTGACACCACCATCACCGTTGTCGGAAACCTGACCGCTGACCCGGAACTGCGTTTCACGCCGTCCGGCGCGGCCGTCGCCAACTTCACCGTTGCGTCGACACCGCGCACGTTCGACCGTCAGACCAATGAGTGGAAAGACGGCGAGGCGCTGTTCCTGCGCTGCAACATCTGGCGGGAGGCCGCGGAGAACGTGGCGGAGAGCCTCACCCGCGGTTCGCGGGTGATCGTTCAGGGTCGGCTCAAGCAGCGCTCCTTCGAAACCCGAGAGGGCGAGAAGCGCACGGTAGTGGAGCTCGAGGTCGACGAGATCGGTCCGTCTCTGCGCTACGCCACGGCCAAGGTCAACAAGGCCAGCCGCAGTGGCGGGGGCGGCGGCGGGTTCGGCAGTAGCGGCGGCGGGGGAGGCTCCCGCCAATCCGAGCCGAAAGACGATCCGTGGGGCAGCGCGCCCGCGTCGGGCTCCTTCAGCGGGGCCGACGACGAACCGCCCTTCTGATCAACATCGAAATTTTTGCAAGGAAGAGATAACCAATGGCCAAGTCGAATACCAAGCGGCGGCCGGCACCGGAGAAGCCGGTCAAAACCCGCAAGTGCGTGTTTTGCTCCAAGAAGGGGCAGAACATCGACTACAAGGACACCGCGCTGCTGCGCACCTACATCAGCGAGCGCGGCAAGATTCGTGCGCGTCGGGTGACCGGCAACTGTGTCCAGCACCAGCGCGACATCGCCGTCGCCGTGAAGAACGCCCGCGAGGTGGCTCTGCTGCCGTTCAGCTCGTCGACGCGGTAGAGGGGAACATCATGAAGCTGATTCTCACCGCCGAGGTGGAGCACCTGGGTGTCGCCGGCGACGCCGTCGAGGTCAAGGACGGCTACGGCCGCAACTACCTGTTGCCGCGCGGGCTGGCCATCGTGGCCTCCCGGGGCGCCGAGCGCCAGGCCGAGGAGATCCGTCGGGCCCGCGAGACCAAGGTCGTGCGGGGTCTGGAGCACGCCAACGAGCTCAAGACCGCGCTGGAGGGGCTGGGCGAGGTGTCGCTGCCCGTCCACGCAGCTGCCGACACCGGCAAGCTGTTCGGTTCGGTCACTGCGACCGACGTGGTCGCCGTCATCAAGAAGGCCGGTGGCCCGAACCTGGACAAGCGCACCGTCCAGCTGCCCAAGGCGCACATCAAGTCCGTCGGCACCCACCCGGTGACCATTCGCTTGCACACTGGTGTCGAAGCCAAGGTGTCGCTGAACGTCATCGCGGAGTAAGTGGCCGAGTTCTAACGGCAGCGTCAAAACGCCCGGGTCGGGTCCGTGATCGGATCCCACCCGGGCGTTGCTGTGCCTGCGGCGAACATTGTCAGCACGATGCCGTATACAGCGAACCCACCCGAGCGTTAACCTGACCGGCCCTTGTGCGCAACACAACACGCCCGAGTTGGCAACCTGCGCCGACACGCCGTGGTAATTGCCATCCACAGTTCTTGAGCCATTGGTTAGTGGTCTGAACTGGGCGTATAGCAACTGACTCGGCAGTAATCCACAGGTTCTCCCCAACGACTCAACACCACTACCCACAGATATCCCCAAGCCATCCACACTTTCATTAACAGGCCGAGTATCGGGGGTCGCCAGCAACGTCTACCGTAAGCTGCCGCGAGGCGTTCGACGGGTTTGGTTGTCAGACCTCGGTTCTACAGTCGCAGTACCGTTTCGAATAGACGTTCGAACTTGTCGCAGGGCAGGTCTCGAAAAGGGGGTGGAAGTCTGTGGCTGTCGTCGACGACCTGGGGCACCCGGACGGACCTCCGGATATGGACGGCGCGCCGCCGAGCGAGGATTTCGGCCGTCAGCCTCCGCAGGATATGGCCGCCGAGCAGTCTGTACTGGGTGGGATGCTGCTCTCCAAGGACGCGATCGCCGACGTACTGGAGCGGCTGCGACCCGGTGACTTCTACCGCCCGGCTCACCAGAACGTCTACGACGCGATCCTTGACCTCTACGGCCGTGGGGAGCCCGCTGACGCGGTCACTGTCGCGGCCGAGCTGGACCGGCGTGGTCTGCTGCGCCGTATCGGCGGAGCGCCCTATCTGCACACCCTGATCTCCACGGTGCCCACTGCCGCCAATGCCGGTTTCTACGCCGGCATCGTCGCGGAGAAGGCGCTCTTGCGCCGGCTCGTGGAGGCCGGCACCCGCGTGGTGCAGTACGGCTACGCCGGCGCCGACGGCGCCGATGTCAGCGACGTGGTGGATCGCGCACAGGCCGAGATCTACGACGTCACCGAGCGGCGCGCGTCGGAAGACTTCGTGCCGTTGGAAGACCTGCTCCAGCCGACCATGGACGAGATCGACGCGATCGCGTCCCAGGGCGGCATCGCTCGTGGCGTACCTACCGGGTTCACTGAACTCGACGAGGTCACCAACGGTCTGCACGCCGGGCAGATGATCATCATCGCGGCGCGTCCCGGTGTGGGGAAATCGACTCTCGGCCTGGATTTCATGCGCTCCTGCTCGATCAAGCACCAGATGGCCAGCGTCATCTTCTCACTGGAAATGAGTAAGTCCGAGATCGTTATGCGCCTACTCTCGGCGGAGGCGAAGATCAAGCTGGGCGATATGCGTTCGGGCCGCATGAGCGATGACGACTGGACGCGGCTGGCGCGGCGCATGAGTGAGATCAGCGAAGCGCCTTTGTATATCGATGATTCGCCCAACCTGACGATGATGGAGATCCGTGCCAAGGGACGACGGTTGGCACAGAAGGCCGATCTGCGGCTCGTGGTGGTCGACTACATGCAGCTGATGAGCTCCGGTAAGAAGTATGAGTCGCGCCAGCAGGAAGTATCCGACTTTTCTCGTAGCTTGAAATTGATGGCAAAAGAATTGGACGTTCCAGTAGTTGCAATTAGCCAGCTTAACCGCGGGCCCGAACAACGCACAGATAAGCGTCCGCAGGTCTCTGACCTGCGCGAGAGCGGAAGTTTGGAACAAGATGCGGATATGGTAATGCTTTTACATCGCCCCGATGCATTTGATCGCGACGATCCGCGAGGTGGCGAAGCCGACATTATTCTCGGTAAGCACAGGAATGGCCCCACCGCCACAATTACAGTGGCACATCAATTGCATTTATCGCGGTTTACAAATATGGCGCGATAAGGCGACTTTTGTCTAGATGCAGGCCAAATTGGCAAAACCCCGTGATGACGCCCAACACGAACTGGGCCTGGGCATCACCCTCAAGGCCCGCAAGGTCGAGATGGTCGCACCACCTGTGGGAGCGCTGTTCACCGATGCCTCCGCGGGCCCGTGGCGCCGCAATTGGTGACCCGCCCACGGAATCCTCAAGAGCTCCAGCGGGTTGCTCTATGACGCCCTGGCCGGCGTCTACGCGAGCCTGGGTTTCGATGAGGCTGTCGGCGATGAGGTCTTCCGGGATCTGGTGATCGCCCGCAGCGTCACTGTCGAGGCGTAAACGCACTATGCGCCGCGCCCGTGCCGGTGGCTACCGCGACCAGATCGCCACCGCCTGCTTCACTCACGTCCGCACTGCTGGTGATGTCAGCCTGGTCCTCTGCGCCGTCACCACCTGGTACTGCGAAGCCGACACCGAAGGTGATCTGCGTAGAGTCGGCTACTCCACGCAACGCCGCGTGGACCCGCAGATCGTGGTCGGGCTACTGGTCGACCGGAGCGGATTCCCGTCGGAGATCGGCTGTTTCGAGGGTAACAAGGCCGAGACCATCTAACCATCGTGCCGATCGTCAAAGCGTTCCAAGCTCGCCACACCATCACCGACATGGTCTGTCGTCGCAGATGCCGGCATGCTCTCCGCGGGCAACCTGCGCGACCTTGATGATGCCGGGTTTCGGTTCATCGTCGGATCCCGGATCGCCAAAGCCGCCAACGATCTCGCATCGTACTTTCATTGGCAGGGTGACGTTTTCAACGACGGGCAGATCATCGACACCATCACTCCACGCGACCAACGCGGCACCGCTGCCAAGAGCAGCGACCGCAAGGTCAAAGCCGAACCCGTCTGGAACCCGAACACCAACACGAAGTCGTGGCGGGCGGTGTGGGCGTGCTCAACCAAAAGGGCGATGCGTGACAACAAGACACTGAACCTGGGAGGCTTCGTCTGGGTATCTGATAGTGACACTGGCCCAGTAAGTTTGGGTCACTGTCGGCGTCTGCCGACACAAGTATCGGTAGGAGGTGGGGGCCGCGTCGTCCTGGTATCGGTGCAATCTCTGAGCCGGGTGACCCGGTGACGGGCGCCCTTGTCCGCCGATCGGGGGACACCGGATTCCACCGGTTCAACCACCTATCGCCGGACAGACGCGGCCAGCGCGACGCGAGAGAGTTGTGTCAACGCCGACACGACCGGCAGCAGAACCGAAACGCCCATCCCCGCAGGAGAACTCTGATGACCATCACCCGCTACATCGCCGTGTCCGCTGTTTCCGCAGGCATCCTCGGAGGCGCGGCACTCGGACTGGCGGGCATGGCCAGCGCAGGCACGTACTCCTACCAGCCGACGCCCAGGCCCGGAATCGTCGCCACGCCCAACACCATCGCCCGGCCACCCGTCGTCGTGCTACCCGGCCATCGGTGGCACACGGACCGCTCGTTCTCCAGCGACGTCCTTGCGGGCGAATAGTCAGAAGCCCGCGGGCGCTTCGCCCTCGAAAAGATCAGTTAACTGCAGGACACACCACGAGACCGCGCAAGCGGCCGAAAAGGACAACCCGTGAGCACCACACACAGCCACCAGACCTCTGAGGACCGGGTCGAGGACACCGCCACCGGACTTCCCGCCCCGTCCAGCCAAACCATCGCACCCGAAGCAAACGTGCTGGATCACCTCGACGCGGTGCCGGCCGGAGCCGCCGTGCTGGTCGTCAAACGCGGCCCCACCGCCGGGCTACGGTTCGTGTTGCATCAGCCGATCACCACCGCTGGGCGTCATCCCCGCAGCGACATCTATCTCGACGACATCACCGTCGGCCGCCTGCACGCCGAATTCCGCTGCACCAGCGGTGAATTCCAGATCGTGGACACCAATAGCCTCAACGGCACCTACCTCAACCGCCAACCGGTGGAGACCGCGACACTGACCCACGCCGATGAAATTCAGCTCGGCAACTTCAGCTTGCTGTTCTTCACCAGCAGCGCAGCCAACTGACCGAGCAGCGAGCGGGCTATCCCTCGAAAGCACTGTACGGATTTGGTTCCACCCGCTCTTTCGATGAACTTGCAGTAATGAAGTGGCGAGAATTGCACACGAGAAGGACCCGACCCACCGAGGCACGCGCCAAGAACCTCGATGGTTCGTGCGCTCAGAGCTTTCCGTGGTCGACTATCGCATTGACCACACGCACGGCCTGGTCGTCGAGTCGCTCCCCGGTGACCCGCACATCGATGACGATGTCGCCGCGGGCTCGCATCGCGTGCACCGTGCCCCAGCCCGTGTACGACTGCGATTGGCAGTCCGTGACCTCGTCGGCACCAACGGTGCGCGGGACGTCGATGGTGAACGTCCGCGGCGGTCGGCCCGCGGACGTGATGGTCAGCACCTCGTCGGAACAGCGCTGCCAGGTACCCACAATGGACGCGACGAAGTCACGGGCGTGTGCGGCGGTGTCGAACGCCACCACCGCCTCGTCGACCTCGGTGCTGCCCTGATCGTTGGTGAACAGCGTCCCGCGCATCTCGCCGCTGCGGGTTCCCTGGTACACCGACGCCATCGCGTTTGCGCTGACCGCCAGGCAGTCCGCGGGCGAGTAGGAGTACCCGGCAGGCCATTGTTCGAACGCGCGGTAGGTGTGGGTGGCTTTAAGCGGTGGCGGACCCATGATCGCGTTGACGACGGACTCGTCGACGAGCATGTCATCGAGCCGAGAAACGACCGCGGCGTCATGTACGGGTGTGGGTGCGCAAGCGCCCAGCAGCAGCGCAACCCCGAGCAACGCGACACCCATCCGCACACGCATGCATCAACTGTCGCAGATTCAGCGGGTGCACCTTGGCTGACCTGTGCGATTTGGCCATGTCGGGGGAGGTTTCCGGTTCAGACATCTGCATCCGGGCGTCGGTGCTGTCGAGATCGGTTGGTGTGCCGGATGGTTCGACTCCGCTCGACATCGAGGTGTCCCACTTGGCGTCTTCTGAGATTTGGACTTATTCGTCCTACTGGACAATGGATTTCGTGGCGCAGGCCATAGGGAACGCGAGCACTCACGGACTTGGCACCCAGCTGGCGCCGTGCCGCTGGAGTGGTGCCAGGTGCGATGCACGGATGAGCAGGCAACGTCGACCTGTCACTATCGGGGGGTGACGACACCGTGCGATAAGGGGTTGCCGTGGGCCAGTGATCGGATCTCGTGGCCGGTGATGATCCCGCTACTTGTGGGAATCCTCGCTCAGAGCCTCGCGGTGAGCATGATCAACACCGCCCTGCCGAAACTCGCCCACGATCTCGGCATCGCCCCTGCGGACCAGTCGTGGGTCGTCAACATTTACCCGCTCGCCGTGGCAGCTGCGATCGTGCCCGCCGCGCGGTGGGGCGACCGCTCCGGCCGCCGCCGCGCCCTGGTCGCGGGCATGACTGTGTTCGCGCTGCTCAGCGCGGTGGCCCCGTTGCTGTCCGTCCCCGGGCTGCTCGCGGCGCGACTCGGCCTCGGCGTCGCCGGCGCGCTCATCCTGGCGAACGTGGTGTCCACGATCGGCGCGGTATTCATCGGCCACGCCCGGACGATGGCGAATGGTCTGTGGGTGGCCGTGTTCGGTGCGGCCAATACCATCGGCCCGCTCGTCGGCGGCTACCTCACCGATCACTGGGGCTGGCAGTGGGTCTTCTGGATCTGCGTACCGATCGCGGCGATCGGAGCGGTCCTCACCCGGGTTGCGGTGCCGAACACGCGGGCTCCGGTGCCTCCGGCGTGGCATCCGGGGTGGGTAATCATTGCGGCGCTCGGGCTCGCCGTCACGGTGTACGGCGTGCAGCGCCTGCCGTTCGCACCGGCTGTCGGCGCCGTCGTCGGGCTGGCCGGCGCGGGCGTCCTGACCGTGTTCTTGCGGGCCCAGCGGCGGCTGCGGGACCCACTGCTGCGGGTGGACCTGTTCGGAGACCGAGGTTTCTCGGCGGCGGTGGCAACGATCATCGTCTCGGCCGGGATCACCCTCGGGGCGATCTATCTGACCAGCCTGCATCTGCAGAACGATCGGGGGTGGTCGGCGTCCGCGACCGGCCTCGTGTTGCTCTGGCAGGCGATCGCCACCATGGTCGGCGGCATCGTGGCGCCCATGCTGGCCCGGATCGACCGCCGCGGCCTGGTCCTACCGGCGGCGCTGATGCTGCAGGCGGCCGGGCTGGCCTGGGCGGCAACGGATCCGGCGGCGATCGGCCCGGCCCTGCTGCTGATAGGCGCGGGCTTCGGGGTGATCGGCACCCTCGGCACAACGGCGCTGTTCGTGGCGGCTCCCGCCGACGCGGTGTCCCAGGTGGGGGTGGTGCAGGAGGTGTCCTTCGCGCTGGGCTCCGGGCTCGGCGTCGCAGTGCTGGCGGCGCTCGCGGCACCGTCGGGCTACTCTGGCTCGCTGGCCGCCGCGGCCGTTGGGGTGACGGTGACGGCCGCGGCCGTCGCCCGGATCGGCAATCCCCTGGCTCCGACCTCCGGCACCTGACCGGTACCTCGCTCCGCAGTGAAGTGCGAATGGGACATCTTGAGTGCGCGCACACCGGGATCCGTGGGGGAGGGGACAGTCTCGGCCGGCGGGTGTGAGATCGAGTCCGGTCGGCGGTGTTATGAAGTCGCCAATCCTCCGGTCTACTTCGACGGAGACGCCAGCGAGATGTCGGCAGTGATTCGGTTGCTGCTTCGTTGGACGCTCAGGGCTCCGGAGTTTGCGCGTCGAGGTGGTACGGGAATTCGTTGCCGCGGCGTGAGGGCAGGTCCATTGTGGGGACGCAAGACCTTTGACAGGAGGAGTCGATGAACAGATCGAAAGCCGCAGCATTGAGCGCGGGATTCTTCGTGGTCGCGCCCGGCACGGTGGTCGGACTGATCCCATGGCTGATCACACATTGGCAGTTTCGGCGTCCGCTCCCGGGCTGGGCGGTGATGCGCGTCGTCGGCGGGCTTCTGATTGCCGCGGGCCTGGTTCCTCCGGTCTCGGCCTTTGCGGAGTTCGTCAAGGCCGGTGGCACCCCCATCCCGGTCGCGCCGACCGATCGTCTGGTCGTCTCGGGATTCAATCGCTATGTACGTAACCCGATGTATGTCGGACTGTTGCTGGCGATCATCGGACAGGCCGTGCTGTTCGGAAACATCCGGCTTCTGATGTACGCGGTAGCGGCGTGGGTAGCTCCCGCGGCGTTTGTCCGCTGGTATGAAGAACCCACTCTCGCAAGACAATTCGGCGACGAGTATGAGGCGTACCGGCGGGCGGTACCGGCCTGGCTGCCGCGGTTGCACGCGTGGGAACCACCACTTCGATGACAGCTGCACCCTTCGGTGGGTGCGGATTTCGACGGGCAAGCAGCGACGCGGTGGCCTCGGCCGCCGTCATCGTAACCACGGGTCACCTCGAAACGAAAAAGGAGTAGTCAACTACTCGTGCGTCATCTCTGACCCGGGACGGACGATTACTGCGACTGCGACGGCCCGGGGCTGACTACCAAGTCCGCCAAGTCCGTGTTGGCGGAGCCGTGACGATGCCTATTGGAGGCATGCAATAACCCGTCTACGGCGAATCCCCGGCCGTGGCGTCTGCCATTGACATCACACACAGCGGGGTGTAGTCAGATGAACGATATCTACGTCATTGAGAGCTGGTTCGGCGAGCGACGGAACGTGCGCAACGTCTGTGCTGCCGACGAGGACGACGCATTTCAAACCCATGAGTTGCATTACCCCGGTGAACGCATCGTGAGCGTGCGGACAACCATCCCGAAGTAGCCGCGATCATCGGACAGGCCGTGCTGTTCGGAAACATCCGGCTTCTGCTTTCAGAAAAGTGCAGCGCTGTCGAGCGGTAGCCCGTGCGCTTTTCGGTCAGTGGGTTGCGGTGCTGGTGAAGAACAGCAGGCAAAAGTTACCGATCTGAATTTCGTCGCCGTGGGTCAGTGTCGCGGTGTCCACCGGTTGACGGTTGAGGTAGGTGCCGTTGAGGCTGTTGGTATCTATGATTTGGAATTCTCCATTGGTGCAGCGGAATTCGGCGTGCAGGCGGCTGACGGTGATGTCGTCGAGATAGATGTCGCTGCGGGGATGACGCCCGGCGGTGGTGATCGGCTGATGCAACCGGTACTGCAGTCCGACGGCGGGGCCGCGTTTGACGACCAGCATGGCGGCGCCGGGCGGCAATGGGTCGAGGTGATCCAGAGCGGTTGCCACGGATGCGATAGTTTCGCCACAAGGGGCGAGCAATTCGGTGGTGTCCTCGACCCGGAACTCGGCGGTCTGATGGTTGTCTGTGGTGCTCACGGGTTGTCCTCTTCGGCCGCATGCGCGGTCTAATTGACTAGAGTGCATCTATTCCGACGTACAGCGCGGCGATGGTTCGTTCGCGTTGGTGCCCTCGGTTTTTGAGCCCGCAACGACTGGCACATGGCGTCTGCCTCGGACGGAGCCGTCGACATAGATCGACCACGGACAGGAGCTGCATTCGCTTCTGTCGAGCTCATCAAGAGCAGCGGCGGCGATGATGATGATCGGAGCCCCGCACGCCGGGCACCGCATCATTTAGCAATACCACTCTCGGTCCGTAGGCACAACAAGGAAACCGTCACCTCGGCTGGCCGCGCGCCCGGTGTCGGTACGGACATTGCTCAGGTGTGGCGGACTCCTTTTCGTGTCCTGTGGTGTGGTGTGCGACGTAGTCTGGGTTTTCGTTGTTGGGGTTGGTGGTGTGGATGGAAGGTGTTGGCAGGGTGAAGGTGACGGTGTTGGGGGCTAGTGGCCTTATCGGGGGGTTGTTGGTTGATCTTTTGGTCCGGGAAGGCGAAGAGGTGGTGAGGGCGTCGCGGCGCTCGGGGGTGGATGTGTGTCGTGGGGTGGGGGTGGACAAGGCGGTGGCCGGCGCGCAGGTGGTGGTGGATGTGACGAATGCGTCGTCGTTTGATGATGAGGAGGTGATGGATTTTTTTGTCGCCTCGACCAGGAATGTGGTGGCGGCGGCGCGGGCGGCGGGGGTGGGCCATTATGTGGCGTTGTCGGTGGTGGGGGCGGATGGTTTGCCGGATAGTGGTTATTTGCGGGCGAAGGTTGCTCAGGAGCGGATCATTGTGGCGTCGGGGTTGCCGTACACGATTGTGCGGGCGACGCAGTTTGGTGAATTCGCTGGGGCGATTGTGGAGTCGATGGTGGTGGAGTCGGATGCGGATGAGGATGGTGAGCATGATGTGCGGGTGCCGGATGCGTTGATTCAGCCGATTGCTGCTGATGAGGTGGCGGCGTTTTTGGCTGAGGTGGCGATTTCGTCGCCGCGGAATCATGTGGTTGATATTGGTGGGCCGGAGAAGATTTCGTTTGCTCGGTTGGCTCGGGAGGTGTTGGCTGTTCGCCATGATGATCAGCGGGTGGTGGTGGATCGGCAGGCGCGGTATTTCGGTGCGGTGTTGAAGAAGGATAGTTTGGTGACCGGGCCTGGTGCGATGATCGCCTCAATCCCCTTCTGCTAACCAACCCGCCCGCCGGAACCTCTGTGTTTCAACAGTATTCGCCGGTGGCATCACGCGAAGGGACGATCACCTACTCCCCGGTGGGGTCGGGATCGCGCGTCATCCGAGTCTGCGTCGTTGGAACCGTTTTACTCAGCCTGACGGCGGTCCCTTCGTGCGGACAAACGCCGCCGCCGTCGGCCGCGACTAGGGCGTCGGCAAGCGCGGCACCGACGACCACCGTGCCGACGATCACCGTGGCCACGACCACTGCACCCCCTGTTGTTCCCGAGGGTGATTTCACACCTGTCACCCAGCTCGTGAACGCCGCGGTGGCAGCACATCGGCTGCCCGGTGCCGTAGTCCAGATCGGACACGGCGGCAACGTGGTTTTCCGTCAGGCGTTCGGCCTCCGCAAACTGCCCGACGAGCCAGGGCTCGACGGCGAACCCGCGCCGGCCGAAGCAATGACCGAGGACACGATCTTCGACCTGGCGTCGTTGACGAAGAGCCTCGCGACCACCGTCGCCGTCCTCCAACTCTACGAACAGGGCCGCATCCAGATCGACGATCCCGTGCAGAAGTACCTGCCCGAGTTCAACCCGGCGAATGACCCGCGGCGCGCCCAGGTGACGTTGCGCATGTTGCTCACGCATACGTCAGGCATCGCCGGCGATTTGAGCCTGGACGGGCCATGGGGGCTGGACCGGGCCGACAAAGTCCAAGGCGTTCACCGTGCGCTCGCCGCATGGGTGGTGTTCGATCCCGGAAAACTCTTCCACTACTCCGATATCAACTTCATCATCCTCGGCGCACTGGTCGAGAAGATCACCGGCGAAGCATTGGACGCTTATGTGCCCGACAACGTTTTTGCGCCACTGAGCATGTCCGACACCCGCTACCTTCCCGCGGATAAAGCGTGTGGACCGCACCAGATTCGCGGCACGGCAATCGCTTTCGACAAGAACACTCCTGCGGAAGGGCCGTGTTCCCCAGGCTCGTGGAGCACCGATCTCTTGGCGCGCATCGCGCCGACCGCGCACGACGGCGACACTCCGGGTCTCAACCCCGACTATGGCCACCTGCTTCGTGGCACCGTCCATGATCCGACGGCACGCCGCATGGGCGGGGTGGCAGGAAGCGCCGGGGTGTTCTCGACAGCACAAGATGTCGGCAGGTATGCGCAGGCGCTGCTTGATCGCCTCGCCGGACGCCCAAGCCCGTTTCCGCTGAAACAATCGACGCTGGAATTGATGACGACACCGCAACAGCCCGGGCATAACCCCGCGCAACTGAAGGATGCCAATCAGGCCACTCGGCAAGCCATCGAAAAGAGCCCTAACACAAGGGATCCCCTGCTCGCTCCGAATTATCCGGCGATAGCCGGCCAAGACCTCCGCGGTTTCGGCTGGGACATCGATACGGAACAGTCCCGACCGCGCGGAATGGTCTTTCCCATCGGCAGTTTCGGCCACACGGGCTTTACCGGAGTGACGCTGTGGATGGACCCGGGGTCAGACACCTACGTCGTCGTCCTGGCGAACGTGATTCATCAACCCGGCGGTCCTCCCGTTGTAGAACTGAGCGGTGACATTGCCACCGTGACCGCCCGAGCCCTGCATCTCTACAACGAATAGCCGGCCACACGAGATGTCACGCCGAATTCGCTACGCTACTGGCGTGGCGCGATCCGCTTCACGACGCGAAGTCCTCAGGTATGCGGCGCTGTTCGCACCGGCATTGGCCGTCCCGGGCGGGCTCGCGGCGACAACGGCTATGCAGCGGGCATCGGCCGACGGTCTGCGAATAGTCGATTTTGCCGACCGGTTGGTCCAGCCCGAGCAGATCAAGTCCTCGGGCTTCGGCGGGGCACTGGTCTACGTCTCCGAATTGCGGCCGGGTGCCACGTTCGACTTCAAACCGGTCACGCGTGACTATGCTGACGGCCTGCGAGCGGCGGCCCTGCAGATCGTCAGCTGTTACCAGTTCGGCAAGCCCGGGTGGCCAACACCATCGGATTTCACTCGCGGCTACGACGGGGGTGTGGCCGACGCCCAGACGGCGTTAGGCTTGCACACCGCGGCCGGCGGCCCCGCGTCAGCACCGATCTTCTTCAGCGTCGACGTGAACGACGTTCTGGCAGCCGATTTCGGTCAATGGGATCTCGCGCGATAGGAGTTCGCCGGTCAGCGGAAGCGGACGTCCATCGTCGCCAGGCCGAAGATCTTCCGGCCGCCCGACTTCGCGGCGACGATGACGACGCCGGTGCGGGTCTGCGGGTCCAATGATTTGATCCGGCCGCTGAATTCGATGTCGGCACCCTCTTTCGCCGACACGATTGCGGGTTGCGAGAGCCGCACGGCATAACGGGTCACGGCCCCCGGGTCGCCCGACCATGTGGAGACGAATCCGGCACCCAGGCCCATGGTGAGCATGCCGTGGGCGATCACATCGGGCAGCCCGGCCAGCTTGGCGATGTCCTCGTCCCAGTGGATCGGGTTGGCGTCACCCGCCACACCGGCATAGTTCACCAGGTCGCCGCGGGACAGTCGGGTGTGGTGCACCCCTAGCTCGTCCCCGACTTTCACGTCGTCAAAGGACAGTGTGCCCGGCGTGCGGGTCGTGCCTCCCTCGGCGAGCCGCACTTCGCCATCGGGCCGCACGGTCTTGTGGTAGTCGGTATCGGTCGCACCGATTCCGGAGAAGTCCACGTCATGCATCATCGCGTTCTGCACGGCCGCCATGGTCCCGGGATTGATGTCCTCGGCCGTGACGCCGACGACGGTGGTGTGCAGGGTATGCACGCGCTCACCCGCCAGATCGGTGAAAGTGTTGGTTACGGTGATCATGTCTCGGCCGGCGATCCGTCGGACCGATGTCAGTTCGACGTCGATGTTCAGCTCGTCGCCGGCGACGATCGGGCGGTGCTGCTCGAAGACCTCTTCGGTCTGCAGATAGGTGTCGTAGCCGACGACCACCGATTCGAACATCCGCCGATTGCAGGCCATGGCCGGGGTTGATGTGAATGTCAGCGGTGCGACCACGCCGGAATATCCCAGCTCAGCGGCGGAGGCGACGTCCCAGTGTGCGGGGTGGTAGTCCTGCACGGCACGGGCGTACTCGCGCACCTTCTCGCGGCCCACAAGGTAGGGGCCGTCCGCCTGGTAGTAGTGGCCGACCCGGGATTCGAGCGTCGATGTCTCTGCTGCGGTCATGAATCTGCTCAACTTTTCTATCGGCTTGTACGCTGAGGCCGACCACAGCACACTAACGTGCGAGCTGGCGGCAACACACGCCGACGCACGTCACGGGGTATCGGACCCGGCCTTGGGATCATGTATCGGTGACCGATCGTGTGCTTGTCCTCGGTTCGGGTTTTGCGGGCCTGTGGGCGGCTCTCGGGGCGGCTCGGCGCCTTGACGAGTTGGGAGTGTCGACGGACGCAGTCGAGGTTGTCGTGATCAGCTCGCAGCCGTTTCACGACATCCGGGTACGCAATTACGAAGCTGACATCAGCGCCTGCCGTATCCCGCTGAGCGATCTGCTCGACCCGGTCGGCGTCCGGCACATCGTCGGGGACGTCACAGGCATCGACGTCGAGGGCCGCACCGTATCGGTTGCCGATGGCACGCGCTACACCTTCGATCGGCTGGTGCTCGCGCTGGGTAGCCACGTGGTCAAACCAGACATTGCCGGGTTGTGGGAGTTCGGCTTTGACGTCGATACCTATGACGCCGCGCAGCGGCTGCAGGATCACCTTCGACATCTCGCCGACGGCGTGGCAGACGCCACGGCAACGACAGCGGTCGTGGTCGGCGCCGGTCTGACAGGAATCGAGGCGGCCTGTGAGCTGCCTGCCATGATCCGGACGGCATTCGGCGCACGCGACGTCACGCCCCACGTGGTACTGATCGACCACAACCCTTATGTCGGCTCGAACATGGGCGAATCCGCCCGCCCGGTCATCGAGAAAGCATTGGCGCATAACGGAATAGTGACGATGACGAATGTTCATGTGGTGGCCGTCGACAACGCGGGAATCACGTTGTCCACCGGCGAGGTGGTTGCGGCGGGCACCGTCGTCTGGTGTGCCGGTATGCGGGCCAGCCCGTTGACCGGCCAGCTCGGCGTCGAGCGGGACGGGCTGGGTCGCGTGCCGGTCGACGACTGCCTTCGGGTGATCGGCGCGCCCGGGGTGTTCGCCGCAGGCGACGTTGCGGCGGCCCGGATGGACGACGCACACATGTCGGTGATGTCGTGTCAGCACTCCCGTCCGATGGGTCGGTACGCGGGACACAACGTGATCAGCGATCTGTGCGGAGAGCCGTTGCTGTCACTGCGAATCCCTTGGTATGTCACGGTCCTCGATCTCGGACCGGCCGGAGCGCTCTATACCGAAGGATGGGACCGGCATGTGGTGGCCGATGGTGCGCAGGCCAAAGCCACCAAGCGCGTCATCAACACCCAACGCATCTATCCTCCGCTGGATCGGGACCGGAGCTCCTTGCTGGCCGCCGCCGACCCGACACTGCAGACGGCGCCGGCCTACGGGCAGTAGGTTTGGGGGGTGGTGTGGCTGAACGACTGGTGGCAGCACGACATCGTCAATGGGTACAAAGGGCCGCTGCTTCTGAGCTTCGTGGCGTTCGTCGTGACTTTTCTTGCTACCCGCACGATCACGCGCTTGATCCGGGCGGGCAAGGGTCCCTTCCATAACATCAGCAGCGGTGGCGTACACATGCATCACTCGACGCCCGGCGTGCTGCTGCTCATTCTGGGGGCGTTCATGGGTGTCGGCTCGCCGCCACTATCGGCATGGACCTATGTGTCGGGAGTGTTGATCGGCGTTGGTGCATCGCTCGTGCTTGACGAATTCGCGATGATCTTCCGGCTCCAAGACGTGTACTGGTCGCAGGAGGGCCAACTGTCGGTGAACATCGTCACGCTCGCGGCGGCATGCGTCGGGCTGGCGGTGGTCGGAGTGTCTCCGGTCAATATGCATGACGTGCCGGGACCTCTCACCGCGGTGCGGATGGGCGCGGTCGCGTTTCTGGTGTTCCACTTCGTCGTGGTCGCCGTAACCGCTCTGAAAGGCAAATACCCGACCGCGCTGATCGGCCTGTTTGTCTCGCCGGTCGCCTGGGTGGCCGCCATCCGGTTGGCGCGCCCCACATCGCCGTGGGCGCGCTGGCGCTACGAGCCGACCAAGCTTGCGCACGCCCAGCGGCGCGCCGCCGAGTTCGACCGGCGCTGGGCGCCGGTACGTCGGCATTGGGACGACTTCATCGGTGGCACACCGACATCAGACAACGCACAACAGCTGAAGCCACCTGGATCTCCTGCCTGAGGGGTCGCGCCGATCGTCGCCACAGTGGCCAGCGAGCAGGTCACCAAGGCACGAGTCGCCGACTACTCGTGGTGTAGCCGAACCGTGATGAAGCCTTGACCGAATCGCCAACGCGCCAAGATGTTCGAGGCCAGAACTACCCATACCATGACGAGGTTCAACACCAGGTGGTCATCATCAAGGGGTCAGACTGATGCGGGCGGTAACTCATTGTGTTCTCGCGTTGGTCGTAATAGCCATGGTCCTATTGGGCGGTACGGCGAGCGTCGATACCGCCGCACTGCGTCTGCCGCTGAGCTCGGACATCGAATCAATTCTGCCCAGCGGAACTGCAGCCGTGGGCGTGGCGCACCCGGTGATGGTGACATTCCGGCGGCCGATCGTCAGCCGGGACGCCGCCCAGCGCGCCATTGCACTCACGTCGTCCCCCGCCAGGACCGGTAAGTTCGAGTGGCTCGATGACAAAGTCGTGCAGTGGGTTCCCGACCAGTACTGGCCGGCGCACAGCACGATCAGCCTCTCGGTGGGTGGTATGCCGCTGGAATTCAAGACTGGACCGAAAGTTGTTGGAGTGGCGAGCATCTCGGAGCACACCTTCACTGTGACGATCGACGGTGAAACGCCGATCGACATGCCCGCCCCGCACCACCTGCCCCACCTCGGGGAACCGGGTGTGCTGCTGGCCTCACTGGGGCGGCCGGAGTACGCAACCCCTGTTGGCAGCTACACGGTCCTGGGGAAGGACCGTTCTGTGACCATGGATTCCAGCAGCGTCGGCATACCCGTTGAGGCTCCTGACGGTTACCTCACCGAGGTGGAGTACGCAGTTCGCTTCACGCGCCGCGGGCTGTTCGTGCATTCGGCCCCGTGGGCCGTCGAGTCGATGGGCTTCGAGAATGTCAGCCACGGCTGCATCAGCCTGAGTCCGGCAGCCGCGGAATGGTATTTCAACACGGTCAACGTCGGTGATCCCGTCGTCGTTCAGGAATAGACGAGTGTAATCGGCTGCAGCCGAACGTAATTGGCTCGTCGAGCCTTACTTGGTATATAGGCGTGTGCCGGCCTTGCGGCGCCGGATCAGCCCTGGGGGCCAGGTTGAATCGGGACGCCCGGCGTAGGCCCGTCGGCATCGGCGGGCCTGCTGGTGGGTGCCTCCTTGCCCGTGGCTATCCCGACCAGGTCTGTGACCGGAGCGCCTACGGGGCCAGCTGCCGCCGCGATGGGGGCACCCGCGCCCGCGGGCACGACGGGAACCGGTGGGGCCAGTGGAACCGCTGGCACACCAGCGGGAGGCACCACAGGTACCGGTGGAATGCTCGCCGGTACGACGGGTACCGGTGGCGCCAATGGCGCAGCGACGCCCGCCGCCTCGACCGCCGCTGCGGCGCATGGCGCTCCTGCGACACCCGGCGCTGCAGTTCCTGCCGCAGCGTCGAGGCACTTGTACCCGCCCGTCTTGAGCGGAGTGGCCGCCGCGTCCGGGCTCAATACAGTGATGGCTACGCAGAAGCCAGTGCTCGCAGCAACTTTGACTGCGATTCGAGCAAACCTCGCCATCCCGACGGCTCCCCTGATCGTGCTCTCAAATTACCTTCGTGAGAATTTGTGCAGCTGAACGGTAGAGCGGTCCGCAGGCGGCGTCCATACGTACGTGTGATTAGTTGCGGGGTTGACATGTGCCCGAGCTGCCGCCGTGACCGCACCGATGCCGACTCGTATCTCCAGGACGGTGTGACGAAGCGACTCGCGAAACCAGCTAGCCTGCGTTGTTGGCGCGATCGGTCAGGCCGAGCCGCAGGTGTTCGCTGTGGTAGACGGCTTCGTCGAGAAGTTGGGCGACGTGATTGTCGTAGAGGCTGTAGACAATGCTGCGGCCGGTGCGGGTGCCCGCGACCAGACCGAGATTCCGCAGCAATCGGAGTTGATGGGATACCAGAGATTGCTCGAGGCCGATCGCGTCGGCCAGCTCTGTCACCGAACGTGAGCCTTGGCGAAGTTCGGTCAGGATCATCAATCGACTCGGCGTCGCGAGTGCCTGCAGCGTCGTAGCAACCTGCGCAGCGGCATCGGCGTCGAGCCGCCCGGCCGGGCGATCACGCCCTTCGACGCCATGTCCCATGTCTCCAGTCTACTAACGCCAACGAATGAAGACATGTTCATGTGTTCTGATATCGTGCGGACAGTCGTACTGATGAACGTGTGGAGGTGATTCATGCCGGCCGTGACTCAGGCGGGGCAGCGGTCCGCCGTGATCGCCGGGGCCCATCCCAAGCACCGCGAGATCTTTGATTTGCCCGAGATGCGCTGGGCTGCAGCGGCTTTGGTCTTATTTCTGATCGGCCTGGGGATGCAGCTGGCAAACGGGCCGACGTGGTCCTGGTGGATGCTCTATCTGGCCTGCTATGTCACCGGTGGATGGGAACCGGCGTTGGCCGGGCTGCGGGCGCTGCGGGAGAAGACCCTGGACGTGGACCTGTTGATGGTGGCTGCGGCGATCGGTGCGGCCGCGATAGGACAGATCACCGATGGCGCCCTGCTGATCGTTATCTTCGCGACCTCGGGTGCGCTGGAGGCGCTGGCCACCGCCCGTACCGAGGATGCTGTGCAGAGCCTGCTGGACCTGGCGCCCGAGCGCGCCACTCGAATTTCAGATGACGGTACCGAGGAGATCGTCGGGGCCGGTGACCTCGAGGTGGGTGATGTCGTACTGGTCCGGCCAGGGGAGCGCGTTACGGCCGATGCCACGGTGATCGCCGGCGCCAGTGAAGTCGATCAGGCCACCATCACGGGCGAACCCTTACCGGTGGACAAGAGTATCGGCGACGAGGTGTTCGCCGGCACCCTCAATGGCACCGGGGCGTTACGGATCCGAGTGGACCGGCGCGCCGAACACTCGGTAGTGGCCCGAATCGCCGCGCTGGTGGAGCTGGCCAGCCAGACCAAAGCCCGCACGCAACTGTTCATCGAGAAGGTCGAACAGCGCTATTCGATCGGCATGGTTGTGGTCACCGTCGCTGTGTTCGTCATCCCTCTGCTCCTCGGTGACTCGTTGCGAGGTGCGCTGTTGCGCGCGATGACGTTCATGATCGTCGCGTCGCCGTGTGCTGTGGTCTTGGCGACCATGCCGCCCCTGTTAGCCGCGATCGCCAATGCCGGCCGACACGGCGTCCTGGTCAAGTCGGCAGTGGTGATGGAACAAGTCGGTAGCACCGGCCGGGTCGCGTTCGACAAGACTGGGACGTTAACCAGTGGTACTCCGGAGTTGGCTGAAATTCGGGTTCTTGCAGCCGGTCTGACCGATGACGACGTGTTGATCGTCGCCGCGGCGGCCGAGCATCCGAGCGAGCATCCACTGGGCGCGGCGATCGTGCGCGCCGCGAGATCGCGGGGCCTGCGCTTGCCCGACGCCGTCGACTTCACCGCCCAGCCGGGCCGGGGCGTCACGGCGACGGTGAACGATGAGCACATCACGGTGGCAGCACCGCAGACATTTGGGGACGGGCTTGACGTCGACGTGCTCGCCGAGGTCGCGTCGATGCAGCAGCGCGGGTGCACCACGGTGATCGTCGGTGTCGCACGTCGTCCCATCGCGGTGCTCGGTCTGACCGATCAGCTTCGTCCCGACGCCGCCATTGCAGTGGCGGCAACCACCCGCTTGACCGGCCGCGCGCCGGTGCTGCTGACCGGCGACAACACGGCCGCAGCCACGCTTCTCGCCCATCGGGTGGGTATCACCGATGTGCGAGCAGGTTTGCTTCCGCACGAAAAAGTCAGTGCTGTCGGCCAATTGCAGACCGATGGCACGAAGGTGGCGATGATCGGCGACGGTATCAACGACGCGCCTGCGCTGGCGGCCGCCGACACAGGCATAGCCATGGGCGGCGCGGGGTCAGACCTGACGCTGCAGACCGCTGACGCGGTGGTGATCGGCGACGACCCGAACGCCGTGCCGACGGTGATCGCCTTGGCCCGCCGGGCCCGCCGGGTGGTCGTGGCCAACCTTGCCATCGCCGCCACCTTCATTGCTGTGCTTGCGGTTTGGGACTTGGCGGGCGCATTGCCGTTGCCGCTGGGCGTGGCCGGTCACGAAGGATCCACCATCATCGTCGGCCTGAACGGGCTGAGGCTGCTGCGGGATGGGGCCTGGCACGCGGCCGGCGGTATCCCGCGCTCTGCGCGAGTTGTCCCGCTCGCTGGCTACTTTCGCTCGAGCAGTTCCAGCAGATAGCTGCCGTATCCCGATTTCAGGAGGACCCGGGCGCGTGCGGCGAGCTGATCATCGTCGATGAAACCGGCTCGCCAGGCAATCTCCTCAGGCACGCCGACTTTCAGGCCCTGACGACGTTCGATGGTGCGTACATAATCGCTGGCATCAAGGAGTGAATCGAATGTGCCGGTGTCCAGCCACGCGGTCCCGCGGGGTAGTACTTCGACGGACAACCGGCCCCGATTCAGGTATGTCTGGTTGACCTCGGTGATCTCGTACTCGCCCCGAGCCGACTTGCGGAGCGAGCGGGCGATCTCGATCACGTCATTGTCGTAGAAGTACAACCCCGGGACAGCGTAGTGAGACTTGGGCGTCGCGGGCTTCTCCTCCAGCGACAGCGGTGTTCCGTCGGCGCTGAACTCCACCACGCCGTACGCCGACGGATTGGCCACCCAGTATGCGAAAATCGCTCCACCACTGACATTTTGGAATCGGCGCAGACTGGTGCCCAAACCCGGCCCGTAGAACACGTTGTCGCCAAGGGCGAGCATCACACTGTCGGTGCCGATGTGGTCGGCACCGATCACAAACGCCTGCGCCAGCCCCTCGGGGTTGGGCTGTACTGCGTAGCTCAGATTGATGCCGAATGCTGATCCGTCTCCGAGCAGCCGCTCGAATGCTGGAGCATCGGCCGGTGTTGTGATGACCAGGATGTCACGGACGCCGGCCAGTATCAGTGTGGACAACGGGTAGTAGATGAGCGGCTTGTCGTAGACCGGAAGCAGCTGCTTGCTGACGCCCGTGGTGATCGGATGCAGCCGGGTGCCTGAGCCACCGGCGAGGATGATGCCGCGCATGTCTCCCCCTACTTCGACGACGTGGACGCCGGGCTCGCTGAGTTCGGTTGCGGTGACGATGTTTCAAGGCTGTCGCGACGCAACATGTAGGCCACCTTATCGTGCACAAACACGATGCCCAAGTACATGCTCCGGGTGAATGGACCCACCGCCGCTCTCTTGCTGATTCAGCCGCTGTCGTCGTCCCACAGGAGCAATTGACGCACTGCCGGGCGTGATCCGTAGGGCTGCAGCATTTGACTGGCCGGCCGCGGGCGCACCCGTTGCGGCCACCAGAACCAGCGTCCCAGCAGCGCTGCGATGGACGGCGTCATGAACGAGCGCACGATCAGCGTGTCGAACAGCAGGCCCAGCGCGATCGTGGTCCCGATCTGACCGAGCACCCGAAGATCGCTGAACGCGAACGAGGCCATCGTGAAAGCGAACACCAGTCCGGCGGCTGTGACGACCCCGCCGGTGCCGGCCATGGCGCGGATGATGCCGGTGTTGAGGCCGGCCCCGACTTCCTCCTTGAACCGGGAGATCAGCAGCAGGTTGTAGTCCGATCCCACCGCCAGCAGCAGGATCACGGCCAGCGCCAATACAACCCAGTACAGCGGGATGCCCAGGATGTCCTGCCAGACCAGTACCGACAGCCCGAACGACGCGCCCAGTGACAGTGCCACGGTGCCCACGATGACCAGTGCGGCGACCAGGCTTCGGGTGATCAGCATCATGATGAGCAGGATCAGGCTGAGCGCCGAGATCCCGGCGATCATCAGGTCGTATTTGGCCATGTCCTGAATGTCTTTGTAGGTCGCGGCAGTTCCGCCGATGTAGATGTGGGACCCGGCCAGAGGTGTTCCCTTGACGGCTTCGGCAGCGGCATGCCGGATTGCTTCGATATGTGAAATCCCTTGGGGTGTCGCCGGATCGACGTCATGAGTGATGATCATCCGAGCGGCCTTGCCGTCCGGGGAGAGGAACAGTTTCAGGCCACGCTGGAATTCGGGGTTGGTGAAGGCTTCCGGCGGTAGGTAGAACGAATCGTCGGTCTTCGCGGCGTCAAAGGCCTGCCCCAGAGCGGTCGCGTTCGCCAGCGCCGCCGCGGTCTGGTCGTAGATTCCCGACTGGGTGGCGTAGTTCGTCATCGTCAGGTCGCGGTTGGTCTGCTGGCTGGCGATCTGCGGCGGGATCAGGGCCAGCAGTTTCGGTTGGAGTTGATCCAGCTTGTCGAGGCTCGCCGTGACATTTCCCAATTGCTCGGTGAGCGCGTCGATCCCGTCGAGCGCGTCAAAGATCGATCTCAGCGCGGCACACATCGGGATGTCGAAACAGTGTGGCTCCCAGTAGAAGTAATTGCGCAGCGGCCTGAAGAAGTCGTCGAAGTTGGCGATCTTGTCGCGCAGGTCCTGTGTCACCGCGACGGTTTGGTGGAACGCTTCCACCTGGTCGTGGGTGGCGGCTGCGCTCTGCTGCTGCAGGGCGTACTGCTGTCGAAGGATGCCGATGGTCTTGTCGATCTCACCGACCTGTTTGAGCAGATCGCGCGCGCGGGCCTGCTGGTACGCCAGGTTCTGGATCTGCGCGGCGCTTTGGGCACTGATCTGGAACGGTATGGATGTGTGGTCCAACGGAGTACCCAACGGTCGGGTGATGGACTGCACCTGAGCCACCCCGGGTGTATGGAAGACGGCCTTGGCGACTCTTTCCAGCAGGATCATGTTGGTCGGGTTCCGCAGGTCATGGTCGGACTCGATCATCAGCAACTCGGGATTCAGCCGGGCTTTCGAGAAATGCCGCTCGGCGGCGGTGTAACCGACGTTGGACGGGGTGCTCGCCGGCATGTAGGAGCCGACGTCGTAGCTGGTTCGGTACCCGGGGAGGGCGAGCAGGCCGATCAGCGCCACCCCGATCGTCACCACCAGAATGGGCCCGGGCCACCGGACGACAGCGGTGCCGACCCGCCGCCATCCCCGGGTGCGCGCCGTGCGCTTGGGTTCCAGCAGCCCGACTTGGCTGCTGAGGGTCAGTACGGCCGGTGTCAGGGTGAGCGCGGCGAAAAGCGCGACGAGGACGCCGATCGCGGCTGGAATGCCCAGACTCTGGAAGTACGGCAGCCGGGTGAAGCTCAGGCAGAAGACCGCACCGGCAACGGTCAGCCCCGAGCCCAGGACGACATGAGCCGTCCCGCGGTACATGTTGAAGTACGCGGTCTGGCGATCCTCCCCGGCGCTGCGACCTTCGTGATAGCGGCCGAGGACGAAGATCGCATAGTCGGTCCCGGCAGCGATCACCAGCAATGTGAGCAGGTTGGTGGAATACGTTGAGAGACCGATGATCCCGGAGTTGGCCAGGAAAGCCACGATCCCGCGGGCCGCGGCCATCTCGATGAGGACGGTGATCAGCACCAGAATCATGGTGACGACGGAGCGGTAGACGAGAAGCAGCATGATCGCGATCACCAGAATGGTCAGCAGGGTGACCTTGGTGGTGCCCTCGTTACCCACTTCGAACTGGTCGGCGACTTGCGGTGCGGCACCGGTGACGTATGCCTTGACGCCGGGCGGCGCCGGAGTCCGGTTCACGATGTCGCGAACCGCGTTGACCGACTCCAGCGACAGTGCCTCGCCTTGGTTGCCGGCGAGAAATACCTGGACATAGGCGGCCTTGCCGTCTTGGCTTTGCGAGCCCGCGGCCGTCAGTGGATCACCCCAGAAGTCCTGGATGTGCTGGACGTGCTTGTGGTCCTGCGATATTCGCCGAATGAGCTCGTCGTAATAGGCGTGGGCGTCGGCGCCAAGCGGCTGATCGCCCTCCAGGACGATCATCGCCGCACTGTCGGAATCGAACTCACCGAACACCTGACCGATGCGTTTGAACGCCTGCAGCGACGGTGCATCGGGCGAACTCAACGCGACGTTGTGTGCTTCGCCGACCACTTCCAACTGTGGGACGAGGATATTGGTGACCGCGGCGATGGCCAACCAGAACAGCACGATCGGCACCGAGAGCCGGCGGATCGTCTTCGCCACGGTGTCGCCGCTCATCCGGACTTGTCCAGACAGTATGTATAGGCGTTGCGGGTGTCGACCGAGCGCTCGTCTTTGATCACGTCATCGATGGTGATCCGGCAGCCGATCGAATCGCTGTTGCCCTGTGCCTGGACGTTCACGAACACCGCGGGATCGGTGGTTGTGGTGTCGTAGGACCACGGCAGCGAGGCGTCGTCGACACGCTGGGGTTGAGCGTGGACGTCCAGATAGTTGATCGACGCCACGCTGCCCGGCGGGCCGAAGACCTCAAGGACCACATGCTTGGGATTGAACGGAACGATTTCGTTCGACAGGGCGCTGGGAGTTCCGGTGTGGTGGGTGCCGAACGCGCCGTGCAGTCGATACACGGAAAACGTGGCGACCGCGATCACCCCGAGTGCGACCAACAGCATCCAACCCCGCCTGACTGAGCTGCCAATCGAAAGTTTCTGCACCCGTTAGCCTTTCGATAACCGGTGACACGATCGGTGGGGTCGGGGTCCTTCTCCTGCGGCGAAGAAACGATCGCCTTGAACGGTACGGTACGGTACAGGACTGCCTCGGGCAAGGCTTTGAGAGGATCTTGAAAGTTCGGATGCTGCCTTACATGACGGGTCGGGTAAGGCTGGGGAGCATGACGTCGTCGACAAGGGCCCGCACGGTCTCCGGACCAGGCGGCCGATTCGGGATGATCGAGCGAAAGATCAGGTAACCGGGCATCAGATCCCACAGCTCGTCGCTGATCGTGGCTTCACTGATCTCACCGCGCTCGACGGCCTGTCGCAGGATGAGCTCGAGCATCGCCTTCCGCTGGTCGAGGAACTGGTGCTGCATCGCGTCGCTCAACGCGGCATCGCGCGACACCTCAGCGAGCACCGCGCGGATGGTGGTGCCGTGCTGGTGGGTCTGCTCGCAGATCACTTGACCCACTCGCAGCAAATCGCCTCGCAGCGAGCCGGTCTCGGGAGGAACAGCCGCCTGACGGATGCCCTCGATAAAGGCAGCCAGTACCAATTCGCCCTTCGACGGCCATCGCCGGTACACCGTGGCCTTGCTCGCGCGGGCCGTCGCCGCCACGGCGTCCACGGTCAGCCGTTCGTAGCCGTGCTCCTGCAGTAACCGCAATGTGACGGCGAGCAGTTCTGACTCGCGTGGTGACCACGGAGAGGACTCTGCGGCGAGGTCGACGGTCTCGGGCACAGCGCCCACCATAGATCCGTGAGCACAGTACGGTCCAGGACCGTACTGTCGGCGCACAGGCGCCGTCAGTGGCCGAGTCGAATCTGGACGCCTTGGGCGCGCAGCTGCCCGAAGGTGTAACTGAACTCGCCGCGGTGTCCGACCGAGACGACGTAGCGGTCCTGGCCCTCGGTGACGGGGAAACTGAACGAGAAGGTGCAGTTGGTGCTGTTGCCCTTGCCCTGGCCGAGTGCCGTGGTCGCGAGGATCTCACCCTTGCCGTTCTTTACGGTGACCTGCGTGTCCCGGCCCACGTCGGAATATCCGTTGGCCCCCGCGCACGTTGCACCGTCGGAGGCGATCGCGTCCAGGCCCGCGGTGTCGGTGACGACGAAAATTCCTGAGACAGTGGCGGTATCAAGGGTGTGGAAACCCTGGGTGAACTGCGGGCAGAACGAGTCGACGGCGATCTTGTCGGCAGGCAAACCTTGCTGGGGCCCGCCGTCTTCGAGTTGACGGCACACCCGATGCCCGTGGGCGACGGCGTTGGCATCGGAATTGAACTGGTCCGTCAGCCCCGCTTCCCGCAATGCCGAGAGGTACCCGGTCTCCGGCGGAGGAGGTGGACGGCGAGCAACCGTCAGCAGCACCCACGCCACCACCGCCACCATGACGATGATGACGGTCGCGGCGGCGGTTCCGAGCCACGTCGAGCGGATCGATCGGATGGCGGGCAACTCGACATAGTCCGGCAGCATCCGGCCGCCGCCTGGATCCATCGATTGCGCTTTGCCGTCGCGCACCCGGTTCGTCGGCCGGCCCGCGGCGTAGTAGCGGCCCTCATGACGCGCCGTGGGATCCGGGCGCCACCCCGTCAGAGCCGTGTCGTCCTGCGGTCGACCACAGCGACCGCACGTGCCGCTGCGGTCGACGTCAGCACCGCAGAACGGGCACTTCCTCGATCCGCAATTCATCATCACCACTGTTATATGTCGACTCGGCGGTTGCGGTATGCAAGTACTGTGGAACGCCGGTAGGCGGTTGCCCAGCGACGGTTGTCAAAGTTCTTGTACGCGGCGGGGTTTGTGGCCTTACCCACAGCCGGTGCTGCCGATTTGGATCCCAACCCTCCCCCACGGGTAGGGTTTGGTGTTGTCGCCGAACGTGGCGGTCAGCTGAACCGCAGCGGCAGCGTTCTCGTTGAGTCCACTAATCCGACGTTCTGGCAATGCCTTTCGCGCAACGACGCGTGTTCGAGCGAGCGTATTCGATTGTGATGGTCCGCCGTGCCGGTAGTGGGTGCGGCGGCCGGAACGGAGCTGTGGTGAAACGACTGCCCGACGCGCTCTCCCCGCGCGAGCAGCAATCGGTGCTGGGTGCGTTGCGCTCGCCGCGCCGGTTGCGCACCGAGGTGCTGGCCGGCCTGGTGGTGGCGCTGGCCCTGATCCCGGAGGCGATTTCGTTTTCGATCATCGCCGGGGTGGATCCGCGGGTGGGCTTGTTCGCGTCGTTCACGATGGCCGTCACGATCGCGATCGTCGGCGGGCGGCCGGCGATGATCTCGGCGGCCACCGGAGCCGTCGCGCTGGTGGTGGGGCCGCTGGTGCGCAGCTATGGGCTGGACTACCTGATCGCCACGGTGATCCTGGCCGGTGTGCTGCAGTTGGTGTTGGGCGGCCTGGGTGTGGCCAGACTGATGCGATTTGTGCCGCGAAGCGTGATGATCGGCTTTGTCAATGCGCTGGCGATCCTGATCTTCCTGTCCCAGTTGCCGCACCTGATCGGTGTGCCGTGGCTGGTCTACCCGATGGTGGCAGCGGCGATCGTGGTCATGCTGGTGTTGCCGAAACTGACCACCGTGGTCCCCGCCCCGCTGGTGGCCATCGTGGTGCTCACCGCCGCCACGGTAGGTCTGGGCTGGTCGGTACCCAACGTGGGTGACGAAGGGCAATTACCGTCGAGTCTGCCGTCCTGGCTCATTCCTGATGTTCCGTTCACGTTGCACACGCTCGGTGTGATCGCTCCCTACGCGCTGACCATGGCCGTAGTCGGGCTGCTGGAATCGTTGATGACCGCCAAACTGGTCGACGACATCACCGACACCCACTCCAACAAGTCCCGCGAGGCGCTCGGCCAGGGCGTGGCCAACGTCGTCACCGGGTTCTTCGGCGGTATGGGTGGCTGCGCAATGATCGGCCAGACCATGATCAACGTGAAAGCCTGCGGCGCGCGCACCCGCATCTCCACCTTTCTGGCCGGTGCGTTCCTACTCGGATTGGTGGTCGGGCTCGGAGATATCGTGGCCCGGATTCCGATGGCCGCGCTGGTGGCGGTGATGATCATGGTGTCGGTCGGCACCCTGGACTGGCACAGCGTCAACCCGAAAACGTTGCGGCGCATGCCCAAGAGCGAAACCACCGTCATGCTGGCCACCGTCGCGGTCACCGTGGCCACCGCCAACCTCGCCTATGGGGTGGCCGTGGGCACCTTGACCGCCATGGTGCTGTTCGCCCGCCGCGTCGCCCACATGACCGAGGTCGTCGACATCGCCCACCCCGACGAGAACACCCGGGTGTACGCGGTCAAAGGTGAGCTGTTTTTCGCCTCCAGCAACGACCTGGTCTACCAGTTCGACTACATCGGCGACCCCGACAACGTCGTGATCGACATGAGTCAGGCCCACATCTGGGATGCGTCGACCGTGGCGACCCTGGACGCGATCACCACCAAATATGCCGCCAAAGGTAAGACCGCCAGCATTGTCGGAATGAACGACAACAGCGCCGAACGTCACGCCCGGCTCAGCGGCCAACTCACCGCAGAACACTAGCCACGCCAAGGAGATCCGACGTGCGCAGCTCTGACACCGGTATCGAGCACCTGCAGATCGGCGAGGTCGCCGCCCGCACAGAACTGTCCATCAAGACCATCCGCCATTACGACGATGTCGGTCTGGTGGTGCCGTCAGCACGCTCAGCCGGGGGATTTCGTCTCTACACCACCAGCGATGTCGAGCGGCTGCTGGCTATTCGCCGCATGAAACCCCTGGGCTTCAGCCTCGACGAAATGCACCGACTGCTCGCCGCGCTTGACACGCTCAACGCCGCCTCTGCAGCGAAAGCCCAACGCGCCCAGGCCATCGCCTTTGTGGCCGAATGTCACGCCCGGGCTCAAGATGCGTGCGACAAACTCTCCAGACAACTCGCCTACGCCCATGAACTGACCAACCAGCTGGCCGATTACCGCAGCTGATCGAGTGCGGGAGCGAGGGTAGAACGTCAATTAATAGACAGATCTACCTAGTAAATGAGAGCATGGGCGCCGTGACCAAACGTGGGCGTCCGGGCGGGCAAGCGCGGCGGCGGCTGTTGGACGCGGCAGCACGCCGCTTCTACGCCGACGGTATCGCCGCAACCGGCATCGACATGGTCACGGCCGATGCCGGTGTGGCGAAAATGAGCCTGTACAACAACTTTGGGTCCAAGGCGGAGCTGGTGGCGGCTTACCTCGAAGAGCGCCACGCGGAGTGGCTTTCGCTGTACGCGCAGCGGTGTCGACAGGCCGTGACCGTCCAAGACAGGGTGCTTGCGGTGTTCGACGCGTATACCGATCACGCTGAACTCGCATATGACCACGGCTTCCGCGGCTGCGGACTCCTCAACGCGGCCGCCGAGCTGCCGGCCGGAGATGCGGGCCGGGAGGCTGTGCGGGCCCACAAGGAGGAAGTAGAGCAGATCCTGCGTACGGAGCTCGTCGCGATCTGCGGGGAAGATGCCGCCAACGGCGTCGCCGAGCATCTGTCCTTCCTGTTGGAGGGAGCGATGGCGCGCGCCGGGTTGGAAGGCCGAGCCGACCGCATCGAACATGCCCGCACCATGGCCGCTGCACTGATGGCCGCGCTGTGACATCGCGCAACGCCGGATTCGCGGCCATCGTCGTCGCGTCGTTGCTGTGGGGCACCACCGGGACGGCATCGGCGCTGGCGCCGTCGGTCAGTCCGATCACGGTCGGGGCCGGCGCGATGGGCATCGGCGGTCTGCTGCAGATCGGCGTCAATGCACGCGCGCTGTACCGCGACCGTGCACGGCTTCGGGCGCGGATTCAGCTCGTAGCGTTCGGGGGAGTCTGTGTCACCGCATATCCGTTGGCGTTCTACAGCTCGATGCGCATCGGCGGCGTCGCGCTGGGCTGCGTAGTGTCCTTGGCCTCGGCGCCTTTGGCGTCGGCCGTGATCGAGCGCGTCTGTGATGGTCGGGCGCTGACCCGGCAGTGGGCGCTCGCCTGCGGGTTCGGCATCGTGGGCAGCGGGTTGCTGAGTATGTCGCGCCACTCGGTCGCGACGACCGGCGCGGCGAACTCTGCGGTTCTCGGCGTTGCACTGGGCTTGGCGGCGGGCGGCTCGTATGCCGGTTACTCCTGGGTCTTGCGCCGACTCATGGACAACCGAGTGAGCCGAGGTGCTTCCACCGCAGCAGTCCTGGGACTCGGCGGGATTCTGCTGATCCCGGTGTTCGTGGCGACCAGTGACACCGTCGTCGGGTCGCCCGCAGGACTCGGTGTCATCACCTATCTCGCGGTGTTGCCGATGTTCCTCGGATACGTCTTCTTCAGTTACGGGCTGGCACACGTGGACACAACCTCGGCCACGACAATCACCCTCCTCGAGCCCGCTGTGGCGACTGTGCTGTCGGTTGCGATCCTGCATGAAAATGTCGGTGCCGTCGGGTGGGCAGGGGTCGCGTTGATCGCGCTGTCACTTGTCGCGCTGACCTTCCCGGCGTCCCGCGACCGGCTGAGTACGCCCGCAAATACGCCCGGCACACAACCAATTCGCAACCCCACGACCCTCGCGTGCGAGCAATGATTCACTCGGACGTAACCACGTGTTCGACGCGTCGCGCGGCGTAGGGATACGGATTGGACCACCATCTTCACTGTGGGCACGCAACGTCTGACGGCACCCGGTGAGATCCCGGACACCGGTATCCCGGCCGCCGTGGCCACCGGCATAACGATGGCCGAGCAATACGACTGGCATCGGGACTATCTGCGCAGGCACCGGGTATCGCGACGGAATTTTCTGCAAGGGTCGGCGGCGTTGGCGGCGGTCGCCGGGCTGGGTGTCTCACCGTTCGGTCACCGCGCCTACGCCGCTGACGCTCCGCTGACGGTGGCCAATCGTCGAGTGGGCTACGGCTCGGACGCTGCCTCTGAACTGCGGCTGGCGGCACAGTTGTCACGCAGTCCCGGCAACTTGAAAGTCTTCGTCGATCACGGGCCGACGCCGGTGTTGGGCGCGACGGTCGAGGCCGAGGTACGCAACCTCGTGACACAGATCCCGGACAGTCGCGGGGGTGTGCTGGCCGCTGAGCAGTTCTACGCGCACGTGCCCGTCAACGGTCTGCCGGGCCGGGCGCGGCACTTTTACCGGTGGCGCACCGAGGACGGTTTCGTCAGCGACGTCCTGTCGGCGTCCACGGCGATGCCGAGCGCACGTGATGCGCAGGTTCCATTCCGATTCACGATGCTGGGCGACCAGGGGACCGACGACACTCCGGTGCTGCCACCGGGACTGGTACCCGGCGATTACGACGACCGCTACTACAAGGCCGACAACGACCCAACCATCGCCCACACCAGTAACCTGCTGAATCAGATCGTCGCGTCGCAGCCCGACTTTCATGTATTGGCAGGGGATATCGCTTACGCCGATCCGTCGGGGGCAGGCAAGCCGGGCGCGTTCGTGCCCTCGGGCGGCGGCAACCCGCCATCCGGGTTCGATAAGTTCAATCCCTTCGTTTGGGATGTCTACTTCGGGTCCATCGAGCGCAGCGCCGCGACGACGCCATGGATGTTCGCCACCGGCAACCACGACATGGAAGCCAGCTATCCGGTGCATGGGTATGCCGGCCACCTGGCCCGACTCGACTTTCCGGGCACCGGCCCGGCGGCCTGCCCTTCTGTGTATTCGTTCGTGTACGGCAACGTCGCGGTGCTCTCCCTGGACGCCAACGACGTCAGCTATGAGATCAAGGCGAACACCGGCTACTCCGATGGTGCGCAGAACACCTGGGTGGAAAGCACACTGGCCGCGCATCGGGCCGATCCCAACATCGATTTCATCGTCTGCTTCTTCCACCACTGTGCGTATTCGACGACCGATTCGCACGCCAGCGACGGCGGGGTCCGCGCGGCATGGGTCGGGTTGTTCGACCGGTATCGAGTGGATCTGGTGTTGCAGGGCCACAATCACGTGTTCGAGCGGACCGATCCGCTTCGCGGGGGCACCCCGACCCGGGTCGCCGGAGACAACGCCATCGTCTACCCCGACACGGACGGCACGGTGTACTACACGGTGGGCTCGGGCGGGCGGCCGCGCTACAACTTCCAGCCCGGTGAGTTGGAGAGTTATCGCGGCCACGACATCGCCGACACCTTCGTCCCGAACAGCTATGTCTGGGATGCCAACGGGGACAAGAACCCTGAAGCCGTCGCCTGGTCGCGCGTGCGGTTCCGCAACTACGCGTTCATCCGAGCCGACGTCAGGCCCGGAACGTTCGTCAGCGAGATGGACGTCGTCGCCGTCGACGAATACGGCAACGAACTCGACAAGGTCACTTACCGTCGCCAAGCGTCGTAGCCTCGGTTACATGACGAAACCGGCACTGCCATCGGCAGTCACCGTCGCTCGATTCGGTCGGGCAGCCTGGTTCTTCGGGAACGCCTACGAGGCTGTGGTCGGTGTTCCGCAGCTGATCGCCGGGTCGCGTGACCGGCAGCCCGGCATCCTCGCCGGCGGCAGCCCGGCGCCCTACTACGCGCCCATCACCCCGGCAGCCATGGGTGGGACCTCGGTGGTGCTGGCCCGGGGGTTGAAGGGCGGCGCGGACCGTCGAACCGTTGTAGCAGCGGGCGCGACGCTGGGTGCCGCGCTCGGGTTGAGCACCTACCTCATCCGATGCATCAACATCCCGCTTCTCAGGGGCGAAATCGCGCCAGAAGCGCAACCGCCACTGATCGCACGCTGGCACCGGGTCAACGCGGTGCGGCTAGTGTTGCTGATTGCTACCGAAGTGCTCGTTCGGCGGATCGAGCCCTCAGCACGTCAGCGATGGCGCACTGCCCCGCAGACACAATCGAATAGCCCAGCAGTGAAGGAGAATTCATGAGGATCGGGATTGTGGTCGGGTCAATCCGCGAGGGCCGCAACGGTAAAGCCGTCGGTGACTGGGTCGCCAAAGGCGCCGCGCAGCGCACCGACGCTGATTTCGAGGTTCTGGATCTCAAAGAGTTCGACGTTCCCCTGCTGGCCTCGGCGACGGTTCCGGGGGCGGCGAACAAGCAATACGATTCGCCGAACGTCACACGTTGGAGCCAGGCGATCGACTCGTGTGACGGATTCATCTTCGTCACCCCGGAGTACAACCACGGGGTCCCTGGTGCGTTGAAGAACGCCTTCGACAGTCTCGGCAACGAATGGTTCCGCAAGACGGTCGCGTTCGTGTCCTACGGTGCAGACGGTGGGATCCGTGCCGTCGAGCAGTGGCGGCAGATCGTCGCCAACTTTCAGATGTTCGATGTCCGAGCCCAGGTGGCACTGTCACTGTTCCAGGACTTCGGTGGTGACGGGTTCGCCCCGCAGGATCGACGCGACGGCGAATTGGGCGTCTTACTCGACCAATTGATCCTCATGACCGGCAAGCTGAGCGCATGAGCGTTCAGCGCGTCGTCTTCAGACGCGAAAGCGCTGCGACGGTGAGAGCTTCGACGCCTGTGGACAGCGTGGGTTCGAGAACCGGTGCGAACAGCGGGGAGTGGTTGGTCGGTACCGGTCGGCCGCTGCGGGCCGATTCGTCGAACCGCTCCTGGGAGTAACCACCCCAGAACCAGAAGGCCGTCGGAGCACCCGCGGTCGTGCCGAAGTGACCGACATCCTCGCTTGCGGCGAGCGGCTCGGGATTCTCGATGACCCGCTCTGCGCCGAAGTGCTTGCGAAACACCGTGGCCAGTTCCTGCATGACGGGGTCGTCGACGACCGTCACCGGGAAGCTGTGCGTGGTGCTCACCGAGGGTTCTTTGCTTGCACCGGAGGCCGTCGCCTCGGCCTGGGCGATCCGGGTGATCGACGCCAGCGTTTTGCTTCGCACCCCCTCGTCGAAAGTGCGCACATTGATCCCGAGTTCCGCGTCGTCGGGAATGACGTTGTCTTTCGCGCCGGCGTGCAGGTAGCCGACGGTGACGACGGCGGGGTCGAACGGTGACAGCTCCCGCGACACGATCGTCTGCAGACGCTGCACAACATTGGCCGCCATCACCACCGGGTCCACGGTCGAATCCGGTTGTGAGCCGTGCCCGCCATGGCCGAACAGCTGCATCTTCAGCGAGTCGGACGCGGCCATCGCCACCCCGGTCTTGTAGGCGATCACCCCGGCCGGGAGCGGGCCGACGTGCTGACCGAGAACCACGTCTGGGGAGGGGAAACGGTCCAGAATGCCGTCGGCGATCATCGCGGCTGCGCCGCCGCCGATCTCCTCGGCCGGCTGGAACACCGCGACCACGGTGCCTGACCAGCGTTTCTTGAGCTCCGTCAATAGCTGCAGGGTGCCGACGAGCGCCGTGGCGTGCATATCGTGCCCGCACGCATGCATGACCGGGACATCCTTGCCGTCCGGATTTATCGCGTGCGCCGTGCTGGCATAGGGCAGACCGGTCTGTTCCCGCACGGGAAGAGCGTCGAAGTCGGCACGCAGCCAGACGACCGGCCCGGGTCCGTTGGCCAGGACTGCCACCACGCCGGTGCCGCCGACTCCAGCAGCCACGTCAAGACCGAGCGGCGCGAGCGCCTGCTGGACTCTCTCGGCGGTGCGGTGTTCCTGAAATGACAGCTCGGGGTGTACGTGCAGGTCGCGATAGAAGTCAGCGAGTGCCGCACCCAGCCGGGCGGACCAGTTTTTCGGCAAATCGATTGTCACAGTCGCCCCTCCCAGTCGGTGCTTGCATCATCGTAAGCCGCGACGCTGTGGGTGAAGCCCCGTGCACGGTGGCTGGGTTGGCGGCGAAACCTCGAAGAACCTGCCCGCTCATCGCTGAGCTTTTACGAGAAGCCTTGGCATCAAGACGAGTTCGGCTACCGCTGCCCGCCGCGGTGTCGTGGTCGGGTGCATTCCGCACTCGGATCGGCCGGCAGATGCCAATGGATCCGTTGAGTTCGGTTGCCACGAGACGCTTTTGCGGTCGTGAACGTTGTCGTCACACTCAAGTCCCTATGGGACAGCCGTCAATTCACCTTGATCAGGGTGAACGGTGCGGAAAGAGTTTGAGCTTTGTCGCCACAAACCCCGGTGTTATAAGAGCTGGTCCAGCCGGAAAGCGTGACAGCGTCCCACGAGTACGAGACTTGGCCGGGATGGACGCTGCCGTCCTTGCAACCGATCGCATCTGGCCGATCGACGAACATGGTCCAGTAACCGACAGACAAGTGGGCGTCGGCATTCCACGGCTGCGCCTCACCGCCCGTCTGCGCCACGTGTACACAGGGAACGAAGGAATCATCGCACGGTGTAAGCGCCCAGGTGCCCTGGTCTGAGCCGGCGATGTCGAGGGTGTACGCACCGGCCAGGTCGTCTGCCGAAGCCGGGCTTGCGAAGACGCAAGCGGCGGCGGTGAGACCCGCGCCGATCACGGAAACGGCAACCGGCAGAGTGATATTCATCGTGCTCCTAGCTTGTGCGTCGGCGAATGGCGGCAACAGATGGGCCACTGTACCTGACGCGTTTGCTCCCGCGGTTCATCTTGCTGGGGGCCAGTGCCGACCGATCCGATGGACGCCTGGTGGGACGGTGTCGGGTCCGTTCCAGTGGTTGTGGGTGCGTATTTGCCGACCTGCTCACAGCAAACAATGAGGTTGCGTCGTCGGACGTCCGCATCGCGCTTGAAAGCTCATCTCGATACCGACGGTAGCGGCTGTCACCTCTACTTTTACTGCCCATGAAAGCGGATGAGTCCGAGATGGCATGACTCAAACGGTCCGCAAACAGCACACTTTGGTGACGTTCTGTCAGTTCGCTAAAAATGGCTCTTCAAGATATAAATCTATATGGTGAATCTGTTTGCTCGTTATTAACTCGACGGTCCGAATGATCAACGTCGATGAACGGCAGCAGTGCCCACTACGGCGAATCTCGAACCTGAGCACAGCCTGATAAACCACCGAATATCGATCGGCGAATGAAGCCCTGACGATGGCATGCCAGTGTCGTGACAGTCGGGTGGCACGCATAAAAAATGGGGTCTGTACTGCACAGATGGGGTGCGGAGGGCTGCGGTGTAGCCCCCTGAGAAGAGCTGAGGGGTTCTCAGTCTTTTGCAAGGTGCGTCAAGTGTCAGCTACTTGAAAATAAAATTAAATGAGGCCGGAGTGTCAGAGACTTGGCGCTGAAGAATGGACGTGTGCTACGTTGCTCGAGCTTGGTGGTCAAGCACTATCCGAGGGGAGAATTTCTACATGTCCAAGCAGCACAAGAATATCCGCACGAACGGTCGAGGTAGCAGCTCTCGCCAGGTGCGGCGGCCAATGATGGCGGCAGTGGCCGCCATCGGCGCCGGCGGCATGATCCTGGGCGCCCCCGCCGCAGGGTTGTTGACAGCGCCTGCAGCTCAGGCAGCCCCCATCGAGATTTCCGATTTCTTCGGAGCCGGGTTTGACTCGCTGCCCACGCCTAACTCATTCCTGGCGCCTGGGTTCGGCATCGCGGACTCGTTGCTCGACCTGGCCGGTGCAATCCCGATCGTCAACATCTTCGTCGGCAACGGGGCGGACGGCGCGCCGGGGCAGGACGGCGGCAACGCCGGAATGTTGATCGGCAATGGCGGCAACGGCGGCAACGCTTATTACGATGCCACCTCGCAGACGTGGACCAATGGCGGCAACGGCGGCAACGCCGGGCTCTTCTTCGGCAACGGCGGTAACGGCGGCGCCGGCGGCTACGGCGGCTACGACACTCAAACCGGCGTCGCGGTCGAGGCCAGCAATGGCGGTAACGGCGGCAACGCCTCGTTCTTCGTCGGCAACGGTGGTAACGGCGGCGCCGGTGGCGCGGGCCGCGACGGCCTGGACGGCGTGAACCCCCGACCCGACGCGGACAACCCGGTCGACGGACTCTCTGACGGTACCGACGGCGTCGCCAATACCGGCCAGAGCGGCACCGACGGCGGAATCAACGGCGGCAACGGCGGCAACGGCGCCACCGGCAACCTGGCCGTGGACGCGGGCCTCGGCGGTAACGGCGGCAACGCCCTCGGCGGCGGCGGTAACGGCGGTAACGGCGGTGACGGCGCCCTTTCCGACGGCGTGGTGGCCGGCGGCAACGGCGGCAACGGCGGCAACGGGTTCGCCTCGTCCGCGAACGGCCAGGACGGCGGCCCCGGTGGTAACGGTGGCGCCGGCGGTGCCGGTGGCTTCCTGTTCGGCACCGGCGGTAACGGCGGCTGGGCCGGCAACGGTGGTGCAGGCGGCGACGGCGCCGCCGGCGGTAACGGCGGTAACGGCGGTAACGGTGGTGCCGGCATCAACGCCCAAAACGGCGGTGACGGCGGTAACGGTGGTAACGGCGCCGATGGTGCCAACGGTGGTGCAGGCGGCAACGGTGGTGTCGGCGGCCCGGCCGGCTCCAGCGGGTTTATCCCGTTCCTGACCAACTCCGGAAGCGCCGGTAAGGACGGCGACGGCGGTAACGGCGGCACCGGTGGCGCCGGCGGCAACGTCGGCAAGGGCGGCGCAGGTGGCGTGGCCACCGGCACCGGCACCGACGGCAAGGCCGGCAACGACGGCACCACGGCCGGTGTCGGCGGCAAGGGTGGCCCCGGCGGCCAGGCCGGCGGGCCCACCGGCAAGGCTGGCACCGGTGGTAGCGACGGCGCGGCCGGCAACGGCCCGTCGAAGGCTCCGTAATCCGCTAGCCGCAGGGACTCGACAGAGTTCCGCACGGTTTGATCCCAGGGGCGTCGCCCCCCGACGCCCCTGGGACTCCCCACACCGGCAAGTAGTTCGGCAGAACACCGGGTCCCACATGGGCCCGGTGTTCTTGCATGTCATGTCATGAGGAGAGACGCGTGATGATCACCGCATCCGGTGCCACCGGTGCCGCCGCCACCAGTGACGAATATCCGCCCGGTCACGCGCTGCTCCCGGTCGCAGAAGTGGGACGTCTGCTGCTGCGCTGTGCGGATCGGCCGGGACTGGTCGCCGCCGTCAGCACCTTCCTGGCCGATGCGGGTGCCAACATCGTGTCGTTGGATCAACATTCCACCCAGGCGTCGGGTGGAATGTTCGTGCAGCGCACCATCTTTCATCTCCCAGGTTTGGCCGCCGCGCGCGACGAGCTGGAACGCGACTTCTCCGAGAGGGTCGCCGCGCCGTTCGGCATGGACTTCACGATGACCGAGGCCGCCAAACCCAAACGCGTCGCGATCATGGCGTCGAAGCAGGACCACTGCCTGCTTGATCTGCTGTGGCGCAACCGACGTGGTGAGCTGGATATGTCGGTGGTGATGGTGATCGCCAACCACCCCGACCTCGCCGACCAGGTGCGCCCGTTTGGCGTGCCGTTCATCCACGTGCCCGCGCACAAAGATATCCGCGAAGATGCCGAGCGTCGTCTACTCGACTTGCTGCGGGGCAACGTCGACCTCGTGGTGCTTGCCCGCTACATGCAGATCATCACCCCGCAGTTCCTCGACGAGGTGGGGTGCCCGCTGATCAACATCCACCACTCGTTCCTGCCGGCGTTCATCGGTGCGGCGCCCTATCGGCGCGCCAAGCAGCGCGGTGTCAAACTCGTGGGTGCAACTGCCCATTACGTCACCGAAAACCTCGACGAGGGCCCCATCATCGAACAGGACGTGGTGCGTGTCGACCACCGCCACAGCGTGGAGGACCTGTCCCGTCTGGGTGCCGACGTCGAACGCGCGGTGCTGTCGCGTGCGGTGTTGTGGCACTGCGAGGACCGCATCATCCGATCCGGCAACCACACCATCGTCTTCTGACGCCGCGCTGCCGCCGCGAACTCCGGTGTGGTGCACCATGTTTCCGCGACGGCAGGCTCAGCGAGCGGCCAGCCCTGTTGTCAGTCGAGGTTCAGGGCCATCGTCATATAATCGAGGCGCCACAGGCCCTCGAACAGCTCAAGACCGAATCTCTCGGTCGCCGCCGAGCCGTCCGGCCCTACCGCCACGCTGGCAGCAATCTCACGGATCGTGCGACGCCCGTCGACGCGTTGCACCAGCGACAGCTGGGCCGGCCCGAGTCTGGTCTGCCCACCCGGCTGGACAATGTCAGCCCCCGAAAGACGGCATCGCATCCGCATCACCGGAATGTAGTCGAGCGCGGCGGGCGTGGAAAAATCGATGGTGTAGCGCTCCTTTGGCCGATCGGGACGGCATCCGACGAAGAAATGACACCCGTTGAAGGTCTGGAGGCGCTCCATCACCGACCAGAGCTTGGGCTTGGGCAATGCGTTGAGCGCCGTGTGGAGCTCGCTCGTCGAGCTGGGGGAATCGTGCGGGTAGTACGGTGAATTCATCAGCCAGGTCTGAAATACCAGCCCGGCGGAATCGAGCAGGTCGATGCAGTCCCCGACGGTGTAACTGCGATCGCGGCCGTGCAGAAATGTATCTACCACCCCGGCGTCGTAGCGCAGATCGGGCGCTGCGCTCAGATAACCGCGTGCCAGGTGCTGCGCCGGCAACGACGAAAGCGTCTCTTTGACCATCCGCACCGATGTGTCGTCCTGGCCCAGCTCCAGGTCGTGAAAGACCGATTGCAGCAGTTCAACTCCGATCCGGCCGTACTTTGCGTACAGCATGACGGCGACTGCACCGTCCCGGCGCACGCAACCGGCCAGCGCCCTCATACCCACCAGCGGATCCGCCAGGTGATGCAGGACGCCGGTCGACACCACCAGATCGAAGTCGCGCCCCAGACTGGACAGCTCCTCGATCGGAAGCCGATACAGCTCCAGGTTGTCCAGCCCGTACTTGCCCTTCAGATAGTGCTGATGGTCCAGCGATGGCCGACTGATATCGACCGCGACCACCCGGGCGTCGGGATTCGTGTAGGCAAAGACTGCGGCCTGATTGGTGCCGCAACCCGCGATCAGAATATCCAGATCTGGCCGATATTCCCGATCCGGCCACAGAATGCGGTGTGCATGAATCGGGTCGAACCACTGCCAGTTGTCCTCGAGCCAAGCCTCCAGATCCTCTATCGGCTCGGGATAGGTCCACCGCTCATACTGGCGGGAGACAACATCGGTGCGTGGATCCTCACTCATGACGGGGGTTACTCCTTGACGGCTCAATAACTTTCACTATCCCAACGGGAAGCACTCGTACGGTGAAGCCTACTTTGCAGCTGGCCAGTCACCCGCACGTCACATCAACCATCCGGGACTGATCACCCGGGCCGCCGATCTTCTGATACACCAGCCAGCGCATCTCGATCGGGCAGTCCGCCCGCTCCACGTCGAATACATCCAGACCACTGACCCACTCCGCGTACCAACTCGTGGGTGGCCAATGAGCCGGGGCCAGGTGGGCCTTCTCGTATTCGTAGACCGAGTCGTCCCCAACCAATTCAAGAGGTAAACCGGCTGCGGCAGCCGATATCTCGGGTCGCGTGAAGATACTTGTGTACGTCTGCTGGCCGAGTTCACGCACGGCGGCGTCGGGGACGTAACCGTCGCGCGCCACAAAAGCGTTGAACACCAAGCGTCCACCGGGCGCCAGGCACTGGGCGGCGAGTTCGAACACACCGCGCAGCTGCCGGGTCGTCCGGAAATCCGACACCACCTCGGAGAGCAGAATCAGGTGATAGTTCCGCCGCAGATCGTCGATGGTCTCGAAGACATCACGCGTGATGACGCGGACATCGAGTAATTCCCGTGCGGCATCGTGCCGGATCATCTCGGCGAACTTCGGGGTGAGTTCCACGACGTCCATGGGGTGGCCGCGTCGCGCCAAGGCCAGGGCGTTGCGCCCCGTTCCCGCGCCGATATCGAGTACCGGACAGCTTCGGGGTTGCGGTGCTTCGCACGCCAGCGCCCACACGCGAGCATCTGGTTCCGTCCCGAACAGAGGTGGCTGACGTGTGCTGAGCCAATTGTCGTAGGCGCTCTCGAGCGTCCACCACTGCGCTTTGACGTGATAATTCAAGACCGTGCCGACGGGGGCATCGAACGAGATCACGATGGTCGAACGTGGCGACGCTGCGTAGGCTTCCGCCAATTGCTCCTCGAGTATCACCTTGAGGTCAGCGAGCTGTTCGGCCGTGAACCTGCGCCCCACACCACCAAAGACACTGTCGCACATCGCCACATACTCGTCGACCATGCTGGGAACGGCGGGCAAGCTGATCTCACCCGTGACCAACGCGCGGCGATACAAGCGCCGCGCCAAGGCTTCACGCAGCAGTGCGGGATCAGCTGACACACACGGCGGATTATCCATGCGATCTCTCTACACCACGGGACGTGCTCCTGCCAGGCAACAGCTTAGACGTGTTGAGCAGCACCACCGTAATTCGCGACTATCTCGATGTGTTGGCACAACTACGTAAACCGAATTACAGCACGGGATCTTGCGATTATCGCAACCAACATGATCCCTAAAATATAAGTCTTTTACTCCGATTACCGCTGACACACGCTCGGACGGCAAACTCAAAAGGGAATTGAAACTGTGTCGAATCGCAGCAGAAGGGCTTGTGGTACTGGGTGATTACGGATCGCGGGCCATCGTGGCAGGGGCTTCAGCCGCTATCATCGTCACATGCCGGATTCACATGACGATGTTCGCACCCATTCCGATGAGACTTTTGCCGAGGAGACACCGCGGCGAGAGGTGTCTCGGTCGGCGGTGCAGATTGCGCCACAAGGAATGTCCCGTTGGATGGCGCCCGCCGCGCTGGTGATTGCGTTGGCTGCTGTCGCCGTTGCCCTATGGGCCGCGAAGAGCCCGTCACCAGGCGGCGCTGGAGCCGCGAACCTTTCCGGCGATCCGAAAACGCGCGTGTGCACCGCTTTCGGCGTGGTGAGCAAGGCAGTGCCGTTGCAAACGCACACGAGCTTGGGCCCTGATCCGGTGGCGCAGGCGGCCGTGGCGGCCAACTCCCGCTTGGCGCTTTTCGGCGGCGGTCAATACCTGCTGAACAGTCTCGACGGTGCGACGCCGGCATCGCTTGCCGATCCCGTTCGGTCTTTCGCCACCTCGCTACAAGACATCGGAATCAATGCTTTGGCCGGAGTGCAGAACACTGATCCTGCTCAGTCCACGCGACTCGTCGAAGCTGATCACACCAGGCAGCAGATCGTCGACTTGTGCAAGTAAGCATGCGTCAGAGTTACAGGGCCGGATTTCGGTATTCGTAGTGCCTTCGCCTGGGCCGCACAGAAGCCGACACGTCAGTCCGTCTCAGCCCTGCAGTTCGCAGATCACCACCGGAATGTCACGAGTCGTCCGCTTCTGATAGTTCGCGTAGCCCTTGTAGGCGGCGATGATCTTCGGCCACAGCTCGGCTTTCTCGTCGGCACTTGCGGTGCGGGCGTGTACCTTTCGACGCTCGCCGTTGATTACCAACTCGGCGTCGGGGTGCGCCCGCAGGTTCTGATACCAGTCGGGATTGCGGTCGTCACCGCCCTTCGAGGCGACCAGCACGATGCGGTTGGCGTCGTGCACGGGCGTGGTCAGGTAGCAGGACCGCGGCTGGCCGGACTTGCGCCCGGTCGTGTGAAGCTCGACCAAAGGCATCCCGAAGGGTTTGGCCAGCAGCCGTTTCCCGCTGATTGTGAGGACAAGACGGTGCGCGAGGTTCATCAACTTGGCGCTGCCGTCTTTCAGGGCATTGGTGTTCATCGCTTTGCTCTCATTCTGATGTAGGGCCCGATATTGTCTGGACTGAGATGGGCACCGGTATGTGCAGGGCGAGCTGAGCTTCGGTGGTGACGTCGGTTTCGCCGTCGGCATTGGCAACCCGCGCGGTCGTTCGTCGATGTCGACATCGAGTTGGGTTACCCATTTGGGAAATCCGTAACCGTCGTGGCCGCGGACCTGGGCAATGTCGGTGTTGACCGGCAGGGACAACACATAGGTGTGGAGGTGATCGTTGCCGAGACCGGTCAGCAGGTCCAAGAATCCGGGTCCCCCGTGGCGGGCGGGCCGGACGGCGACCCCGACCGCCGCCTCGGTGTAGAAGTCGACGTCGCTGACACGCGGGTCGCTGGTGACTTCGTCGAGATCGGTGTTCATCCGATACCGGTCATACAGACCACCTTTCGGCACGGTGACTACCCGGTTACCTAGCTTGACCTCGACGGTGTCCTGATCGGTCGATGACATTCAGCGCCAGCTCCCTTGTTGCATGTGCGCGGTGCTCAGATCTTGTAAGCACCGCTAACACTAGGACCGAATGTGAGCGGTGTCAACACTTGGTACCGTGACACCGTGTCGTCGGCCGCGCGCTATCACCATGGGGACCTACCCAGGGCTCTGGTGGGTGCGGCGATGGAACTCCTCGAGGAGGGGGGCGCGGCCGAGCTGTCACTGCGGGCCGCGGCGCGGCGGGCCGGTGTCTCCACCGCGGCGCCCTACCGACATTTCGCCGATCGCAATGCCCTGCTGTCGGAAGTGGCCGCGGTCGGTTACCGCGAGTTGGCCGCAGACCTCGTGGCGGCCCATCCTGCGCCGAGGAAGCCCGAAGACTTCGCCACCGTCGCCGTGGCTTACGTCCGGTTTGCGTTGGCACGCCCTGGACTCTTCCGCGTCATGTTCGCCGAGCAGTGCGATTCTACGCACGCAGAACGGGTGGCAGCGGTCGACGCCATCCGAGGTTATCTCAACTCCATTGTGCAGCAAGCATTTCCGTCTACCGATCCGGAGGCGATGTCGATCGCCCTGTGGGGGCTCGTGCACGGGCTGGCGTTCCTGCACCTGGATGGGAAGTTCGACAGCTCATCCGCTCAGGGCGTCGCCGACCGCGTCCGTGCCGCGGTACTGGCGACCATCAAGACGGCAGGCCTCAAGGACAGCTGAGCACCAGACGGAGGAAAGATGAATCTCAACGACTATCGGCAACTGACGTTGAGCCGCCGGGACAATGGGGTCCTGCTGATCACCATCGACCGTCCCGAGAAGTACAACGCTGCCGATGAGGAGATGCACGCCGAACTGGCCACCATCTGGCGGGACGTATCCGCCGACAGCCAGACCCGCGTCGCGGTGATCACCGGCGCGGGCAAGGCCTTCAGCGCGGGCGGTGACCTGGCCATGGTCGAGCGGATGGCCGGTGACTACGAACGGGTTTCGCACATGCTCACCGAGATGAGCGATCTGGTCTACAACATGATCAACTGTGACAAGCCCATCGTGTCGGCGATCAACGGAGTCGCGGTCGGCGCGGGCGCGGTGGCCGCGTTGCTCGCCGACATCTCGATCGTCGCCGAGGACGCCCGGATCGGCGACGGGCACGTCAAACTCGGTGTTGCCGCGGGCGACCATGCCGCTATCGTCTGGCCCCTGCTGGCCGGTATGGCCAAGGCGAAGTACTACCTGATGACCGGTGAGATGGTCACCGGCACCGAGGCCGAACGTATCGGCCTGGTGGCCAAAGCCGTTCCCCGCGAACAGGTTCTCGCCGAGGCGTTGCGGATTGCGGATGGTCTTGCGGTGGGTGCCCAGCAGGCCATCCGGCTGACCAAACGGTCGATCAACAACTGGCTTCGCCAAGCCGGTCCGGTATTCGATCAATCGGCCGCCTACGAGATGCTGACCTTTCTGGGGCCCGATGTGGTCGAGGGCTACACCGCATTGCGCGAGAAGCGACCACCGCGGTTCCCGTCCGCTCGATCCTGACCATGCCGGTGGTGCATGGCCTTCATCGGTGTCTCGAACACCGTCGCCCTAGCGATGTGCTCCTGCCTGATCGACGCGCGTCGGACCGTTCAGTCCATGCGGCCTGCGTCCAACATCCGCAGCACCGCCGTTCCCGCTTCATCGGACGCTTCGAGGTCCACCTCGACCTCGAAACCCCAGTCTCGATCGCCTGCGGGGTCGTCGAGGATCTGCCGCACCCGCCACATGCCGGGTTGACGGTCGAAGATCAACATCGCGGGGCCGCGTGCGTCAGGACCGGTGCCCACATTGGGATGCTCGGCAAAATACGCGGCGCCCACCTCTTCCCATTCCACGTCACCATCCAGCTCACCGAGCTCCTCCCAGCGTCGCCGGGCGAACAGCTCTACCCGACGGAACAGCGCATTGCGGACCATCGCAGTGAAGGCGCGTTCGTTGCCGGTCAGCGGCCGTGGCCGCGTGGGTGTCGCGACGGGGACGTCGTGTGGCTGGTCGGGGTCGGTGAGCTGTTCCCACTCATCGAGCAGGCTCGAATCTACCTGGCGGACAAGCTCGCCGAGCCATTCGACGATATCGGTGACATCCTCGGTGCGGGCCGCGGCGGGGACTCCGGAGCGGAGAGCCTTGAATGCGTCCGACAGGTAACGCAGCACCGCGCCCTCCGAGCGGGTCAGCCCGTAGCCGCTGACGAACTCCCGGAAGGTCATGGCGCGCTCCCACATCTCGCGCACGATCGACTTGGGCGACAGCCGGCCGTCCGCGGCCCACGGGTTCGTGCGCAGATATACGTCGAAGGCGTGGTTGAGCAGTTCTTCGAGCGGCTTGGGATAAGTGACGTCGTCGAGCAGCTCGATCCGTTCGTCGTACTCGATGCCGTCGGCCTTCATCTGTGCGACGGCTTCGCCGCGCGCCTTGTTCAACTGGGCACCCAGGATCTGGCGCGGATCCTCCAGCGTCGCCTCAATCACCGAAACCACGTCCAGCGCATAGGTTTCGGCTGCGGGATCGAGCAGGTCGATCGCGGCAAGCGCGAACGTCGACAACGGCTGGTTCAGCGCGAAGTCGGGCGGTAGGTCCACGGTCAGCCGATAACGCCTACCGTCGGAGTCGGGTACGTCGAGCCGCTCCAGCACGCCGGCCTGCAGCAGCGAACGGGCTATGCCGACGGCCTCCTTGACAAGTCTGAGTTGACGTTTGCGTGGTTCGTGGTTGTCGGTGAGCAGCCGGCGCATCGTCACGAACGGGTCGTCTGAGCCGTCTCCCGTCGCTGCGCTCGCCCTGGGCCGGTCCACGACGTCGAGGATCATCGCCGTGGAGACCCGCATATTGCTGGTCAGTGCCTCCGGCGGGGCAGCGACGAGGCGGTTCATGGTGGCCTCGCTCCACGGCACCATGCCTTCGGGAACTTTACGGCGCACGAGTTTTCGCCGCTTCTTCGGATCGTTGGCCACCTTGGCGAACTGCTTGAGGTTCTCCACTTCGTGGTCGGGGGCTTGGACGACGACGGTGCCCGCGGTGTCGTAGCCGGCTCGCCCGGCGCGGCCCGCGATCTGGTGGAACTCACGGGCACTGAGCAGCCGGGTGCGCGTGCCGTCGTATTTGGACAACGCCGAGAACACCACCGTGCGGATCGGCACGTTGATACCGACGCCGAGGGTGTCGGTACCGCAGACGACCTTGAGCAGGCCGGCCTGAGCGAGCTGCTCCACCAACCGCCGATACTTCGGCAGCATCCCGGCGTGATGCACCCCGATGCCGTGCCGGACCAGCCGCGACAGCGTCGCCCCGAACGCCGAGGTGAAGCGAAACTCGCCGATGGCCCCGGCGATCGAGGCTTTCTCCTCCTTGGTGCAGACGTTGACGCTCATCAGCGCCTGCGCGCGTTCCAATGCCGAGGCCTGGGTGAAGTGCACGACATAGATCGGGGCCTGTTTGGTGTCGAGCAGATCCTGAATCGTCTCGTGCATCGGCGTAGTCGCATACGAGTAGAACAGCGGCACCGGTCTCTCGGCCCCCGCGACCAGCGCCGTAGGACGACCGGTGCGCCGGGTGAGGTCCTCGCGCAGGAACGTGACATCACCGAGTGTGGCCGACATCAACAGGAACTGGGCCCGCGGCAACTCCAGCAGCGGGACCTGCCACGCCCAGCCGCGGTCGGGATCGCCGTAGAAGTGGAACTCGTCCATCACCACCAGGCCGATATCGGCCTGCGCACCCTCCCGCAACGCAATGTTCGCGAGCACTTCTGCGGTGCACGCGATGATCGGCGCATCGGAGTTGACCGCGGCGTCGCCGGTGAGCATGCCGACATTCACTGCGCCAAAAATCTCGCAGAGCGCGAAGAACTTCTCACTGACCAAGGCTTTGATCGGGGCCGTGTAGTAACTGCGGCCCCCCAAAGCGAGCGTGGCGTACAGCGCACCCGTGGCCACCAGCGACTTGCCTGACCCGGTCGGGGTGGCGAGCACCACGTTGGCCCCGCTGACCAGCTCGATCAACGCTTCTTCCTGCGCCGGGTAGAGCACGGTGCCGTTGGCCTCGGCCCACGCGGCGAAGTCGGTGAACAGCTCGTCGGGGCTGGAGCTGCGGGCGCGCAGCGCGGACAAGTCGCCGGGGTCGTCGAGCAGCGCAGCAGTCATCGGGTGGGAGCGGTGGGAGTGGCCATTGTGGTGACCAGCGTGCCTGACCGGTGCCCGACCATTCCGCTAGGGGCTGTCACTCGTCCCCGCCGAGCATGTCATGGAGGAACTCGCCGCCGTGAACCGCGGCGAGCAGCGATCCTTCGGCGGAACGATTGGCGATGAACAGCATCTCGTCACCGGCCTCAAGCACTTCGTCGGGGCGCGGCAAGATGACGTGCCGGCCCCGGACCACCGTCACCAACGCCGTGTTCGACGGTAGCTCCAACTGGTCGACCCGCTGCCCGACGAGCGGGTTGGCTTCGGGCAGAGTCAGCTTCGTCAGCTCGGACGTTCCGCCTCGTAGCCTCATCAGCCGTACGAGATGGCCCACGTCGATAGCGCCCTCGACACCGGCGACCAACGCGCCCGGAGTCGACACCGCGACGTCGATACCCCATTCGGGGCCGAACAGCCACTGGCTGCGGACGTCATTGATGCGGGCCACCACTCGGGGCACCTTGAACTCGGTCTTGGCAAGCAGGCCAATAACCAGATTGGCCCTGTCGTCACCCGTCGCCGCGATCAGCACGTCGCACGTCTGGATCCCGGCCTCCTCCATTGTGGTGAGCTCGCAGGCGTCGGCCAACAACCAGTCCGCACCTGGAGCCGTCTCGGGCTCGAATTTGCGCCGTTCGTGCTCGATCAACAAGACCTTGTGGCCGTAACCGAGCAATTCTCGCGCGACCGACCGTCCTACGTTGCCTGCCCCTGCGATCGCGATTCGCATCTTCCGTTCCGCCACTTAGTCATCTTTGCGTACACACCGGGGCTCACTGCAGACTTCGGTACTGATTTACTTTCACGTTGATGAGCTTGCAACAGCTGTACCTGGCCCTCTTGATCGGAGGCCTCGTGCTGCTCGCAAGCATCATCGGTACGCGCGTCGCGACGCGCGTGGGGTTCCCCAGCTTGCTGCTGTTCCTGTTGGTCGGCGTCGTTCTGGGCGAGGACGGACTGGGGCTGAACTTCGACAACGTCGAACTCGCCAGGAACATCTGTACCGCCGCGCTCGCGGTGATCCTCGTCGAGGGCGGTTTGACGACGCGGTACTCCGACATTCGCAAAGTGCTGGCGCCAGCAGCGTCGCTGGCCATCGTCGGCGTGCTGATCAGTACGGTGGTGACGGCGGTGGGTGCCCACGTGCTACTGCGCATGGATTGGCAGCTCGCCCTGTTGCTCGGGGCGATCGTGGCGCCGACCGACGCAGCAGCGGTGTTCTCGGTCCTGCGCGTGCTGCCGCTGCCCCGGCGTCTGGCGGGCCTGCTCGAGGCGGAATCCGGATTCAACGATGCCCCCGCGGTGATCCTCGTGCTCATGTTCAGCGTGGTGCCTTTCGTGCTGGAACCCGAGGGTGCGCTCACCGATCTGTTGTATGAGCTGGTGGTCGGTATCGCGCTCGGCCTGGCGGTAGGTCTTCTGGGTGCGATCGCTCTGCGCCGCATCGCGCTGCCCGCGTCAGGGCTGTACCCGATCGCGACGTTCGGGCTGGGACTCGTCGCGTTCGCCGCCAGCGGCAGCGCTCACGCCAGCGGGTTCATCGCGGCCTATCTCGCCGCGGTCGTGCTCGCCAATTCAGGATTGCCGCACAGGTCGGCGACCCGGTCGTTCGCCGAGGGGCTCGGCTGGCTGGCTCAGATCGGCCTGTTCGTGCTTCTCGGGCTGCTGGTCAACCCGCATGAACTGGCACCCGACGTGATCCCGGCCATCATCATCGGCCTCGTCCTGCTACTGGTCGCCCGTCCGATCTCTGTACTGGGATCGCTGATCGGGTTCCGTATCCCCGTGCGCGAGCAGCTGTTTCTGTCATGGGCAGGGCTACGCGGCGCGATCCCGATCGTGCTGGCCACCTTTCCGATCGTGGTAGGCGTGACGGACAGCCACCGCCTGCTCAATATCGTGTTCGTGCTGGTGGTGATCTTCACCCTGGTCCAGGGCCCCAGCCTGCGTTTCGTCGCGCAGCGGCTGGGCCTGGTGACCCCCGAAGCCGCTCGGGAGATCCAGGTCGAAGCAGCGCCGCTGGATGTCCTCGACGCCGAGCTGCTCACCATGACAGTGCAGCCGGCGTCGCGTCTGCAGAACGTCACGATCCTCGAACTGCGGCTGCCGCACCCCGCGGTCATCACGTTGATCATCCGGGACGGGCACACCTTCGTTCCGCTGCCCGATACGCGCATCGAGGTCGGCGACGAGCTCCTCATCGTCACCACGAGCAAGGTCCGGCCCACCACCGAAGCGCGGCTGCGGGCCGTCAGTCGCCGAGGCAAGCTGGCGTACTGGTTCGACGAATACGGTCAGCTGGACTGAGCGCGTGGCGCCGGCGAGGCGTCAGACGCGTTGCTTGATGTGGCGCGACGCCCATTGTGCACCGAGCTGTATCAAGCCGGACTGCTGATAGCGGACATGTGCGTCGAAATCCCGGCCGAGCGAGCAGACGGGGTCGTTGGTGTTGCACAAGTCGGCGGTTCTGGCGCCGAAGTCGGGGCTCATCCGTGTCAGCGGCTGGCCGAGACGCGCCGACGGATTACCGAAGACCACGATTGAGGCGATCCGCGGGACGACGGCGGCCGGCAGCGGCGCGGAGTAGCCCAAACCACCGACGGGGGAGGTGGCGACGACATCGACGACAGCCGCGCCCTGCGAGTAGCCGCCGAGCACGATCTGCGTCTTCGGGCATCTTGACGCGGTGTTCTGCGCGCGGTTGCTCATGTCGGTAGCACCGGCCGCGGCCTTGAGAAAATCCCACGATGCGGGGTACTGGACCGCGTAGCTGCTGAGCGTCGATCCCTTCACCATGGGACGCAGCGCGTCCACGAAAGCCTGCCCGACGGCACCGATGCCCGGTGGCTCATCGGTGCCCCGCGCGAAAATGACCTCGACGTCGGAGCACTTCGGGGCCGCGGAGGCCGTCGGTGTCGGGACCGTGGCGGCGACTGTGGTCATCACGACGACAGCGAGCGCGCTGTGCGTTCCCGTTCGCAAGCGGCGACGATGTCGAGGGGTCGTGCCGACAGGCATGATTCTCCTCGACGTGTTCCGGATCGGCGCCCTGCAGATCTTTTCCCGATAACCACTTTTACCACTCTGTCAACAGGCTGGCGTCAGCGCCGCGACTCACTTAGGCCTGCCGACAGCAATTCGGCCAGGTGCAGCCCGTGGGTCTGGGCCAGGTCGTGCAGTTGGGTGCGGCACGAATAGCCGTCGGCCAGCACCACAGTGCCGGGCTCCGCCTCGCGCACGGCCGGTAGCAGCTGCTGTTCGGCGACCGCGACAGACACCTCGTAGTGGCCTTTCTCCACGCCGAAATTGCCTGCCAGACCGCAACATCCACCCAATTTGCGGACCACCGCGCCGGCATCGCGCAGCAGCGCGGCGTCGGCACCCCACGTCATCACCGCGTGGTGATGGCAGTGTGGTTGGGCCACTGCCGAGATGTCGTCGAGTCGTGGTGGCTGCCAGGATCTTTCGGTGAGCAACTCGGCGAGCGTGCGGGTGGCGGCTGCGACCGGACCAGCCTTCTCGCCGAGCAGTTCGCCGGCGTCCGAACGGAGCACCGCTGTGCAGGACGGCTCCAGGCCGACGATCGGGACTCCGGCGCGGGCAGTCTCGGTCAGCTCGTCGATGGTGCGCCCCAGGATGCGTCTGGCGGCATCGAGCTGGCCGGTGCTGATCCAGGTCAGACCGCAGCACTGCGGCCGCCGCGTCAGCTGCACCCGCAGGCCCGCAGCTTCCAGCACCGCCACGGCTGCCTGGCCGACCTCGGGGGTGAAGTAGTCGGTGAACGTGTCGACGAACAACAGCACCGGATCACCAGTCGCCGGCTGGGTGTGCGTGCGGCCGAACCAATGCCGGAAGGTCCGGGGAGCAAACCGTGGGATGGTGCGGCGTTGGTCGATGCCTGCGACGTGCCGTGCCAGCCGGTCCACGCCCGGCAGCCGGGCAGCGGCGTTGACCAGACCGGGAGCTGTGCCGGCCAGCCGTGCCCAGCGTGGCAGCCAGCCGAGTGAGTAGTGCGTGACCGGGCGCAGCTGCCGACGGTAACTCTGATGCAGCACTTCGGATTTGAACATCGGCATGTCGATCCCGGTCGGGCAGTCCGAGGTGCAGCCCTTGCAGGACAAGCACAAATCGAGCGCCTCGTGCACCTCCGGCGCCCGCCAGCCACCGGTGACCGCGGTGCCGTTGATCATCTCCTGCAGCACCCGCGCGCGGCCCCGCGTGGAGTCTTTCTCATCGTGCGTCGCCAGATACGACGGGCACATCACCCCGCCGGTCGCGCGGGTGTCGGCACGGCATTTGGCGACTCCGGTGCAACGATGCACAGCCTGACTGAAGTCCCCGCCGTCTTGGCGGTAGGCGAAGGCCAGGTCACGCCGCAGCGCAGGTGCCGCGGGAACCCGCAGATCCGCGTCGAGTGGGCGGGGGTCGACGATCACCCCCGGGTTGAGTACGTTGCCCGGGTCGAAGATGTGTTTGACCGCCGCGAAAGCGTCGAGCGCGGCGGGCGAGTACATCATGGCGAGCAGTTCGCTGCGGGCCCGGCCATCGCCGTGTTCCCCAGACAGCGAACCGTGGTATCCGACCACAAGATGCGTTGCAGCGGTGATGAATTCGCGGAAGATTGCGACGCCGCCGAACCGCTCGAGCGGCCAGTCGATTCGGATGTGCAGGCAGCCGTCACCGAAATGCCCGTACGGCAGCCCGGTGACGCCGAATTCGGCCATCAGCGCATCGAATTCGCGTAAATAGGCACCGAGCCGGTGCGGCGGCACCGCGGCGTCCTCCCAGCCCGCGTGGGCGGGCCGGCCGGCCGGGCTGCGCGACGACAGCCCGGCCCCGTCGGCACGAATGCGCCACAGCGCGGCCTTGTCGGCGGCATCGGTGACGACGCGGGCGGCCACGGCATCGCATTCCGTGGACACCCGCGCGGCCCGGTCGAGCACATCGTCGAGATCGTCGCCGGCTATCTCGACGAACAGCCAGGCCCGTCCTCGCGGCAGCGGCGGCACGGCGCTCGGTCCGCGGCGCTGGGTCACCACGTCGACGATGCGTGAATCGAGGCCCTCGCACGCCGTGGGTGAGAAGGCCAGCACACCGGGCGCCGCGTCACCGGCAGCGACGATGTCGTCGTAACCGAGCACAACCAACACCGCGTGGACCGGATCAGTCACGAGCCGCACCGTGGCCTCGGTCAGGACCGCGAGTGTGCCCTCCGAGCCGGCCATCATCCGGGTGACGTCGAAACCACGTTCGGGCGCCAGGTGCTCGAGCGCATAGCCGGACACCTGACGTCCGAAGGTGCCCAGCTCGGTGCGGATGGTGCTCAGATGTGCGGCGGCGACCTCGCGCAGCGCCTGCATGATCGGGCCGTGATCGTCGGCGGCCGTGTCCAACCGCGCGCCGGAGCCGGTATAGCCGCGGACCCCGAGCAGGTTGTCGGACGTCCGGCCGTAGCCCAATGCCCGTGACCCGCAGGCGTTGTTGCCGACCATGCCACCGATCGTGGCGCGGTTGAACGAAGACGGGTCGGGGCCGTACCGCAGACCGACAGCGGCGGCTCGACGCTGCAGATCGGCCTGGACGACCCCGGGCTGCACCACCGCGGTGCGGGATTCGACGTCGATGCCGAACACCTGGTTCATGTGCCGGCTGAAGTCCACGACCACACCGGAGCCGATGGCATTGCCTGCGATCGAAGTTCCCCCGCCACGGGAGGTCAGCGGGACGCCTTCGCGGCGACAAACGGTCAAGACCGCGTCCACCTCAGCGTCGTCGTACGGCCGTACCACCAGCAAGGGCAGCACACGATACAGCGACGCATCAGAGGTGTACAACGCGCGGGTGGTGTCGTCGGCGGCGACATCGCGCACGCCGGCGCGGCCCAGTGCTGAGGCCAGCCCGGCTGCGTCGATCACGGTTCGCACGCTACCGAAATACGACTGGTGCGGCTTCCGCGCATTGGTGCGGCGCCACGAGGAGCGTCAGGTCCGGCAGGTCGCACAACAGCAGCCACATCCGTGAACGACCGCATATGCGCCGCGGGTGTGTTTTGATCGGCGGATGAGCCACCGGGGGTTGACGCAGCTGATACGCCGAATGGTGCTGACCGCCATGCTGATCGTGGCGCTCGTCGGCGCCGGTCCGGTCCACCCGGCAACCGCCGACCCGTGCGCCGACGTCGATGTGGTGTTCGCGAGGGGTACGGGTGAGCCGCCCGGTATCGGCCGGGTGGGGCAGGCGTTCGTCGACGCGCTGGTGCCACAACTGGGCGGACGTTCCGTGAGTACCTACGGCGTGAACTATCCCGCCAGCATCAACTTCCTCACCACGGCTGACGGCGCCAACGACGCGGCCGCGCACATCGCCTGGATGGTAGGGCAGTGCCCGGGGACCCAATTGGTGTTGGGCGGGTTCTCCCAGGGTGCGGCGGTCGTGTCGATGCTGGCGGGCGTGCCGCCGTTGGGCAACACCATCGGTTCGTTCGGGTCGGCCCCGCCGCTGCCGCCGCCGAGCGCCGACCAGATCCGGGCGGTCGCGGTGTTCGGCAATCCCGGTCAGCGTTTCGGCACGCCGCTGTCGAGCACCGGACTGTTCGCGGGCCGTGCCATCGACCAGTGCAGCCCGGGTGACCCGATTTGTGTCCAGCGCGGCCGGGACCGCGCGGCACACAGCAACTACGAACTGCCGCCCTACAGCGACCGGGCGGCGAATTTCGTCGCCGGTCGCCTCTGACGTTTCGGGGAGCTAACAATCGGGTCCTAACTCGGCTTCGACCCCTCCCACGTCGCCCCCGCGCGTGGTGTCGTGGACCGTGATGGTGCGTTCTTTGTTGTCGATGCGCGGGTTGCCCGTACCTCAGCTGGTCGTTGCCACAGCGTTGGGTACGGCGCTGCTGGCGGCTTCCTTGGCGCCCGCATCAGCAGGTCCGGCCACCGACGCCCAGGGGTTCGTCGATTCCACCGCGCGGTGCGGGACCGTCGACGCGACGGTGCTCTACGGCAGCACCGACGCCTCGCGGGTGGCGATCTGCAAGACCGGCAACACCTACGAGTACCGCGGTGTGCGCGTGCGGGACGGGGCCAAACTGGTCGTGGCAGCCACACCGTCCGGCGATGGCTTCCGCGCGGAATCCAGCGGTTTCACCTACGTGGTGACGGCAAAGTCGTTGGTGGTCAGCCAGGGGAACACGACGATCCGCGAGGAAACCATGGTCGATTTCCATCGACCGGGTACCTCGACGCCGCAAGGGGCGCCTCAGGGGAGTCCGGCGCCGGAGAGCGCACCGACAGCGCAGAACGTCCCGCAGCCGCTGGAATCAGCAACACCGTCAACACCGCTGCCCCCACCGTTGCCCGCCGAGGTGGGCGCGAAACGGTAGCGGGCAACCCCGTATTCGGTGCCGATGCGCAGAAGCGGAAGTATCTGCCGGCCATGGCCGACGGGTCAATCCTGCAAGACGGCGTAGGTCTGCAGATACGCGGTCAGCGCGCGGGCGCCTTCGGCAAGCACAGAGCGGTCCCCCTCCGGCCCGGCCCGGTGGGCGACTTCGAGTAGACGGTCACCCATCTCCACCGCCACCGCGGTTACCAGCGGATCGGTGTCTGGCCGCACCAACTGCCACGCCAGCAGTGCTGAGTGGAGGGCATTGGCGAACTTTGCGCGGCGCAGCCTCGGGTCGGCCAGCAGGCCACGCGCCAGGCTGTTGTAGTGCAGCGTCACCAACTGTGGACGGGCGTGCAGGTGTTGGTAGTGAAAGTCGAAGAGCGTATGGGCAACCTCGCTCAGGCTGCTCGGCGCCATCGCACCCAGCATGGCAGCGCCGTCGGCATCGCGCTGATCGAGATGCTCCAACAGGATCTCCGACAGGATGGCGTCCCGGTTCGGGAAGAACTGGTACACCGTCGCTACCGGTACATCGGCGCGTTCGGCGATCGCCCGGGTGGTCACCGCGTCGGCGCCGTGAGCCTCCAGCAGCTCCATCGCGGCGGCGAGGATTCGCTGGACCCGTCGCTTGCTGCGTTCCTGCACCGGCTGGCGGCGACGTAACCCGGTTTGGGTGACCACCTAGGCATAGTCCCACACTGATAACATGAACGGGGTTCATGTTAATGTTGGCTCGACGATCGGCCGATCATCCGGTTCGAGGGGTGCTGGATGATGACCGGTCCGCGTCCGGTCGCTAACCCAGGGACTTGTGCAGCTCCAGGGTCGCAGCGACGGCGTCGGCCGCCTCGGCCCCCTTCTTGACGAAATGCTCGGTGAAGTAGCGGACGTGTTCGTCGTGCTCGTGGAAATGGTGCGGCGTCAGCACCACCGAGAACACCGGGACATCGGTATCGAGCTGGACTCGCATCAGGCCGTCGACGACGGCCGTCGCAACGAATTCGTGCCGGTATATGCCGCCGTCGATCACCAGCGCCGCGGCGACCACCGCCCGGTACCGGCCGCTGCGCGCCAATCGCTTCGCCGTCAGCGGGATTTCGAACGCGCCGGGTACCTCGAAGAATTCGAGGTGGTCATCACTGAAGCCGACTGTCCGGATCCGCTCGGTGAAACCTTCACGCGCACGGTCGACGATATTGCGGTGCCAGGCGGCCTGCACGAACGCGATCTGGGTGGCTGCGTCAGTCATGCCGTGACGGTACCGCAGTACCAATCGCCACCGAGGTACGCGTCGACGCGTTCGCGCTCGTCCAGGTGACCGGCCCGTCACCGCGGCGGCCCCCATACGTAGGCTGGAGGTCATCGGCTGCTGTTGGTCAGTGCTGCCCGGCATGCTGCGACTGAACGCAATGAGATGTGGAGCAAGTTCGTGCCCCTGAACACCATCGCGCTGGAACTCGTCCCGCCGAACCTGGAACGCGGCGTGCAGTACCCCGTCGACGAAGCGCACAAAGTGCTCGCGCTGGCTGCCGAGACCGGGATCGAAGGCCGGATCCGCCACGTCATGATCCCGGGGATGATCGACGAGGACGACGACCGTCCGGTCGAGATGAAGCCGCGGATGGATGTCCTGGACTACTGGAACATCCTGCGGCCCGAGCTGCCCGGCATGGGTGGTCTGTGCACGCAGGTCACCTCGTTTTTGGACGAGGCGGCACTGGGCCGGCGGCTGGCCGATCTGAGCGCGGCCGGTTTCGACGGCATCGCCTTCGTCGGCGTACCGAGGACGATGAAGGACGGCGAGGGTGAGGGCGTCGCGCCCACCGACGCGCTGTCGATCTATGAGCAGCTGGTGCCCAATCGGGGAGCCATCCTCATCCCGACCCGCGACGGCGAGCAGGGCCGGTTCAAGTTCAAATGCGAGCGGGGCGCGACGTACGGCATGACGCAGCTGCTGTACTCCGACACCATCGTCGGATTCCTCAAGGAATTCGCCGAGACCACCGACCACCGACCCGAGATCATGCTGTCATTCGGCTTCGTACCGAAGATGGAGTCCAAGGTCGGTCTGATCAACTGGCTGATCCAGGACCCGGGCAACGAGGCTGTTGCCGCCGAGCAGGAATTCCTCGGCCAGCTCGCGGATCGTGACCCGGACGACAAACGCAAGCTGATGCTGGACCTGTACAAGCGGGTGATCGACGGGGTGGCCGACCTCGGCTTCCCGCTGAGCATTCACTTCGAGGCGGCCTACGGAGTGTCCAAGCCTGCGTTCGCAACATTCGCCGAGATGCTCGCCTACTGGGCGCCGGATCGCGCCTGACCCCGCTCAGCTCAAGACTGTGGCGCGGCGCGGACCACCCGTGACAGGTAACCGCGTACCAGCGCGCGCATGCGCACGGCGGAGTCGTCCGCGAGTTCTTTTGTCCGCAAACGTAATTCATCCTGGGTCAGACCGACCGCCGCGGCGGCGGCTCCGTCCTGGTCTTCGCCCATCCAGACCTCCAGCAACGCCGGATCGAGTTCGGGGTGGAACTGCAGGGCCAGCGTGCGGCCCAGCACGAACGCCTGCGGCGCGTTGCTGTTACGGGCGATTTCGGTGGCGCCGGGTGGCGTCGTCCAGCGATCGAAATGCCACTGGAACCACGGGCCTGGCGGGATCAGTTGCGGATCGTCTGTGCTGATGTCGTACCAGCCGACCTCGGGTGAACTGGACTTGCCGACGGACCCGCCGAAGGTCTGCGCGAGCAATTGGCCGCCGAAGCACACGCCCAACAGACCAACACCGGCGTCGGCCGCCTCACGTAGCCGGGCCATCTGAGTGCCGACCCAGGTGTCACGCAGGGCGTCGTCGTACACCCCCCAGCGCCCGCCCATCGTGACCACCACGTCGTAACGGGTCAAGTCGGGAAAGTCCACCTCGATGGCTGGGTTTTCCAGTTGATCGCGCGAAACCACGGCGAAGGTGTCGACGTCGAATCCATTTTCGGCGAAGGCCTCACTCAGCGTCGTCCCGGGCTCGGCGGGGTCGTTGCGGATGAACAGTACTTTTGCCACGCCTCATGGTAGTTCCCGAACCGATCACAATCGGGAACTGGGTCTGCGACGGCCTACTTCGTGTAGTCGGCCATGGGAGCCGTCATCCGGATGGTGTCGGAGCTTTTGCCACCTGTTTTTCGACGGTCGGCGCCAGAGGCGGATACGCCCGCAGTCCGGAACCCGCCGATCAATCGCAGCCACGCTGATCGCATCGTGACCGGTGATGGGACGTCGCTACCCTTGTCGGGTGTCCGAACCATCAGTCGCCGAGCTGCGCTCCCGCCTCGACGACCTGACGATCCGTGACGCCGCCCGCCTGGGCCGACGGTTGCGGAATCTTCGTGACGCCAGTGTCCCGACGAACCTCATAGAACAATTCCGCGCGGCGGAGGCCCTGGTGCTCACGCGCCAGGCCGCCGTCCCGTCCATCACCTACCCGGATCTACCGGTCACGCAGCGGCGCGACGAGATCGCCAAGGCCATAAGCGAAAACCAGGTGGTGATCGTCGCGGGCGCCACCGGCTCGGGTAAGACGACGCAGCTGCCCAAGATCTGCCTGGAACTCGGGCGCGGCATCCGCGGCACCATCGGTCACACGCAGCCGCGTCGACTGGCCGCGCGGACCGTCGCCCAGCGCATCGCCGACGAGTTGGCGACCCCGCTTGGTGAGGCGGTCGGCTATACCGTGCGGTTCACCGATCAGGCCAGCGACGCAACATTGGTCAAACTGATGACCGACGGCATTCTGCTCGCGGAGATTCAACGAGACCGCCGGCTGCTGCGTTACGACACGCTCATCCTCGACGAAGCCCACGAACGCAGCCTCAACATCGACTTCCTGCTCGGCTATCTGCGAGAGCTGTTGCCGCGGCGGCCCGATCTGAAGGTGATCGTCACCTCGGCGACGATTGAGCCGGAGCGCTTTGCGAGGCACTTCGGCGGTGCCGAACATGGATATAGCGGCGGCGCCGAACATGGATATAGCGGCGGCGCACCGATTGTCGAGGTGTCGGGCCGGACGTATCCGGTCGAGATCCGGTACCGGCCGCTGGAAGTGCCTGTGACGCTCGGTGATTCAGAATCAGACTCGGCCGACCCCGACGATCCCGATCACGAGATCGTGCGTACCGAAATCAGGGATCCGGTCGAAGCCATCATCGATGCGGTCGCCGAGTTGGAAGCCGAGCCACCCGGTGACGTGCTGGTCTTCCTGTCTGGCGAGCGTGAAATCCGGGACGCCGCCGATGCCCTGCGTACGGTGGTCGGCCAGAACACCGAGGTGTTGCCGCTGTATGCGCGGCTGTCGACCGCCGACCAGCAGAAAGTGTTCCAGCCCAGCCGGGCGTTGCGCCGAATTGTGCTGGCCACCAACGTCGCCGAGACTTCGCTGACGGTTCCGGGGATCCGCTACGTCGTCGACCCCGGTACGGCCCGCATCTCCCGCTACAGCCGCCGTACCAAGGTGCAGCGCCTGCCGATCGAACCGATCTCGCAGGCTTCGGCTGCGCAGCGCGCCGGCCGGTCGGGCCGCACCGCACCCGGTATCTGCATCCGGTTGTACTCCCAGGAAGACTTCGAATCCCGGCCCCGCTACACCGATCCGGAGATCCTGCGCACCAACCTAGCCGCGGTCATCCTGCAGATGGCGGCCCTGGGACTCGGTGACCTGGAGGGTCCCGCGCAGTTCCCCTTCCTGGATCCGCCGGATCCGCGCAGCATCCGCGACGGTGTCGGCCTGCTACAGGAACTCGGTGCGTTCAGCGCCGACGGTGGGCTGACCGATATCGGCCGTCGGCTGTCCCGTTTGCCGCTGGACCCCCGGATCGGCCGGATGATCCTCGCCTCCGAGGCCGAAGGTTGCGTGGCCGAGGTGCTGGTGCTGGCAGCCGCGCTGTCGATCCCGGACCCGCGCGAACGTCCCGCCGACCGCGAGGAGGCCGCGCGGCAGAAACACGCCCGGTTCGCCGATGAGCACTCCGATTTCGTGTCCTACCTGAATCTGTGGAGGTATCTGCGAGAGCAACGAAATGAGCTGTCCGGCAATGCCTTCCGACGGATGTGTCGCGAGGAGTTCCTGCACTACCTGCGGATCCGGGAGTGGCAGGATCTGGTGGGGCAGTTGCGCAGCATCGCCCGCGACATCGGAATTCGCGAGAGTGACGAGCCGGCCGACCCGTCGCGCATACATGCCGCGCTTGCGGCGGGTCTGCTGTCGCACGTCGGGATGCGTGAGGAGACCCGCGGACGCGATTCCCGGGAGTTCCTGGGGGCCCGCAACACCCGCTTCGTCCTGGCGCCGGGCTCGGTGCTGACCAAGAAGCCACCCCACTGGATCGTGGTGGCCGATCTGGTGGAGACCAGCAGGTTGTTCGGGCGCATCGCGGCCCGCATCGAGCCCGAGGCGATCGAACGCGTGGCGGGGCATCTGGTACAGCGCAGTTACAGCGAACCACACTGGGATGCCAAGCGCGGCACGGTGATGGCTTTCGAGCGCGTGACGCTCTACGGATTGCCGCTCGTGGCGCGCAGGCGTGTCGGCTATGCGCAGGTGGACCCGGAGTTGGCCCGGGAGCTGTTCATTCGGCACGCGCTCGTCGAGGGGGATTGGCAGACCCGGCACCACTTCTTCCGTGACAACGCGCGGTTGCGCGCAGAGCTGGAGGAGATGGAGGAGCGGGCCCGCCGTCGTGATCTGATCGTCGGCGACGACGATATCTTCGCGCTGTACGACGCCCGCGTTCCCGCGGATGTCATCTCGGCCCGCCACTTCGATGCCTGGTGGAAGAAACAGCGGCACCAGACCCCGAACCTACTTACCTTCACCCGCGCCGATCTGCTGCGTACCGACGCCGACGACGAACACCCTGACACCTGGCAAACCGATGATCTGACGCTGCCGCTCAGCTACCGCTTCGAACCCGGCGCAGCCGACGACGGTGTCACCGTGCATGTTCCGGTGGGAGTGCTGGCCCGCCTCGGTGGCGACGGATTCGCTTGGCAGGTACCCGCTTTGCGGGAGGAGCTGGTGACGGCGTTGATCAAGTCGCTGCCCAAGGACCTGCGGCGCAACTTCGTGCCGGCACCCGACACCGCGCGGGCCATCCTGCCCGATCTCGATCCGGCCGCCGGTTCACTGTTGGACGAGGTGCAACGCGAACTGCGGAGGCGCAGCGGCGTCCTGGTGCCGATCGACGCGTTCGATCTGGACAAGGTACCCGAGCATCTACGGGTGACCTTTTCCGTCGAATCCACCGACGGCACCGAGGTGGCCCGGGGTAAGGACATCGATGCGTTGCGTGAGCAGCTGGCGGTGCCAGTCGCCGCGGCGGTGGCCGACGCTCTCGGAGGAGGCCTGGAATGTAGCGGGTTACGCAGCTGGCCCGAGGATCTCGATGAACTGCCTCGCAGCGTCGAGAACGTCTCGGGCGGTCACACCGTGCGTGGCTACCCGGCGTTCGTGGACACCGGCAACGCCGTGGACATCCGGGTGTTCGCGGCCCAGGCCGAACAGACCGCGGCGATGGGCCCGGGTCTGCGTCGGCTGCTGCGGCTCACGGTGCCTTCACCGGTCAAGGCGATCGAACGCAGTCTGAACCCCCGCGTGCGCCTCACCCTCAACACCAACCCGGACGGCACCCTGGCCGCGCTGCTCGAGGACTGTGCCGATGCGGCGGCCGGTGTTCTGCTGAAGCGGACGGTGTGGACCAGGGCTGATTTCACCGCACTGGCGCAGCAAGCCGCCAAAGAACTGGGGCCGACCACCACGGCCGTGGTGAACCGGGTGCAGGCCGTGCTGACGGCGGCCCACGAGGTACATGTCGCGCTGCCGGACAAACCGCTGCCGGCGCAAGCCGACGCGGTGGCCGACATTCGCTCTCAACTGGACCGCTTGCTGCCCAAGGGGTTTGTGACCGCCGCGGGTGCGTCGCGGTTGGCCGACCTCGCCCGGTATGTCACCGCGATCAGTCGCCGGTTGGAGCGATTGCCGCAGGCCGTGGCTGCCGACCGCGAGCGGATGGCCAGAGTGCACGCTGTCGAGGACGCTTATGACGATGTGGTGCAGGCGCTTTCGCAGGCCCGCGCCGTCGATCCGAAAGTGAGCGAGATCGCGTGGCAGATCGAGGAATTCCGGGTGAGCCTGTGGGCTCAGCAGCTCGGGACCCCGCGCCCGGTCAGCGAGCAGCGTATCTACAAGGCGATCAACGCGATTCAGAACTGATGGGCCCCGTCCGGCCTTCTGCCGGCGCCTAGATCACCCCGCGAGCGACCGCAAATGCACGCAATTCACGGCGTGTCGGTGTACAGACACGGTCGCTCGCGGAGCAGGGGGGCGGGATGCAGATCGGCGTAGTGGCACGCCTGGTTCCCACCGGCGCGTTTGGCCGCATACATTGCCAGGTCGGCCGCGACGATGACATTGTCGAGGAATCGCGGATCAGGGGTTGTTCCGGCACCGTCGAGTGAGGCGCTGGCGCTGCCGATGCTGGCGGTCGTGGGGTAAGGGAGTGCCGCGGTCGCCCGGCGAATCCGCTCGGCAAGGTCGGCCGGCCGCGGTGTGCTGTGGATGTCGGCTACGACGAACTCCTCGCCCCCGAGCCGTCCGATCACCGCCGCCGACGGGCAGTTGTCCCGCAAGGCCGCCCCGACCCGGGCCAGCGCCCGGTCCCCGAGGGCATGCCCCCACGTGTCGTTGAGCAGTTTGAAGTTGTCCAAGTCGATCACGAGGACCACCAGATGTGACCCCACGGCCTGATGCCGAATCAGGCCGTGCGCCGAGCGGTAGAAGGCGCGTCGGGTGTGCAGGCCGGTGAGCGGATCGTGATCGGACACCGTGAGGTCCGAGCGCAGGGCGTGCACCAGGGACCGGATCCCGAACGGGACACCGGTATTGAGCACCACCACGGTCAGCACGGCGGCAGCCGCCAGGGCGATATCACCCGTGTCCTTGATGAGCCGGGACGCAAAAACGGCCGCGCACACTGCGCAGACCACGAGATTGCCGACGACGTAGCGCAAAGTGTGGAAGTACGCGATGAATCCGCCGAGCACTGCGAAGACCACACAACCCATGAGGGCCGAGTACGGATTGGACAGGGAGGCGCACCCGAGCGCGGTAACACCGCTCGCAGCCAGCAAAAACAGCGACGACTGCCTTCTGGTGGGCCAGTGCACCAGCCACACCAGGGCGCTGAGAAATCCGAGTGCTGCGGTGCCCACCGCAATCATTCTGGAGGCCAGATGGTCGGGACCGTTTGGGCTCCAGATCATCAACAGCGGAAGCGCCGCCAACACGGCGGTATACAGGGCCGTCACCCACTGCCAGCGGCGTCGTAGACCGCGGTCCCGGATGTAGGTGCTGAGCCAGTCGAACTGGTGAGTCTGTTGCGGTATCCCGCTCACCTCGCCGCCCCCCGATTTCCCAAACCTCCGCATAGTGCGGGAACTTACGACATCTGCGGGCCGATAGTAGCAATACCGCGCCGATCGCCAGCTAACGTTCTCCTGTGCGTTTTTGGTGCCGGAGTCGATCAACGAGCAACGACGGCTAGTGTCAGGGGGAGGGTGTCACCGCGACGTCGGTCCCAACGCCGTGCAGATCAGCCCGGCGGGATCGTAGTGAGACCGGACGGTATTCAGCCGATCCAGGTTGTGCCCGAAGTAGCGGGCCGCGGGCATGCCGGCCTCGACGTAGTTGACATATCCGCCGACCGAATTCGCTTGCACCGCGTGGTGCGCGTCGCGCAGCCAACCGGTGGCGGTCTCGACGGCGGCCGATGACGTCGGCTCGGTGTACCACTGCACGCAGGCGGCGTGGCGCCGCCACGGGAAGGCGGTGGCGTCGGGTGCCGTGTCGGTCACGGCGCCGTCGAGTGATTCGACGACAGCGGTCGCGGCCCCTGCGCCCTTGGTCCAGGCGGACAACGCGGCGACGATGGATTCGGCGGCGGCGTGGGTCATTTCCGCCGCGATGTCCGAGCCCGCGACGAAGGCCCGGGGCCTGGTGGCATCGCTGCCGCCCTCGAAGTAGTGGACGAAGTCCAGGTGGCCAAGGGTCTGGGTTCGGGTGCTCAGTGGGGCTGTGCCGATCGCGGCGGCCAGGGCAGACGCCGCTTGGTCGCCGGTCTGTGCGGGAGCCGCCAGCACGACACTGCATTGCAGGTCGGTGCCTGGGCCGGAGGTCAGGTTGACCATGCCCCAGATCTCCCGCGGTGCCGTGCCCAGCCAGTGGTGCCATCCGTAGAGCAGTTGTGCCGCAGCCGTTTCGGGGAACGTGAGGGTGACGACGTCGCGGTCGACGGTTGCGAAGGTATGGAATGTGAACGAGGTGACCACGCCGCACCCGCCTCCGCCGCCCCGCAGCGCCCAGAGCAAGTCTTCGTGGTCGTCCGATGACGCGGTGACCGTCTCGCCACTAGGCACGACGACGGTCGCCGAAACCAGGCTGTCGCACGTCAGTCCGTAGCGCCGGGCATCGGAACCCAGGCCGCCGCCCAGCGTCAGGCCCGCGACACCGACGCTCGGGCAGCTTCCGGTGGGAATCGAGCAGCCGTGCTCGGCGAGTGCGCTCTGCACCGTGTCGAGATCGGTGGCGGCTGCAACCGTCACCAGGCCGGTGCCGTTGTCGTAGTCGATGGCGCGGGGCAGCCCGCGTAAGTCGATGACCATCGCGCCCGATGTCGCCGAGGCGCCGATGTAGGAGTGCCCGCCGCTACGGGGCGCAACCTTGATGGCGTGCTCGGCGGCGAATACGACGGCTTTCGACACGTCGCCGGACGAGTTGGCCACGACCACCGCGGCAGGTCTCGTGCCGTCGAACCGGCTGTTGAAAATGCTCTTGGCGGAAGGGAATTCCGCGTCATCCGGCAGGATGACCTTGCCGTCGAGCGAACCGGACAGGGCGACCCAGCCCGGTGGCCCGGCAGCCATCGTCGAGCCGGCCGGAGGAGGTGCGGGACTGTCCCGGCACGCTCCAAGTGCCCCGGCGGTCGCCAGTCCCAGTGCCCCGCGTAAGAAGGTCTGACGAGAGATCTGCGAGGTCATGGTGCCGACGGTCGGCGCGGTTACTGCGGGTATGCCGCAGGTACCTGCGCCACCGCCGCGGGCACCTGTGGGACCTGGGGTACCTGCGCCACGGCGCCGGGGACCTGTGCTGCCTGCGGTACCTGGGCCCCGGGCACCTGTCCCACGCCGGGTTGCTGCGCGAGCGCATCAGGTGCTGGTTCCGGCGCCGGGGTCGGTGGTGGGGCGCCGACCCCGAGGACCCGGAGCAGGTCAGGCTTCATCTGCTGCAGCTGGGCTCCCCAGTAACCCCAGCTGTGCGTGCCGTTGGGCGGGAAATTGAAGACTGCGTTGTGACCTCCGGCGGCCAGATAGCGCTTCTGGAACTCCTTGTTGGAATCCACGGTGATGTTCTCCAGGAACTGCGCGCTGTACATCTGGCCGAAGCTGCCACCGGCCGAATCCAGGTCGGAGGAGACGCCATTGCCGCAATACACCCAGATGGCGGTGTTGTTGGCGACCAGTCGGCCGACGTTGACCATGGGGTCGTTGCGCCGCCAGGCCGGGTCGTTGGACGTGCCCCACATGTCGGTGGAGTTGAATCCACCGGCATCCTTCATCGCGAATCCGATCATGGTGGGCCACAAGCCCTGTGACGGATTGAGGAAGCCGGACAGCGCGCCGGCGAAGATGAACTGGGCCGGGTGCCAGATGGCCAGGGTCAGTGCGGCGCCGCCTGACATCGACAGCCCGACGACGGCGTTGGCCGTCGGCCGGATGCTGCGGTTGGTGGCCAGCCACGCCGGTAGTTCCTGGGTGAGAAACGTCTCCCACTTGTACGTGGTGGTGCCTGCGCTGCCTGCCGCGGGCCGGTACCAGTCGGTGTAGAAGCTGGACTGCCCGCCAACCGGCATCACCAGTGCGAGACCCGACTGGTAGTACCACTCGAACGCGGCGGTGTTGATGTCCCAACCGTTCTCGTCGTCCTGAGCTCGCAGGCCGTCCAGAAGATACAGCGCCGGGGTGCCGCCGGCGGTGGCCGGCCCGTCGCCGGGCTGGAACGAGACCTTGATGTCGCGACCCATGGACGCGGACGGGACTTCGAGCTGCTCGACCGGAAGGCCTTTACGTGAGTAGGCCGTCGCGGTGGGCATACCAGCCACGCTCAACAGTGCCGACACCAACAATGTCGCGCTTGCGGTGGCCGTCAGCCGCCAGATCATCCGGCCCAGATACCTCCCCGTCACATTGGCAAGCTAACAATGCAGTCTGTGATGACCACGGGGCCGCGCCCGGCGTAACCCGGCCGTTATCAAGGTGATTCGATCCCGATGCCGAACAGACCGATGATCGTCTACTTTGCGATCTGGATGAAGCAGCGTCGCGCGCGATGAATCTCGCGCCTTATCCGAACGTCGCAGGGTCGGCCAGCGAGATGAGGATTTGGGACGGCGACTGTCCGCCCTGGCGCAGCTGATAGACCCCGCCCGCCAGGGCCCGGCGGGCCGGCTTGGTCGGCACCAGATGCGGGAAGTCGTAGGTGGTCAGGGTCAGCCGCAACCGATGTCCGGCCTCGATCAGGGCAGCAGTGGGAAACACCTCGATGTCGTAGCGCGTCAGCTGCCCCGGCACCACCGGAACGACGGCCGCGCGCGTGCTGATGTGATGCGGCCGCAGCACCGTGCCGTCGTCCAGGTACCACGTCTTGTCGGCATCCAGGGTGCGGTGCGAACCGAGCAGGGCGCCCTGGGTCAGGGGACGGCTCATGCCTTCGGGGGACACGTCGTCCAGATGAGCCACCCACAACGTCTCCGTCGTGCTGGCGCGCGCGTACACGGCGAGCGCGACCGGGCCCGCCACCAACTGCGGCGTGTCGAATGCTGCGGTGGTATAGGTCAGGGCTTCCCGCTGAACCTTGCTGTTGTCCAGGTCGTAGCGGATGCGGCGGCCGGCCTGCGACACCACGAAGCTGCCCATCCCGAAACTCCACTGTTCCAGGCTGCGTCCCGAGATCGGCCCACGTGTGGCGTACCGGAGCATCGCCTCGGTCACGTCAGGCTCGGCGTCGGTGCACAGTACGCCGCCGTCGGACAGGAAGAACCGCGTGGGCGTGGCCTCGGGGAACGGGTATTCGCTGGTGTGAAACCACTGAGAGCTGCCGATGGCCTGGAAGCGCACCGGGGTACCCGTCACCGCGGCGTCCTCGGAGTCTTTCAGCCAACGGTCGAACCACCGCAGTTGCAGGGCGCGCAGGTGCAGGCCGTCCAGATCCGAAACGTGGTACCAGGGACCCATCATCAGTTGGATGCGCTCCGACGTCGGCTGGCCCGGCTGCATCGGCGCATCGGCGGGCCGGCCCGCGAAGGTGTTCTGCAAGGCGGCGTAGTTGAGCGGCGCCCCGCGCTGGAAAGCGTCGTGCCACCCGCCGATGAGGAACACCGCGACGTCGTTGTCGACGATGTTCGGCAACACGTCGCTGGCGCGCATACTGTCCCAGAACGGGCCGTCGAATGCGTTGTCCCCGCCGGCCGTCGCATCGGCGATCATGGTCTTGAAGTACTGCCGCTGGTCGTGTCCGCGCTGGCGTACCCCGGCCAGCCCGCCGGCCCGCGGACGCTCGTGGGGACCACGGTTAGTGAACTCCAGCGTCGAATTGACCACGTTCAGAAGCGAATACACGGCACCGTAGGCCCGGACAGTGCGCATGTGCGGGACGCCGCCCATGGTGACCACATCGCGGTAGAAGTCGTTGGCGGCCATCACCGGAAAGATCGCTCTGAGCGGTGAGCCCCGGCCGACGGCGGCTGCGGTCAACAGCTGGTTGACCGCCAGATAGGAGATACCGAACATGCCGACCCGTCCGTTGGAATTCGGCAGCTGTGCGGCCCAGTCGACCAGGTCGACGCCGTCGGTGACCTGCTCGGCCCCCAGCATCTCGAACGATCCGCCGGAAACCCCGGTACCGCGGACATCGGCTATCACCTCGATGTAGCCGCGTCTGATCAGATACGGGGTTGCCCCGCCGCCGATCTGCGCGGCCGGAGGCGGAGCCTTCTTGCCGTAGGGCGTGATGGACAGCAGCACCGGGAACGGTCCCGGTGCCGGCTCGCCAGTCTCGGGAATGGTCGGGTAGTGAATGTCAGCCCGCAGCACAGTGCCGTCGCGTACCGGGACCGCGACGTTGTGGTGCACACCGATACCGAACCGCGCGGGTTCGGGTGTCCACGGTGGTTCCAGTGGTGACGGGCTTGTCTTCCGCGTCCGTGCCGCTGCCCAGCCGGCTATTGCCTTTTCTCGCACGGCCTGCAACCGGTTCGCCATGAAGCCCCCTTGACGACGTGTCGGTGATCAGCTCGACCGTAGACGAGGACGTGACGTCCCGCTTTTGCCAACAATCCCCACTGTGCAAAGCACCAGTGCTTAACTCTTCGGGCGCTACGACCACTACAGTCTGTGGTCAACGTCGATGCGCTGGGCCCACCGGGCATCGACGCGTCTCCTGGAATAGTGGGCGTGGGTTTGGAGGTTGCGCACAGACGTGACCGTCACCTCATCTAAACCGCCGTTCGATCCGCGCGATCTGCTCGCCGAGGTCCGCCTCGGGATACTCGCCACCCTTAAGGCCAGCGGTATGCCACAGCTGTCCCCGGTGACGCAGTCGTATGTCCGGTCCGCCGACATCATCCAGGTGTCGATGACCGACGGCCGCGCCAAGACGCTCAATCTTCGGCGCGACCCCCGTGCCGCGATCGAGGTGACCAGGTCGGACGGCTGGGCGTGGGCCACCGCCGAAGGGCCGGTGACACTCATCGGTCCGGGTACCGATCCGCACGGTCCCGAGGTGGAGGCGCTCGTCGACTACTACCGCAACGCCGCCGGTGAGCATCCCGACTGGGATGAGTACCGGGCGGTCATGGTGTCCGATCGGCGGGTGCTGATGACCATGACCGTCGAGCGGGTCTACGGCCAGCAGCTGCGCTGACTCAGCCCTGCGGGATCTCGGCGGCGATGCGGTCCAGCACGGCCGGATAGCGGTTGGCCTCCTGATGGCCGCCGGGCTTGCCGCTGCTGACGATCGCCGCGGACAGTCCACGCGCCGGGTCAGCCCACACCGCGATATCGACGAGGCCCGTGTGCCCGAACGCCGAGGGCGTGTTCTTCCCGAACGGCCCGAAGCGTTTCCCGCCGAGCATGTAGCCGGTGCCCCAGCGCATCGGCTTGAGCCCGGTTGCAACGTCCGGCCGCATCCGCCGGGCCGGTTTGGTTGCCGTCCACAGTGTTTCGGGCCGCATGATCCGTACCCCGTCGAGTTCCCCTCCGCGACGCAAGATCTCGGCAAAGCGGGAGAGTTCGTCGGCGTTCGAGACGGTGCTCGACGAGGGCACGACGCTGGTAAGGAACAGTGGGGTGTTGCTGAGCGGGATGATCCGGTCCAGGGTGCCGCCCACGGCGGCCCGGAACGCCGCGGCGATCGGAGGCGGCAGCGGCTTGCCGGTGGGGTAGCTCGGCGCTACCAGCGAAACCTCTTCGGGCGCAACACCGTAATTGGTCCAGCGGAATCCGAGGGGATCGAGGATGTCCTCGGCCAGGATGTCGCGGATGTTACGGCCGGTGGCCGCCAGGACGATCTCACGAACCAGCGGACCCCATGTCAGCCCGTGGTAGATGTGCACGAGCCCGGGCCGATAGACCGGTTTGAGGTTCCCCAATTGCTCACGGGTGTACTCACTGTCGTTGACCCGGGTGACATCGGGACGCGGACCGGTGTGGATCGGCACCCCCGCACTGTGCGTGATGACGTGCCGGATGGTGGTGCGATCCTTGCCGTGACTGGTGTAGCTCGGAAGGTAGTCGCAGACGCGATCATCCAACGAGAAGCACCCGCGTTCGACGAGCATGTGCACGACTGTCGTGCTGATGGCCTTGGCCGCCGAATACACGCAGAACGGGGTATCGGTGCGAACCGGGATCTTCTCGGCTTCGGGCGGAGCGTCAGGACCGTTGCCCCAGCCGTGTCCGATCGCGCGGTTCAGGATCACTTTGCCGTTGCGACGCAAGCAGACCTGGATCGCCGGGTGCATCCCGGCGCGGTACCAATACTGCACCGACTGCCAGATCCGCTCGACTGCCTGCGGATCGATATCGGAGTGATCTTCTTCCGCGATGGCGGTGACTGAGTCCAGGTCGCAGGGGACTGCGATCCGGCCGTCTGCGCTCATGCGCGATCCGCTTTCGCTTCTCGCGGGCCAGTCATGCCCGGCTCCTGTGCAGCGACGCCGCCAAATGATGCTGCAACGGTTGACCAACGGCACCCATGCGCAACGTGTAGCTGAACTCGTCACCCGACACCTTGATCGAACGTGACAGTGCCGTAACGCCTTTGGCGCTCGCACTGAGACCGATGTTGGTTGCGGTCAGCTCCATCTCGATGGTGCCGTCGGCGGCTGTCAGCGACCCTTCCTGGATCTCGGTGATGCCGGTCGGGTGGGCGATAATCCACTCCACCCGACCGGGCGTCGGCACCCGGAGATATCCGGTTTCGGCATGTAGCGGGCGACTGTCCACACGTGACTTGGTGCGCTGACCATAGGTAAGGAACGGCTTCCCGACGTGGCCGAATATGACCTCTTCGACGTAGTCGAACGACTCGATGGTCGGGTATTCACCACAACCCTGCCCTGCCCAGGTGCCCAGCAGCGGAGCCAACGCCGCGACGTCGGGATGCAGATCAACCACGGTCGCCAGGGTACGGACCGCCGCAGCGCGGCGTCGGATCCGATCAGGCGTCGGGCGAACCCTGCGCAGCCCAGAGATCCGGGCCGAAGACTTCGTAGCGGATCCGGCTCGCCGGCACGCCACGCTCTAGCAGCGTCGTCCTGATGTACCGCATGAACGGTAGCGGACCGCAGGTGAACACCTGTATGTCGTCGGGCAGAGGCACGTCGGTCAAGTCCATGTACCCGTGCCGTGACCGGGTGTCACCGTCGTCGACGGTCTCGTACCACGCGTAGGCGGTGAAGTCGTCGAGCTCGCGGCCGAGGTGCAGCACAGTGTCCCGCAGCGCATGGTCCTGGGCGCGGCGGTCGGCGTGCGCGACGACCACCTTCCGCTGCGGCTGGGTACGGGCGATGTGCTCGACGATCGGCAGCACCGTGGTGATCCCCGCGCCGGCGCTGGCGAGCAGCAGTGGCCCGTCGGTGGGTGTCACGACGAAATCACCGGCAGGCGCGCTGATCTCCAAAACATCACCGACCTTCACCTGGTCGTGCAGGTAGCTGGAAACCCGACCGTCCGGTGCGCCGTTGACCCCGCGAACCCGTCGGATGGTGATCTGCAGACGGGTGTGAACAGCTGTGGACGACACCGTGTACTGACGAGGCTGGCGATCGCCGTTCGGCAGGTTGACGAACACCGACACGTACTGACCGGGGGCGATGTCCGGCAGTGGTTCGCCGTCGACCGGCTCCAGCACGAGGGAGATGACGTCGGCGGTCTCCTCGATCCGGCGGACCACCCGGTACTCGCGCGTCGGCTGGTTCGGGTCGACGCCGGCCTCCAGGTACAGCCGGGCCTCCTCGGCGACCAGTTGCAGGGCGAACAGCCAGTACACCTCGCTCCAGGCGGCAGCGATTTCCGGAGTGACGGCGTCGCCGAGCACCTCGCCGACAGCGGCGAGCAGATGTTCGCCGACGATCGTGTAGTGCTCGGGACGGATCCCCAGCGAGACGTGCTTGTAGGCGATCCGGCGCATGACATGGTCGAAGGATGGGGCATCGGGGTCGATCAGCTGCACGGCGTAGGCCACCACAGACCCGGCCAGTGCCTTACTCTGATCGCCGGTGGCCTGGTTGCCCTGGTTGAACAGCCGTAGCAGTTCGGGGTGGGCTTCGAACATGCGCGGATAGAAGCGCGCGGTGATCGCATCGGCATTCGCCGCGACGACGGAAGCGGTCGCCCGCACCACGTCGAGGCTGGCTGGTGACAGCAGCGAGGTAGGTGTCGTGGTGGTCACAAGAGGTCCCTTCGGGCTGGCGGGTGTCTGGCGAAAAGTTATCGGCGGCTAGGCCGGATGGATAGGGTCTTTTGGCCCACGGGCGACGGACCGTTCGCCTCTAGTGTGGAATTGCTGTTAATTGAGGCGAAGCCCTGGCCCGAGGCGTTGCGGATCCGGCTGCGCATCTCGGGCTGCGCCCGTCAATTTGCCACCTGAGGTGGCCGCCGTGAACGCACGGCAGGGTGGACGGGGCTTGCTCTACGCTCGTTGGCATGACCGATCACGACAAGGCCGCCGCGCGGCGTGAGATCGCTGACGCTCTGCTCAACGCACTCAACCGGCGGCACGAACTGCTGGATGTGATCGTGGAGGCTGACGACCGCAAGTCCGCCGTCGCCGCCGTCGCGACGTTGCTCAACACATCGTATGCCGCTGCCGACGCCGTAGTCGGGTTGTCCTTCGACCGGATCACCAAGGAATCGCGCCGGCAGATCGCCGCCGAACTCGACGATCTGAACAGTCGGTTGTCCTTCACGGCTCAGGAACGTCCTGCCAGCTCGGGTGAGACGCTTGTGCTGCGTGCGTTCTCGCCCGACTCCGACCGCGACATCTTTGCGGCGCGTACCGCCGACGTCGGCGCCTCCGGTGACGGGTCCGGCGCACCTGCCGCCGACATCGACGACGAGATCAGGTCTGCGTTGGTCCGCGTCGACGCCGACGAGGCCGCGTGGTTCGTCGCCATCGAGGGTGCGGACAAGGTGGGCATGGTCTTTGGTGAACTCGCAGGCGGCGAGGTCAACGTGCGGATCTGGATCCATCCCGCTTTCCGTAGGCGTGGATACGGTACTGCGGCGCTGCGTAAGTCGCGGTCAGAGATGGCCTCGTATTTCCCGGCTGTTCCGATGGTCGTCCGCGCACCGGGGGTTGTCCCGCCGGCCTGAGAAAGTTCCCGCCTGTCCACACTCCTGATCACTGCTTTCGCCGAAAAGTGGTGGATGTGTGCACAGAATTCCTTGGCAGGGAGCTCACAGCGGGGCACTATGGAGTCATGCTAACCATACGAAAACTCGCAGGAACAGTATTCGTAGCGGGAGCCGCAGCGGCCATTGCCGCCGCACCGACGGCCATGCTGCTCGCTGATGCGCCGGCCACGTTGACCGACCTGAGCGGAACGAATCAAGTAGTGCTAGCCGACCCGGTTGGCGGGGGTGACGCCGGTGGCGGTGGCGGTTGCGACAATGGCCCCGGTTGGCAGGGCTGCGGTGGTTGGAACCCTGCCCAGGGTGGCTGGGGCCACGGCTGTCTCAACGGCATGTGCGGAGGCTGGGACGGCCAGCGCGGGTGGGGTAACTAAACCCCACCCGGTGCCGGCGACGGGCTGACTGGCTTGTTGTCGGCTAACCGTTGGCTTTCAGCGCTCGGACAGCGGCGCCGAACATGACGTCTTTGATGGCACCGAGCGTGCCGCTGTCCTTACCGTGTAACGGGCGCAACAGATCGGCTGCTGCCACCGTGACCCCTCCCTCGGGTGCGGTGGCGTCCACCAGCCCGTGCGCCTGTGCGTCCAGGCCGCCGAAGCGTCGGCCAGTCGTCATCGACGCGACCGCGGCCTGTGGCGTGAGTTTGGCCTGGATCAGTGCTGCCATCCCCGGTGTGAACGGGATGCGAATGTCGACCTCGGGGAAACAGAAGAAGCCGCGGTCGGCGCGCATGACGCGGAAGTCGTGAGCGATCGCCAACATGGCCCCGGCGCCGAAGGCATGACCGACCACTGCGGCTGCGGTCGGCACCGGGAATGTCAGGAACCTGGCCAGCGTGTCCTGGACCCGCCCGACGTACCACGGGCCCTGATCACTGTGCGCCCCAAGCCAATCCAAGTCCAAGCCGTTGGAATAGAACTTGCTGTCGGCCGTGGTGACCAGGCCGTGCGCGCCCTTGGCGATCACGTGGTCGAGATTGGCGTCGACCTCATCGAGAAACTCGGGGGAGAACCGGTTCTCATCGTCCCCGAGGTCGAGGATCGCGATCTCTCCGTCGAAGTCCAGTGTCGTTGTCATGGTGCACCTTTCGTTGGGGCTGGGGGATTACCGGGCTGGAGTCATCGTTCGGCGGTCACCGGGCTGGGGCCGCTGGCGAGCACGGCCTCTACCGCCCCTCGGAGGTGTCGACGCGCCGTGGGATCGCCGAGTCGATCGCGCTGCAGCAGGATGGCGGTGGGCAGGTCGAGACCGGTGATCTCGTGTGGCGGAATGATCAGCACCATCCGGGCTGACGCCGGGCGGTCCTCGGCGAACATGGCAGGCGCCACAGTAACAGGGCATTTGCTCTGTATTGATGACATGTGCCGGTAGGGCCATGTTGACAGTAGGTAAGGCTACCCATACTTTGAGTGCGTATCGTGGTCAAGACCAACCAGGAGGGGACCGTCGATGGCACGTGGATTCCAAGGGGCGATCATGCGGGGCTTCGGCGCCCGTGATCACCAGGCCACGGTCGTCGGCACTGAGCGCCGTACGCCGAATCTGCTGCGTATCCAGATGGTTTCGCCCACGTTGTTCGACGATGCGATCGCCGAGCCGACGTCCTGGTTGAGATTCTGGTTCCCGGACCCGGAGGGGACAAAGACCGAATTTCAGCGGGCCTACACAATCGTCGAAGCCGAGGTCAGCACAGGGCATTTCGCCATCGACGTCGTGCTGCACGAGCCGTCCGGACCGGCGGCGCACTGGGCCAGAACCGCAATGCCGGGCGCGACGGTACCGGTGACGACGTTGGGGTCTGCCGGATTCAGTGTCCCGGAGGAGCCGCCGGCCGGTTATCTGCTGATCGGTGATGCCGCGGCCACACCCGCGATCAACGGCATCATCGGGACTGTCCCGCACGACATTCCGATCGAGGTCTACCTCGAACAGCACGATGAGTCTGATCTGCTCATCTCGATTGCCGCCCACCCACGGATGCGGGTGCACTGGGTGCCCCGCGCAGACACGACCTCACTCGCGGCGGCAATAGAAGGCAGGAACTGGTCGGACTGGTACTGCTGGGTGACGCCGGAAGCCGGATCGCTCAAGCACCTGCGAACCCGGTTACGCGACGAATTCGGGTTTCCCAAGACAGAGATCCATGCGCAGGCCTACTGGACCGAGGGTCGGGCCATGGGCACCAAGCGAGACGACGCTCCGGCTGACAAACCCGTCGAAACCAAGTCGGTAGACGTCAAAACTGCTGCGCCGCGCGGGAACTGGCGAGCGCAGGCCGCGGGCCGGTTGCTGTCCCCGCTCCGCACGCCGTTGATCGTCTCCGGCGTGCTGCAGGCCGTGATCACGCTGGTCCAGTTGGCGCCTTTTGTTCTGCTGGTCGAACTCGCGCGGCTGCTGTTGACCGGCGCGGACCGGGAGCGGCTGTGGACGCTGGGCCTCGTGGCAATCGGGCTGCTCGGCGCGGGTACTTTCCTGGCCGCGGTGCTCACGCTCTGGCTGCACTGGATCGACGCCAATTTCGCGCGCGATCTGCGGACCCGATTGCTGACCAAGATGTCCCGGCTGCCGTTGGGCTGGTTCACCGCTCGCGGATCCGGTGCGATCAAGCAACTGGTGCAGGACGACACGCTGTCGCTGCACTACCTCGTCACGCATGCCATACCCGACGCTGTCGCCGCGGTGATCGCACCGCTGGCGGTACTGGTCTACCTGTTCACCGTGGACTGGAGACTGGCCGCCGCGTTGTTCGTGCCGGTGCTGGCCTATCTCGTGCTCATGTCGATCATGACGATCCAGTCGGGACCCCGCATCGCGCAGGCGCAACGGTGGGCCGAGCGGATGAACGGTGAGGCGGGCGCCTACCTCGAGGGCCAGCCCGTGGTCCGGGTGTTCGGTGGCGCGGCGGCATCGAGTTTCCGTCGTCGCCTCGACGAGTACATCGGTTTCCTGGTGGCCTGGCAGCGCCCGTTCACCGGCAAGAAATCGCTGATGGATCTGGTCACCAGGCCCAACACATTCCTGTGGTTGATCGTCGCCATCGGCACTCCGATGATCATCAACGGTTGGCTGGATCCGGTAGATCTGCTGCCGTTCCTGTTGCTGGGCACCACGTTCGGCGTTCGGTTGCTCGGCATCGGCTACGGTCTGGGCGGTATTCGCGGCGGCATGCTCGCCGCCCGGCGTATCCAGAACACGTTGGAAGAGGCCGACCTCGCGATCGCCGATGCTGAGCCGCCCCAGGATGATTCGGGTGCGGTGGTGTTCGACCACGTGACATTCGCCTACCGCCCCGGCGTTCCCGTGATCGAAGACGTCTCCCTGACACTGCGACCCGGGACGCTCACTGCGTTGGTCGGGCCGTCGGGCTCGGGCAAGTCCACGCTCGCCGCGCTGCTGGCCCGCTTCCACGACGTGAACGACGGCGCAATCCGGGTCGGCGGTAGCGATATCCGCACTTTGAGCGCCGACGACCTGTATCGCCGAGTAGGTTTCGTGCTTCAGGACACCCAGCTGGTGGCGGGGACTGTCGCGGAGAACATCGCCCTGGCCGACCCTGATGCGGGCATCGACCGGGTGCAGGACGCCGCCCGTGACGGGCAGATCCACGACCGGGTACTGCGCTTGCCCGATGGCTACGACACTGCTTTGAGTGCGGCACCCACCCTGTCCGGGGGGGAACGGCAACGGCTCACCATCGCCAGGGCGATCCTCGCCGACACCGAGGTGCTGATTCTCGACGAGGCGACTGCGTTCGCCGATCCGGAGTCGGAATACCTTGTACAGCAGGCACTTAACCGGTTGGCCCGGGACCGGACCGTACTCGTCATCGCGCACCGGCTGCACACCATCACCCATGCCGATCAGATCGTCGTGCTCGACGCCGGACAGATCGTCGAGACCGGTACGCATGAGGAACTGCTGGCCGCCGGTGGCCGCTACGGCCAGCTGTGGGAGACCGGGCACCGCGACACCGTGACCGCCGGAAAGGCCGCTCCATGATCCGCACGCTGATTGCGCTCATTCCCGTCGAGAAGCGCGGCACGGTCGGTGTTTATGCTGTCCTGACGTTGATTTCGGTGCTGATCCGCGCGGCGGGCGCGGTGCTTCTGGTGCCGCTGGTGGCCGCGCTGTTCGGCGCCAGTCCAAGCGACGCGGTGCCGTGGCTCGGCTGGCTGACCGCCGCGACCGTCGGAGGCTGGGTCGTCGACACCATCACCTCGCGGCTGGGATTCGATCTCGGCTTCGCGGTTCTCGACAACACCCAGCACAACGTCGCCGACAGGTTGCCGAACATCAGGCTCGACTGGCTGGCAGGCGACAACGGCGCGAACATCGCCAACACCCGTCAGGCGATCGCCGCGACCGGGCCGGAACTCGTCGGCCTCGTGGTGAACCTGCTCACGCCGCTCGTCGGTGCGGTTCTGCTGCCTGCGGCTATCGCGGTGGCGCTGATTGCGGTGTCCCCGCCACTGGGACTCGCGGCGCTGACCGGTGTGGTGGTCCTGCTGGGAGCATTGTGGGCGTCGGGGCAGTTGAGTCGTAAGGCCGACGCCGTCGCCGACGAGACCAACAGCGCCTTGACCGAACGGATCATCGAGTTCGCCCGCACCCAGCAGGCTTTGCGGGCGGCCCGGCGCGCGGAACCTGCGCGCAGCCTGGTCGGCGACGCGCTCGTGGCCCAGCACGGCGCGAGCGTGCGACTGCTGGCCATGCAGATTCCCGGGCAGTTGTTGTTCAGCCTCGCCAGCCAATTGGCCCTGATCGCGTTGGCGGGTACGGCCACGGTGTTGACCATGCACGGCGCATTGACCGTGCCCGAGGCGATCGCGCTGATCGTCGTCATCGCCCGCTACCTGGAACCCTTCACGGCGCTGAGCGAGTTGGCACCGGCGATCGAGTCGACCCGCGCCACCCTGGACCGGATCGGCAGCGTTCTGTCGGCACCGACGCTCCCGGCCGGGACGGTCGGGTCTCCCGAGCGAAACTCCTTGCCACGCATCGAGTTCGATGAGGTGAGCTTCACCTACGGCGACGATCCGGTGCTCGACAAGGTCAGCTTCGTGCTGGAACCGGGCGGCACGACGGCGATTGTCGGCCCGTCCGGATCGGGCAAGAGCACGATCCTGGCGTTGATCGCCGGCTTGCATCAGCCGACCGCCGGCCGGGTGCTGATCGACGGTGTGGACGCGGCGGCGCTGAACACTGAAACCCGCAGGGCTGCAACGAGTATGGTATTTCAGCATCCTTATCTGTTCGACGGGTCGATTCGCGACAACATCGCGGTGGGAGATCCCGCGGCCGATGCGGACCGGCTCTCCGCCGCGATGCGGCTGGCCCGGGTGGACGAGTTGACCGGCCGGCTGCCCGACGGTGACGCGACGAAGGCCGGCGAAGCGGGCACCGCGCTTTCAGGTGGCGAACGGCAACGGGTCAGCATCGCCCGGGCGCTCGTCAAGCCCGCGCCGATACTGCTCGTCGACGAGGCGACCAGCGCACTGGACACCGAGAACGAGGCTGCCGTGGTGGACGCCCTCACCGTCGATCTGCAGCCGCGCACCCGGGTGATCGTGGCGCACCGGTTGGCCAGTATCCGCCACGCCGATCGGGTGTTGTTCGTCGACGGCGGACGCATCGTCGAGGATGGAAGTGTCGAAGAGCTGCTGAGCGCCGGTGGCCGGTTCGACGAGTTCTGGCGTCAGCAGCACGCCGCCGCGGAATGGCAGATCGTGCACTGAGATTCGGGCACGAGCGGTGGCCATTCCCGAAGTTACTGGTGTTGCTCCGATGCTGCGAGACCGGCACGCTCGACACTGAGCAGGCTCTCGGTGTGATGCTCGGCCCGGTATGCCGCACCGCCGCCGTTGATTCCGAACAACCGTTTACTCCACAGCAGCCAGATCACCGCCGCGACGTTGACGAGGAAGGCGCCGAGTCGAACCACGGTCACCTTCTCGGTGAGTTCGTAGATCTCCAACGGCAGGAACACGCTGGTGGCGATCACCGCGAAGTACTCACCCCAGCGTTCGGCAAGCCACAACCCGACTGCTTCGATCAATTCGATCAAGGCATAGACGGCCAGACCGACGGCGATCCACAGCAGCGTCGTCGCCGACAGCGAGAACGCGTGATCGATGGTCCGGATGATCCTGGAATCGTCCAGGTTCCAACCTATTTGGTCGGCCAGCGGGCGGGCCAGCGGAATATCCTTCTGGAACGCGTCGTGCAACTGGGAGCGGGTGGCGCGCACCTTGAGCACGCCAATCGCCAGCGCCACGAAGACCACCGCGCGGACCGCTCGCTCTACGGCCAGCAGGCGCATGATCGTCCGGTCGCGCAACAGCCGTCCCCGCGGGACTTCGGGAGCGGTGTCGGCCGGGCCGTGCCCCCTCGGCGGTCCGACCACAAACGTCTCACACCGCAGGCAGCGCCACGCTTCCCCGACCGGGGTGTCGGCCCGAAGCCGCTCGCGCAGGTCGGGTTCGTCGGGGGCGAACGTGGCGTGGCCCCGTAAACCACAGGACCGCAGCGCGAAATTCACCATTTCAGCACCGTAGCGACCGATGGCATCTGGTCGCATGGAACGGCGTCAGGTCAGCGGTGCGATGCGCTGAATTCCTGTCGCCGTGCCCTGGTAGATCACTCCGCCGGGTGCCGTGGTGCCCGCAGACTGCATGGGGTCGGCGGCGGTTGCGGCGCCGATGAACTGTTCGGTGAGCACGGCTCCGGTGCCGGTGTCCACGGCGGCGTAGAAGAACTTGTCGGCAGGCGTGGTGCCGAGTTGATCGTCGACCGGATTGTGCCGGGTGACAGTCACGATCATGCCGTCGGCCACCGACAGTCTCGGTACTGCCGCCGAGCGCACGCTGTTGTTCCACGCCACGTCACATCCGGAGTTGTCGGGCCGGACGTCGACCCGCGTCATCCCTCCGACAAACCGCGCCGTAGCCGGCACAGCGGGGTCGGCGGCACTGGGCACCGTGGGATATGGATAGCCGTAGGTGCTGGAGGCGATCACCGTGCGCCCCGCGCCGATCGACGAGTTCTCCGAGCCCGGGCCGCCGGAGGTGAGTACCGGGGTTGTGCACAGGACCGCGCCGGAGGCCGTGCTGACCACGAGCAGATGGACCTGGTTGTCGGCGTTGTCGATGAGCGCGAGGTACTCACCGCCGGTGACCGGCCCGAAGAACGTCGGCGTGGATCCGCTGCCCCAGCTCAGCTGTCCTGGCTTGCGAGCCGATCCCCTGTCATAGCCGACCCGATATTTCACCACCGGGTTTCCGGCTCGATCCTCGGTCAGTAGGTACAGCGCGTGCGTGGTGACCACCGCGGTGCCCTGCGGTGCGGTGGAGATGCTGTTGGCGACGTGCTCGCCGTCGGGCAGCGCCACGGAGGTGACCTTCCGCGCGGCCGTGTCGACGATTCCCACCGTGCCACCCGCGGTGGCGTACCAGACCTTGCCGTTGTAGGCGGGTGCGACACCCGTGACGGAGTCCCCGGACGGCAGACCGGCACCCAGCGGTGTCGACTCGGCGATGGACAGGCCCCACAACCCGAGCTTGTTGCGGCTGTGGCTGATCCGAATCAGGTTGTTGTCACCGTCCACCAAGACCAGTCGATCGTTGTGGTCCAGATAGGCGTCCAGATAGCCATAGACGCCGCCGAGCGGGCTACCCGCCGCAACCGCCATGCTGGTCAACGGCGTGCCGGTGGATTTGTCCAGCAGGTACACGCGTGGCGAACGGCCGAGAGCCTGGGCGCACAGCGCGACCGGTAGACCGTCGGAGCCGATCAGGACCGTCGAACAGGCCGCGGACAGGCCGACGGGCTGGGCGAGCACACGGCCGGTGCCGGGCCCCGGCAATGAGGTGGTGTCCGATGCGCCGCTGTCGCCGTGCCTTGACCCGGTACCGGTGGGTCCGTCGTAGGGGTTGTCCGGCAGCTGCGGACCGAACTGGTTCGCGGCCGCGGCCGGTGGTGGCGTCACCGTCAGCGCTGTCACCAGCACTGGAGCCAGGAGCGTTGCAAGCCATCGGCTTACCGACATCGTCAACTCCTGGTGGCGGACGGAACCGTACGGGTCACGAACGCTACGGCGGCCTGATCACGAAACCGCATCCGCCGGAGCTCGGTTGAGCCAAGAAGCCCGACACGCCGCGTTGGGTAGGAGACCCGGACCGGCGCGAGAGCGTCAGGCACTCTACGGTTGGAGGTGACTGGCGTTCAGGGGCCTACCGGCCCGAAAGGGGTTGACGAGGCTTGCTCGGCAACGGTCTTGCGGTGCTGTTCGCCCTGTGCGCGGCGGTTTTCGCCGCGGTCGGCATCGTGGTGCGGCAACGCGCCACCATGGACGTCCCGGCGGAGAAGGGCGTCAGCACCGTCATGCTGCGGACTCTGCTGGGTCGCCGGCTGTGGTGGTTCGGTACGGCGGCCGCGGTAGCCGGCTACGCGTTTCAGGCGCTCGCGCTGGGTTTCGGTTCACTGCTGCTGGTGCAGCCGGTGTTGGTGTCGGCGTTGTTGTTCGCGTTGCCCTTGAGCGCTCGACTGGCGGGCCGTCGGGTCAGTCGCGCCGAGTGGCTGTGGGCCCTGCTGCTGACTGCCGCATTGACGGTTTTTGTCCTGCTGGCCCGGGCGAGCACGGGCTCGTACCAGGTGCCGGTGGCTACCACACTCATCGTCGCGGTGGTGTGCGCGGCCGGGGTCACCCTGTTCGTGCTGGCCGCGACCCGCAGCACCACGTGGCGCCGCGCCGCCCTGCTCGCCGTGGCGGTGGGCGTGATGTTCGGCGTCGTGGCGGTGCTGACCAAGATTGTGATGCACCTGGTCACCCAGGGCAGTGCGCTCACGGCGCTCACCACACCCGCCCTGTACCTCGTGGTGATGCTCGGAGTGGTCGCAACACTGCTGCAGCAATCGGCTTTTCACGCCGGATCCCTGCAGACCTCGGTACCGACCATGCTGGTGCTCGAACCCGTGGTGGCGGTGGTGCTCGGTTCGGTCGTGCTCGGGGAGCACATGTCGATCACCGGGCTGGAGCCCATTGCGCTGTCGCTGGCCATCTGCGCGATGGCCGTCGCGACGATAGCGTTGGGCCGCGACGAGGGCGCCTACGAGGAGAAGCTGGAAGCCGAGGTGGGCCGGCGGTCGGTGAGCACCGTCACGGATTGATGGCGCGTTCTCGGCTACCCCGCACCGCGTACCCGGGCCGCGGCCGTCTCGGGCATCGGCTCGTACCGGGCGAACGATCGAGTGAACGAACCCGCACCGTGCGACAGCGACCGCAGGTCGATGGCGTAGCGGGTCAGTTCGATCTCGGGGATCTCGGCTTTCACGGCCGTGCGGTCCTCACCGACCTTGTCGGTGCCGACCACGCGGCCGCGGCGGCTGGACAGATCGCTCATGATGGCACCGACCAGGTCGTCGGGCACCAGCACGGTCACGTCATCGACCGGCTCCAGCAGATTCACCCGAGTGGTGGCGGCGGCTTCCCGCAGCGCCAGCCCGCCTGCCATCTGGAAGGCAAAGTCCGACGAATCGACGCTGTGCGCTTTGCCGTCAACCAGGGTCACCCGGATGTCGACAACGGGGTAGCCGACTTCAGAACCGACCCCTTTCTCCATCTGGGCGCGCACCCCCTTCTCGACGCTCGGGATGAATTGGCGCGGAATCGCACCGCCCACCACCTTGTCGACGAACTCGAAACCGGCTCCTTCGGGCAGTGGCTCGACCTCGATGTCGCATACCGCGTACTGGCCGTGCCCACCCGACTGCTTGACGTGCCTGCCGTGTCCTTTTGCCTTGCCGCCGAACGTCTCCCGTAGCGGTACGCGCAACTCCACGGTGTCTACCGATACGCCGTAGCGGCGGGATAGCGCGTCGAGTACGACACCCGCGTGCGCTTCACCCATGCACCAGAGCACGATCTGGTGCGTTTCCGGATTCTGCTCGATACGCAGGGTCGGGTCCTCGGCGGCCAGCCGCTGCAGACCGACCGAGAGCTTGTCCTCATCGGTCTTCGCGCGCGGTTGGACAGCCACCGGCAGCAGCGGGTCTGGCATGGTCCACGGCCGCAGCACCAGCGGATCGGCCTTGTCGCTCAGCGTGTCACCGGTTTCCGCGCGGCTGAGCTTGCCGATCGCGCAGATGTCGCCGGCCACCACCAGCGGTGCCGGGCGCTGCAGCTTGCCCAACGGGAAGGACAGGGTGCCGATGCGTTCATCCTCGTCGTGGTCGGCGTGCCCGGTCGTGGCATGCGCGCCCGTATCGTCGCTTGCGGCGCCGCCATTCGGCAAGAAGGCCGAAAAATGGCCCGACACGTGCACTGTCGCGTCGGGCCTGAGGGTTCCGGAGAACATCCGGACCAGGCTGACCCTGCCGACATACGGATCCGACGTCGTCTTCACCACCTCGGCTAGCAGCGGTCCGGCGGGGTCGCAGGCCAATGCTCTACGGGGCGCCCCCTGTGGCGTGAACACCTCGGGCAGAGGATGTTCCGGTGGTGCTGGGAACCCGCGGGTGGCGACCTCCAGCAGTTCCAGGGTCCCGACGCCGGATCCGCTGCACACCGGGATCACCGGGAAGAACGAGGCCCGGGCCACGGCCTTCTCCAGGTCTTCGATGAGCACGTTCGGGTTGATGTCCTCACCGCCCAGGTAGCGCTCCATGAGCGTCTCGTCCTCGGACTCCTCGATGATGCCTTCGATGAGCGTGCCGCGAAGTTCGGCGATCTCGTCGGTATAGGACTCGGCGGGCGCGTGCGACGAATGCGTACCGTCCGCGTAGTCGTACTGGGTCTTGGTGATCAGCCCGATCACCCCATCGCCGGCGGGGAAGTACAGCGGAAGCACCTTGTCGCCGAACGCCTGCTGGGCGGTGGCCAGCGCGTTGGCGTAGTTGGCTCGAGCATGGTCGAGTTTGGTGATCGCCACGGCGCGTGGCATTCCCACTGCACTGCACTCCTGCCACAGCGCCTTGGTCGGCTCGTCCACGGTCTCATTTGCCGCGACGACGAACAGGGCACAATCCGCGGCCCGCAGCCCCGCGCGCAGTTCCCCGACGAAGTCGGCATACCCGGGGGTGTCGATGAGGTTCACCTTGATCCCGTTGTGCTGCAACGATGCCAGTGCCAGGCCCACAGAACGCTGTTGAGCGATCTCGGCGTCGTCGAAGTCGCACACCGTCGACCCGTCGAGCACCGAACCGATCCTGGTCAGCACCCCGCTGGCCATCAGCAACGCGTCGACAAGCGTGGTCTTACCAGCGCCCGACGGCCCGACCAGCGCGATGTTGCGGATCGCCTCCGGGCGTTCCGCCGTAGGTAGGGCCCCGTTGCCGGCTGCAGAGGCCGTCCTGTCCGCCATGGCATGTCCTCCTGAGGTCCCCTTCCACCATTCCCCGATGCGACCTGCAGCACAAGGGCTGCACGTGGGCTTCGAGCGGTCGCGTGCTCACGCCTGCCAGGAGGACCAGTGTGTGATGGCGACCGTGACGACCGGGCCGTCCAACGCAATCCGTTCGTACTGAGGATATTTGGCGCGCAGCAACGCGTATCCGATCGCCACCTCGTCGCCGGTGTAATGGGTTGCGGCCTGGCCGTCGGCCCGCACCCACCACAGGTGCGTCCAGTCGTCGTCATAGTGGTCGGTGAGCAGACTCACCCGAGAATCGTGTTCGATGTTGGTCAGCCTCCGCAGCTTCTGCGTGGACTTACGTTTGGCGTCGACCGCGGTGTAGATCGTGATGCCTTCGGACTCGCGGTGCACCGCGAACACCACCGGGACCAGATGCGGGGCGCCTTCGGGTCCCAGCGTGGCCAACACCGCGGTCGGGCTGCCGGCAAACTGCTCCACCGCATCGAACTCGCCCATGCGTTCAGCGTAGGAGCAGAGTGGGGCTCAATGCGGGTGTCTGGGCTGTGGCGCCACGCTGTACGGCGACCGGGTCACGTTGATCTCGGGCCGTTTGGTGGGTGTGGGCCGCTGCGGTGCTCGGTACACCGGCGACTGGGACTCGGGCTCCGGTGGCGGAGGTGCCGGCGGCGGGGGAGGGGGAGCAGGCAGGATGCCGGCCCGCAGCGGTGGCGGTGCGGGTGCGGGCGCGGGAGCACTCGATGCCGTCGGCGTCACCGCTGTCGGAGCCCGGTCGACCGTCGATGACGGATCGCGAACTATCAGCAGGACCAGCGAAATCACGATCGCCGCCGCGGCTATCCCCGCCGCGACGATCGCGGCCGCGGCCCGTCGGGTGCGGTACCACGGCACGGGCGCGGGTTTGAAATTCCAGGTGCTGGAATCGAAAGCATCGAAACCAGCGGTTGCGTCGTCGGCCTCACCGTCCGCCTGCTGCGCAGCGTCGGTCCAGAGGTAGTCGAAGCGACCCGCTGCTTCAGGTTCAGCCACGTTCTGATGTTAGCGGCACGACCTGCACAAACGCGCGATGATCGTGATGTCGACACGATCGGCCGTCCCTCACGGTAGGGTTCGGACGTCACGCCGGAGCCATTCACCGCAGCGACCAGTGTCGGTAACCGCGGCGCCATTGCTGCGCTTTCTGATCATCGGAAGGTTGGCAATGCTCACCAGAACAGCGCTTACTCGAATGTTGCAGCCAAAACTTATCCCGGGCGTCCTTGCCGCCGTTACGTGCCTCGTCGTCACGTCTGCGGTGGCATGCGCCCCACCGCAGAAAGACGGCGGCGGCGGGCAGACGGAATCGGGAGTCAAGGCCGCCGAGGCCACCTCTGCCGGGGCATGCGGCGGCATGGACGGCCTGGTCACCGCGGCCAAGGCCGAAGGCGAGCTCAACGTCATTGCTCTGCCCCCGGATTGGGCCAACTACGGCGCAATCATCAAGGCGTTCTCCGACAAGTACGGCATCAAAGTCACCTCGGCGCAGCCCGAGGCCTCCAGCCAGGAGGAGATCAACGCCGCCAATCAGCAGAAGGGCAAGAGCACCGCGCCCGATGTCTTCGATCTTGGACAGGCTGTGGCACTGTCGAACACCTCGATGTTCGCCCCGTACAAGGTGGCCACTTTCGACAGCATCCCGGCGAAGTTCAAGGATCCGAACGGGGTTTGGGTCAATGGCTACGGCGGTTATATGTCTATCGGGTTCGATTCGGCCAAAGTGCCTGCCATCACCGACGTTGACGACCTGCTCAAGCCCGAATACCACGGAAAGGTCGCTCTCAACGGCGATCCCACCCAGGCCGGTGCGGCGTTCTCCGGGGTGGTGATGGCGGCGCTGGCCCAGGGCGGGTCGGCCGACAACATCGCGCCGGGCGTCGACTTCTTCGGAAAGCTCCATCAGTTGGGCAATTTCCTGCCGGTCGACCCGACCCCGGCCACCATCGAGTCGGGCCAGACGCCTGTAGTCATCGACTGGAACTACACCAATGCCGCCGAAACCCAGAAGCTGCCCAGCTGGCAGGTCGTGGTGCCGCCGGACCACGCAGTCGCTGGTTACTACTTCCAGGCGATCAACAAAGCGGCCCCGCATCCGGCCGCGGCGCGGTTGTGGCAGGAGTTCCTGTTCAGTGACGAAGGCCAGAACCTGTTCATGGTGGGCGGTGTCCGGCCGGTGCGCGCAGATCAGATGGCCGTCGCGGGAACCGTCGACAAGAAGGCGTTCTCCAAACTCCCGTCGATCGACGGGCAGGTGGTCATCCCGACACCGGCCCAGACCGAAGCGGCCACCAAGTATCTGGCGGACAACTGGGCCAGGGCGATCGGCTGAGTCGGCCGGTGCCAGGGGCCGTTGTGGGTCGGCGGATCCGCGAAAGTCTGCCGCTGCTGCCGTTTCTCACGGTGGTCACCGTTTTTCTGATCGTGCCGACGGTGACAGTGGTGGTCATGGCCTTCTTCGCCGACGGATCTTTCTCGCTTGCGCGGATCATGGCGCTGTTCTCGCCGACGGCGCTCGCGGCCCTCGGCAAGAGCGTGCTGCTCTCGGGCAGCACGGCACTGATCGGGGCGGTGCTGGGTGCCGTGCTGGCCTGGTTGATTGTCAGCAGCCCGCCGTCGTCGATGGTCCGTCGCTCGGTGCTGGCGCTGTGCAGTGTGCTGGCCCAGTTCGGGGGTGTGGCATTGGCTTTCGCGTTCTTGGCGACGATCGGCCTCAACGGTGTGCTGACGATCTGGGTGCGTGAGCATCTGGGTTGGGACTTGGCCGGATCCGGCTGGTTGTACGGGCTGCCCGGGTTGATCCTGGTGTACACCTACTTTCAGATCCCGCTGATGGTGATCGTCTTTCTGCCCGCACTGGAGGGTCTGCGCGACCAGTGGCGTGAGGCCGCCGTCAACCTCGGGGCGTCCAGGTGGCAGTACTGGCGTGAGGTGGCGGTGCCGTTGTTGACCCCGGCGTTCCTCGGATCGGCGTTGTTGTTGTTCGCCAACGCCTTTGCCGCCTACGCGACCGCCGCCGCTCTGGTCAGCCAAGGAGCTCCGATCGTGCCGCTGCTGATCCGCGCGGCCCTCACCAGTGAGGTGGTGCTCGGTCAGTCCGGGTTCGCCTACGCGCTGGCGCTGGAGATGATCGTCGTGGTGGCGGCTGTGATGCTCGTCTACAACGCGCTGGTGCGGCGTACCGCGAGGTGGCTGAAATGACGCACGCGAGAACGACACTGCGGATCACACTGTGGGTGCTGTTCGGGTTGTTCTTCCTGTTCCCGCTGTACGCGATGGCGGACTTCTCCACGCGCAACCTGATCGAGGGCGGACGCACCCTGACGGCCTGGCGCAACCTGGTGGCCGACGAGACGCTGTATCAGGCGATCGTGATCTCGGTGTTGTTGGCGGTGTTCACCGTGGTCGCGATGCTGGTGCTGCTGGTGCCGACGATGATCTGGGTGCGGCTGCGGGCGCCGTGGGCCCGTCGTGCGATCGAATTTCTGTGCCTGTTGCCCTTGACGATTCCGGCCTTGGTGATCGTGGTGGGCCTGCGCAATGTCTACCTCTGGGTCACCTACTTCCTCGGGGAATCCGCGCTGACGCTGACGTTCGTCTACGTCGTACTCGTGCTGCCGTTCGCCTACCGGGCCCTCGACGCGGCGCTCGCGGCCATCGACCTGCGGACTCTGTCGGAGGCGGCTCGCTCGCTCGGCGCCGGCTGGGGCGCCACCATCGCACGGGTGATCGTGCCCAACATCTGGCCCGGAATCCTTTCCGCCGCTTTCATTTCCATCGCCGTGGTGCTCGGCGAATACACCATTGCGTCGCTGAGCGGTTACCAGACCCTGCAGGTGCAGATCGTCGCAATCGGTAAGAGCGACGGTCCGACGTCGGTGGCCGCCTCACTCGCGGTGCTGCTGTTGGGTTTCGTGCTGCTGCTGGCCCTGGCGGTTGTCACCCGCGGCCGCCGTCGGAGGGCGGGTGGTCCGAGGTGAGGAGCAATCGAGGTCTTGCCGTCGAACTCAATGACCTCACCCGGGTCTACGGCAGTGTCAAGGCGCTCGACGGACTGACGCTGCACATCGAGCCCGGCGAGTTGGTGGCTTTGCTCGGACCGTCGGGGTGCGGCAAGACCACAGCGCTGCGCATCTTGGCAGGTCTCGACGAGGCCACATCGGGCAGCGTGCTGGTCGGTGGGCGCGACGTGAGTTCGGTACCGGCTAACAAGCGCGATATGGGGATGGTGTTCCAGGCGTATAGCCTCTTCCCGCACCTGACCGTGCTGGACAACGTCGCTTTCGGGTTGAAGATGCGAGGAAAGAGCAAGGCCGACAGGCTTTCCCAGGCCGCGGACATGCTCGATTTGGTGGGCTTGAGCGAGCACAAGGACAAGTACGCCGACGAGCTTTCCGGCGGCCAGCAGCAGCGTGTCGCGCTGGCGCGGGCATTGGCGATCCGGCCGCGCGTGCTGCTGCTCGACGAGCCGCTCTCAGCGCTCGACGCGAAGGTGCGGGTGCAGTTGCGCGACGAGATCCGTCGGGTTCAGCTCGAGGTCGGCACCACGACGTTGTTCGTCACCCACGATCAGGAGGAGGCGCTGGCGGTTGCCGACAGGGTCGGGGTGATGAGCCAGGGCAAACTCGAACAGCTCGCAGCGCCGGCAAATCTGTACGCGAGCCCCGCGACACCGTTCGTTGCGGAGTTTGTCGGACTGAACAATCAGGTACCCGCGGAGGTTTCGGACGGGCGGGCTCTCCTGCTGGGTACTTCGGTCCCGACGCTGGCCGGCTCGGTCGATGCAGGTACGGGCACGGCGCTGGTGCGTCCCGAATCCATCATGGTCACCGCCGACACCGACGGTGCCGCTCGGGTCAGCTCGGTGGCGTTCCTCGGGCCGATCTCCCGGGTGTACGTGACGTTGCCCGACGGCGCGGTGCTGCATGCGCAGTTGGCAAGTTCAGCCGCCGAGGTGTTCAGCCCGGGGGACCCGGTGCGCGTCGGGGTACGGCCCGCGCCGGTGCTGGTGATCTGAACCGGGCTCAGACGTCCTTGACCGGTTCGATACCCAGATCGCGGTAGGTCACCAGCGCCGCGAACGGGACCCCGCGCTTGGCGAATCGTCCCGTCGCGACATCGCCGCGGTCGACCATCGGGATGACCCCGGTCACCACCGCACCCGCGGCGGCGACGCGCTCGTAGGCGATCTCGGTGGAGCCGCCGGTGCTGATCACATCGTCGACCAGCAGCACGCGGGTGCCGGGTTCGAGCCGGGTGCCTTCGATCCACTGCTCGCGGCCGCGGCTCTTCTGTTCCTTGCGCACCGAGAACCAGGCCTTGCCGGTGACCATCGCGACCCCGTGGGCCAGCGGGTCGGCACCCATGGTCAGACCGCCGACGGCGTCGAACTCGATGCCGCGGGCCGCGGCCAGATCGGCGACCGCGCGGCTGACGATCGTCATCCGCTCACCGGTGTCGATGGCGTACTTGCCGTCGATGTAGTCATGGCTGAGCTGGCCGCTGGCCAGCCGGAACGGCTCCTCGCGGTGCTCGTAGCCGCGCGTGCGGATCAGATCGAAGGCGGCGTGCCAGGTTTCCGGACGCTCGGCGGCAACAGACATACCCGCGATCGTATTGCACACGGCGTTGTGCGCCGATCCGGCCTGGGCGTGGTGCGCCTATCCGGCCTGGGCTCGCCTGGCCAACTCGACTGTCGCGGAACGCAATTCATCGAAGGAGCTGATCGGCGCGGCATAACCCACCCGCGTGTATGCCACCCCGCGGTCGGTGGCGACCCTCAGATCGAGGCCGTAGCGGTCAGCGCCCGTGCACACTGCGGCGGTGGTGTCGGGGTAGCCGCCGAGAGTGCGGGCCATCGCCAGCAGTGACGCAGCGTGGTCGGCGTTGAGATGCTCGATGGCGCCGGCAGCGTGCGGCGACACCGGGTCGGGCTCGGCGGCGGCGTAGGCCGCACCGGTGGCCGAGTCCATCCGGCCGTAGCCGCCGACCCAACGCACCCGGTCCACGCGCAGCACCCACAGCGAGAAATCGCTGTAGTCGATGTAGTACTTTGCCGCCGTGACCGCTGACAGGTGGGCGTCGCGGGCCGCAGCCGCCTCGGCACCGGCGGGGCGCTCGGCTACGCCGGCCAGGGTGACACGGGCGCTGGCGAGCGGATCCGACCCGGCCCCGGGCGCGACGATCGCGATGCTTGCCCGCGGATCCTGCGCGAGGTTGCGACCGTGCTCCGCGAGATTCGACACGCAGAGCACCGGAGCACCGTCCAGCAGCCCGTAGGTGACGAACGACGCCCACGGTGCGCCTTCGGCGGTGAGAGTGGCCAGCGTGCCGGAGTTGGTCGACTTGGCCACGGTGCGAGCTTCTTCGGCCGCTGATGGTCGCGCCGCCGGTACTTCGCGATCGTCAGGCGCCGACTCACCCACAGGGCATCCCTCATCGAATTGTTGGGGCCGATCTCCGCGGCGGACCGCCGCAGACAAGTTCGAATTCGGGAAAACCTAACCCGTCGCGGGCTCTTGTTCAACCGTGTTCTTTCCCGCAAACTCACTGGTGAGGCTGAATCACGTTGCTGGTGGGTGGAGTCGGTCGGGACGCCGGAAACCAGGCCTCGGCGCAACAGTTCTAGGACGGTTGAAAAGCCGCTCCTGTGGGTAGGTTTAACGCTGATGGAAGGCATCGACGGAGTGGCCGTGCAAGGTCTGGACATCCCGTTTGGCGCGTGGTTACCCCGGCAGCGGTGGTATGCCGGCCGGGGCCGCGCGTTGAGTGCAGCGCGCCCAGCGCTTGTGGTGCCGCTGCGAGACAACCTCCTGCTGGTGTTGTTGGACGTGTCGTACACGGACGGCACTCGTGAGCGCTATCAGGTGATCGTCGGGGTCGGTCGTCGAGACGGTTCAGATCACGGCCACGCCGGCGCGACCATCAGTATCGACGGTGATCGGATCGCTTACGACGCGTTGTTCGACCCGGATGCGGCACGCTATCTGCTGAAACTAATCGACGACGCGGCCACCGTCGGGGAGGTGGTTTTCACGAAGGAGCCGGACGCGGAGCTTCCCCTGGATGCCCCTGCCCGGGTCTCCACGGCCGAGCAGAGCAACACCAGCGTGGTGTTCGGGCAGGACGCCATGCTCAAGGTCTTCCGGCGGGTCACTGCCGGTGTGCATCCTGACATCGAACTCAACCGGGCTTTGGGCAGGGCGGGAAACCCCCATGTGGCTCGGCTGCTCGGATCGTTCGAAACCTCGTGGGACGGCGAGCCGTATGCGCTGGGTGTGGTGTCGGAGTTCGCCGCCGATGCGGTCGAAGGTTGGCACATGGCGACCACCGGTGGCGGTGATTTTGCGCAGGAGGCGCGTGCGCTCGGCGCAGCGGTGGCCTCGGTGCACACGTGCCTGGCTGACGCGCTGGGTACCGATTCCATCCCGTTTCCGGTGGACGTGATGCTGAGCCGGTTGACGACGGCCACGCAAGCGGTGCCCGAGCTGTACGACTTCGCTACGCGAATCAAGCAGCGCTACCGGGCCCTGGCGGGGCGGCAAATCACGGTGCAGCGCGTGCATGGTGACTTGCACCTGGGGCAGGTGCTCCGCACCCCTCAGCGCTGGTTGTTGATCGATTTCGAAGGTGAACCCGGAAAACCGTTGCAGCAGAGGCGTCGTCCAGATTCAGCGGTGCGCGATGTCGCGGGCATGTTGCGCTCGTTCGACTACGCGGCCTATCAACGACCGGGCGTTGCCGCTCAGGCTTGGGCCGACCGCAACAGTACGGCCTTCTGCGACGGTTATGCCGCAGAATCCGGTGTCGACCCACGCGACCCCGTCGACCTACTGGCGGCCTACGAGTTGGACAAGGCGGTGTATGAGGCCGCATACGAAGCCCGGCACCGCCCGGATTGGCTGCCCATCCCGATGGGGTCGATCGACCGGCTGGTGGGCTGAGTCCTTCCCGCGAGCAGACGCGCAGGCCCCTGACATGCCGCGCTTGGCGTACCCAAGTGTCTGTTCGGCGAGAAAAGTTACAGCGTGGCGATCTGGTAGTCGCCCAATTGGTCGATCAGCGTGTGCAACTGGTCTTGCGATGAGCCGAGAGTGTGTTCGATCGCGGTGAGCCGCGCCGCATAGTGCCCGACCGGATACTCCGCGGTGATACCGATGCCGCCGTGCAGCTGAATGGATTCCTGCGCGATGTGTCGGCCCGAGCGGCCGATCTGCAGCTTGGTACGCGCGGCCGTCACGGGATCGAAGTCACCGTCGGTGATCGACATCGATGCGTAGAGAGCCATGCTGCGGGCCAGCTCCAGTGATACGTACATATCGGCGGCCCGCTGCGTCAGAGTCTGGAACTTACTCAGTGTGACCCCGAATTGCTTGCGCGCCTTGAGGTAATCGGTGGTGAGACGTAGCGATTCCGCCATGGCGCCGACTGCCTCGGCGCACAGCCCCGCCGAGGCACGGATCAGCGCGTGCGTGATGGCCGTGCCGGCGTCCACCGCGTCACCGAGGGGATCGGCGAGTGTTTCGGCGAGGTCGATCTGGGCGCCCCGTTGCCCGTCGAACGTACGGTAGCTCTCCCGGGTGACTGTGGCCGCGTCGACGAGAAACAGTCCGGTCCCACCCCCGGGCAGGCCGGCGCTGACTATCAGTGTGTCGGCGTTGTCGCCGGCCAGCACCGGGTTCTTCCGGCCGGTGAGCACCCACGAATCACCTTGGTGGGCAGCGGTTGTGGTGACGGTACCGGTTCCGCGTAGGCCAGGCTCGGTGTGGGCGAAAGCCAGCAGTCGCTTGCCGGCAGCGACCTCGTCGAGCAGTTGACGCTGTGCGTCGGTGCCCACCTCGGCGATGATCGACCCTGGCACCAGCGCGCCGTGCAGCACGGGCTCGGGCGCCAGCCGGCGTCCGATCTCGCCCAGCACCACCATGATCTCGAGCGGGCCGCCGGCGTCTTCCTCGAAACCCAGTCCGAGGACTCCGATCTCGGCGAGCTGGGCCCACACCTGAGTGCTGTAGCCGGGGTCGGTGTCGACGACCTTGTTGCGCTTTTCGGTGTCGTAGCCCGACAACACATCGCGCGTGGTGTCGGCCAGCAGGGTCTGTTCTTCGGTCAGCTGAAAGTCCATGGTTCAACTCACAATCCGAGAATGGTCGACGCGATGATGGTGCGCTGAACTTCGTTGCTGCCGCCGTAGATCGAGGTTTTGCGATAGTTCAGATAGTGCGGTGCGGCCTCCTGGGCCCACTCGGGCGACGCGATCGTATTGCCGGCCTCGAATGGCAGCGCGTCCGGCCCGGCGACCTCGACCAGTAGTTCGGTGGCGGCCTGCTGCAGCTGACTGCCGCGCAACTTCAGCACCGATGACGCTGGGTTGGGCTTGCCGTCGGCGGAGTCCGACGTGACGCGCATCTGGGTGAGTTCCAGGGCCAGCACGTCGTTCTCGGCCTCGGCCAATCGCGCAGCGAACAAGGGGTCAGACAGCAAACCGGACTCCTTGGCTCGGGCCTTTACGTCGGCCAGCCACACTTTGGTGCGAGCCACCTGCGCGATGCCGGTGCGCTCGTTGCCGAGCAGGAACTTCGCGTAGGTCCAGCCCTGGTTCTCCTCACCGACCAGCTGGTCGGCCGGCACGCGTACGTCCTCGAAGAACACCTCGTTGACCTCGAAGCTGCCGTCGATGAGCTTGATCGGCCGCAGTATGACGCCCGGGGTGTTCATGTCGATGAGCAGGAAGGAGATGCCTGCCTGCTTCTTGGGGGCGTGCGGGTCGGTGCGGACCAGGCAGAAGATCCAGTCGGCGTACTGGCCGAGCGTGGTCCAGGTCTTCTGGCCGTTGACCACGTAGCTGTCCCCGTCGCGGACCGCGGTGGTGCGCAGCGAGGCCAAATCGGAGCCGGCCTCGGGCTCGGAGAAGCCCTGGCACCACCAGATGTCCAATGCGGCAGTCGGCGGGAGGAAGCGTTCCTTGACGGCCTGCGAGCCGAACTCGGCGATCACCGGACCGACCATCCGGGTATTGAAGGTCAACGGCTCCGGAACGCTGGCCAACTGCATCTCGTCGAGCCAGATCTGATGCTGAGTGGGCGTCCAATCCTTGCCGCCCCACTCGACGGGCCAGTTCGGCACAGCCAGGCCGTGCTCGTTCAAGATCTTGTGCGCGGTGACGATTCCGTCCTTGCCGAGCGGTTTACCCAGCCGGTTGCGTTCGCGGATCTCAGCGGGAACCTGGGTGGTGTAGAAGGTGCGCAGCTCGTCGCGGAACGCAGCCTCCTCCGGTGTGAGCGCCAGTTGCATGACCGTCTCCCTGTTCCGTGGATCTGACAGCACACTAAACCACCGGTTGGTTGGGAGACGAAAGAGCCTGGTCAGGGCTCAGAGTCAGCGCACCAGCCGGCGCAGCAACGCCGAGGCGGCGGCGACGCCGAGCACAGCCGCCACGATCAGCACCGTGACGTCGAGCGCCCAATTGGTCGGCGTGCCGATCAGCAGGCCGCGCAGGGCGTTGACCTCGTAGCTCAGCGGATTGACCGTGGACAGCCATCTGAGCCAGCCGGGCATGACGTCGACGGGGTAGAGCGCATTGGACGCGAAGAACAACGGCATCGTGATGGCTTGACCGATACCCATCAGCCGGTCCCGTTTGCGGACCAGCCCGGCCAGCGTCATCGACAGACACGCGAAGAATGCCGCGCCTAACGTCACGATGGCCATCGCGGCGAGGATCCGCAGCGGGTTCGCGGTCATCGGGATGCCCATCAGGTAGGCGAGTACCACGACGCCGACCACCTGCACCACGGAGCGCACGCCGGCCGCGAACGCCTTACCGGTCACCAGCGCCGACGCGGGTGCCGGCGTGACCATCAGCTTCGCCAGAATGCCCGCATCGCGATCCCAGATGATCTGGATGCCATAGAAGATCGAGATGAACAACGCGGACTGGGCGATGATGCCCGGTGCCAGAAACGTCAGATAGGGCACGCCACCGGTGTTGACCACGTGCAGCCGGCTGAAGGTCTGCCCGAAGATCAACAGCCACAGTGCCGGCTGGATCAGGCGGGTGAACAGCTCGGTGCGGTCGTAGCGCAGCTTCTGCAGCTCCACGAGGGCGAAGGCACCGACACGTACGGCCATGCCGCGGGCCCGCCGCCACCCGCGTGGCGCGAGGACAAGGCCCGTCGAAATAGGTGAATCAGAAGTAGGCGAATCAACTGACACGGCGTGCCGTCCTCCGGCTCGAACGAACCTCACCGATGCCCGAACGGCGGGTGTCCTCGCCGAGTTCGGACCCCGCATAGTGGCGGAAGACGTCCTCCAGCGTGGCGTCCTCGCCGTCGCCCGACACGGCCGCCTTGAGTTCGGCCGGGGTTCCGACCGCTTGCAGCCGGCCGTGGTGCATCAACGCCACCCGGTCGCACAGGGCATCTGCCTCGCCCATGTAGTGGGTGGTCAGCAGCACCGTCATACCGAACTCGGCCTGCATGCGCTGTACTTGTTCCCAGACACTGTCGCGGGCAATCGGATCGAGCCCCACCGTCGGTTCGTCCAGAATCAGCAGCAGCGGCCGATTGACCAACGCCTGGGCCAGTTCGAGGCGCCGCACCATGCCGCCGGAATAGGTGCTTGCGGGCTCGTCGGCGACGTCGAGCAGCTGCATCCCGTCGAGCGCCGTGGTGACACGTTCGCGAAGTTCGGTCCGCGGCACGTCGTAGAGGCGGGCGAACAGCTCGACGTTCTGCCTGCCGGTCAGTGCCGATTCGATCGAAAGTTGTTGCGGTACATAGCCGATGTTGTGCCGGATGTCCATGGTGCGGCGCTGCGCGTCCAGTCCGAAGATCCGCACTTCGCCCTGCTGGACCGGGGTCAATGTGGTGAGGACCCGCACGACGGTGGTCTTGCCCGCGCCGTTCGGGCCGAGTAGGCCCAGGGTCTCGCCTTGGTGCACTTGCAGGCTGAGATCCTCGACGGCGGTGAAGTGCCCGTAGCGATGGGTCAGGTGCCGGCAGTCGATGGCGAGCAGTTCGTCGTTCATGTGGACTCGATCTCCTCGGGGACGTCCCGTACCTCGGCCTGCTCCTGTAGCAGCCGGGTCAACTCGGCCAGCACGTCTAATCCTTTTGCTAACGCGTCAATTTGGGCACCGTTCAGCTGCGCCATGACAGTCGCCAGCGCGGTGCGGCGGGCGGCCCGGGATTCGTCGGCGAGCCGTTGGGCCGATTCCGTGAGCCTGAGCCGTCCCACTCGGCGATCAGCCTCATCGACGGTCCGGATCAGCAGCCCGTCGGCGACCAGTCGGGATACCAGTGTCGACGCGGTGTTGGGCATCAGGCTGAGTTCGATGGCGGACTCCCGCACCGAGATGCCCGGTCGACGACTCACCAGACGCACGAGTTCGGCCTGGGACTGGGTCAGTCCGGCTGAGCCCGATGTCGTCACCCCGGCGGCGCCGATGTCGAATCCGCCGCCGGTAGAGCGGCGCAGCTGTCGCCGGAATCGACCGACGACGCTGAACAGGTCGCTGATGAGATCTCTGCGGAAATCTACCACCCCACCACAATACCTCTGTAACAGAGGTATTGTCTCGCTCGTCGCGAACGTCTGTGAAGGTGATGTGGGTGCCGCGCGGATTGCCGCAGCCGTGGCCGCAGGGTAGCTGCCGCCGCTCTTCGGCTTCTACCCCCGGCCCGCCCGGCCGGCGGCATGAACCCGAAGACTCATGCCTGCGAGGCGGCCACGGCTGCTACTTGCCGAACGTACCATACTTCCTGGTACGGGCTGGGATATCAATGCTTCGAGCAACGCCCGACGCGGTGCTCAATCTCACTCGGCACGCAGCACCAACACCGCCCGGGCATCTACGTTGACCTTCGCCCCGGCTGCCAGCGGCGTATCAGCCGAGTTTGCGGCGCCGTCGATCGCGGCAGTGTTGATCACAGGCGTCCACTGCTGGCCGAACTCCTTCGGCGGCAGCACGAACTCGATCGGTTCGTAGTGCCCGTTGAAACACAGCAGGAACGAGTCGTCGACAACCTGCTGCCCGCGGACACTCAGATCGGGGATGCCGTGTCCGTTGAGATACACCGACACCGACTTGGCGTAGCCGGTTTCCCAGTCCTCCGCGGTCATGTCGGACCCGTCGGGCGCGAGCCAGGTGATATCGGGCACGTTGGGGGCGCCGGGCTGGCGAACCGGCCTGCCGTCGAAGAAGCGTCGCCGCCGGAACACCGGGTGGGCGGCTCGTAGCGCCGACACGATCTTGGTGAACTCGAGTAGGTCTTTGTCGGCGTTGGCCCAGTCGATCCAGGTGATTTCGCTGTCCTGGCAGTACCCGTTGTTGTTGCCGCCCTGGGTGCGGCCCAGTTCGTCGCCGTGGCAGATCATCGGAACACCTTGGGACAGCAGCAGAGTGGTGAGAAAGTTGCGTTCCTGCCTGGCCCGTAGCGCAAGGATCTCCGGATCGTCGGTGGGCCCCTCCACGCCGCAGTTCCACGAGCGGTTGTGGCTCTCGCCGTCGTTGTTGTCCTCGCCGTTGGCGTCGTTGTGCTTCTCGTTGTAGGACACCAGGTCTCGCAGCGTGAAGCCGTCGTGCGCGACGACGAAGTTGATGGACGCGACGGGACGGCGCGCGGTGTGCTCGTACAGGTCGGCCGAACCGGTCAGCCGGTAGGCGAACTCGTCGAGCGTGGCGGGCTCGCCGCGCCAGAAGTCGCGAACGGTGTCACGGTACTTGCCGTTCCACTCGGTCCACTGCGGCGGGAAGTTGCCCACCTGGTAGCCGCCGGGCCCGACGTCCCACGGCTCGGCGATCAGCTTGACCTGGCTGACGGTCGGATCCTGTTGCACCAGTTCGAAGAACGTCGACAGCTTGTCCACGTCGTAGAACTCACGGGCCAGCGTGGAGGCCAGGTCGAAGCGGAAACCGTCGACGTGCATCTCGGTGACCCAGTACCGCAGCGAGTCCATGATCAGCTGCAGTGAGTGCGGATGGCCGACGTTGAGACTGTTTCCGGTGCCGGTGTAGTCCATGTAGTAGCGCTTGTCGTCCTCGACGAGGCGGTAGTACGCAGCATTGTCGATACCGCGCATCGACAGCGTCGGGCCCATGTGGTTGCCCTCGGCCGTGTGGTTGTAGACGACGTCGAGGATCACCTCGATGCCGGCCTCGTGCAGCGCCCGCACCATGGCCTTGAACTCCTGCACGTGGCCGCCGGGCGTGGCACTCGAGCTGTACCGCGGATCGGGCGCCAGGAACCCGATGGTGTTGTATCCCCAGTAGTTCGACAGGCCCTTCTCCAGCAGCGTCGAATCGTCGACGAAGTGATGCACCGGCATCAGCTCGATCGCAGTGATGCCCAACGACTTCAGATGGTCGATGATCACCGGATGCGCCACCGCCGCGTAGGTGCCGCGAATCTGCTCGGGAATGTCGGGATGAGTTTCGGTCAGGCCCTTGATGTGCGCCTCGTAGATGACGGTGTCGGCGTACTCGTGGCCGGGCGGCCGGTCAGTGCCCCAGTCGAAGTACGGATTGATCACCACGGCCTTGGGCATGTGGGCCGCCGAATCGTCGTCATTGCGGCTGTCCGGGTCACCGAAGTTGTAGCCGAACAGCGGCTGGCCCCAGTCGAAGGTCCCGTCGATGGCTTTGGCGTAGGGGTCGAGCAGCAGCTTGTTGGGATTACACCGGTGTCCGGCGGCGGGATCGTACGGACCGGTGACGCGGTAACCGTAACGCTGACCCGGCTCGATGTTCGGCACGAAGCCATGCCAGATGAAGCCGTCGACCTCGGGCAGGGTGACCCGTGCAGTCTCATTGCCCTCGGTATCGAAGAGACACAACTCCACACGCTCGGCGACCTCGCTGAACAATGCGAAATTCGTGCCCGACCCGTCGTAGGTGGCGCCAAGGGGGTAAGCCTTACCCCGCCAGATTTCGAGTTCGTGTTCCGTGGTTCGCTCGGCTGGATTCACAATCCGACTTTACGGTCCGCTGCGTTGCGTGACCATTCGGACAGCCCGCCCAGCGTGCGCCGAACCGGCGGGGGCTCACCCTGTTCACCGGCTCTGACCTGCCCGAATGCCCTTCGCCTTGGGTGAGGCGGACCACGGCGTTGTGACCGTCACACTGCACCGTTCGGGGCATCGCATTGCCGTCGGCGACGGTGTGCGCCAGGATCGTGCTCACCGCGAGCCGCCCGCGCCGGACCGGCTCACACCAGGATCCGACTAACTGACTTCGACGCCAGCCGAAAGCAATTCGTCGATCGCCGCGGCGGTGCTCTGCGGTGCGACACCGGCCGTCATCCCGGTGAGCACGCGGGTCCGCAGACCGGCTTTCACGGCATCGGCTGCCGTCGCCGCCACGCAGTAATCGGTCGCGATGCCGACCACGTCGACCTCGTCCACATCGTGGGAGCGCAGCCAGTCCATCAGCGTCGTTCCGGAATCGTCGACACCCTCAAAACCGCTGTAGGCGGCCGTGTAGTGGCCCTTCATGAACACGGCCTCCACAGCGCTGGTGTCGAACTCGGGGTGAAACGCCGCGCCCGGCGTCTCGGCCACGCAGTGCCGAGGCCACGACGCCTGATAGTCCGGGTGCTCGGAGAAATGCCCGCCCGGGTCGATGTGGAAGTCCTTGGTGGCCACGACGTGGTCGTATTCGTGGTCGCCGACGAGCAGTTCGCTGATGGCGCGCGCCACCGCAGCACCGCCGGTGACCGCCAGGGAGCCACCCTCGCAGAAATCGTTCTGCACGTCGACGACGATCAGTGCCCGCTTATGCCGTTTTGCTCCTCGCGTCCGCACGCGCCCTTCTGCTCCTCGCGTCCGCATGTGGTTCATCTCACTACTGCACTTGCACGCTGGCGACGGTGCGGTTGAGGTGGTGCAGTTTGATCTCGACAGTCCCGGGCGTATCGACGGTGAACTGGAACTGTTGACCGGTGCGCGGCTCGATCTTGAAAGTGTGGTCCGGTGCGGAGTCTACGTACAGCTCATCGGCGGCGTCGCTGTTGACCCGCACCACGATGGGCTCTTGCGCCTTGCCCTGCAACGACGCGTTGGTCGGTGTCACCTCACCGCCCTTGATGGTTACGTCTATGACCAGCCGGGCGGGCGCCTGCTGCTGGTTTGTCATGTCTGACGGATTGACAGCGGTCACCGAAGGTGTCGTCGAGCCGGTCTCGCTCGACGAGGACTTGTCGGAACTGCCGCATCCGGCCGCCAAGAGTGCTGCCGCGGCCGCCAGGGTGATCAGTCTGCATATACGCGTGTTCACGGTGAACCATCTTCGTCTGTAAGGTCCCGCGAACCGCCTTCTCCCGGCCCGGCGTTTCCTTTGGTGTCCGGAATGCGGCGATCTCCCCGACGACTACAACGGCGGGGATGAATGCCGGCAGCACCGGCAGCAAGGTGGTCAGCCAGGGCCGGAACACCTACTGAGTGCTCCACGGTGTCACCGGCCGCTCGCGCGCCACTCCGTCGATCGTGACGTCGACCCGCTCGTCGAAGAAGCAGATCAGCCCGCGCACGAGCTCGGCGTCGTGTAGTGGCTCGTGGTAGCTCCATGCCACATCTGCCGATCCGCCTGGCACGGAATAGTAGCTCGCCCGGCCCTTGTATGAGCAGTAGCTGATCGTGTTGCTTTCTGCCAGTGCAACTTTCACATCTCTCCGGGGAAGGTAATACCGCGTCGGCAGGAGCGTCTCGAATAACAGTGTGGGATGGCTGGATTCGGCCAGCAGCTGGCCGTCGAGCTCCACGCGGACGTGCCTGCTGCTGCGCAAGATGTCGATGCGGTGGAACGGATCACGCGGGTGGGCGAGGATCGGTTCGTCTTCCTCACGCCACTCGAAGCTGGCGAAGTCGAGGATCAGGTACCCGGCCAGATCCGGATCGTCCGGCTGATAGGCGGCCGCGACGCCAGTCTCCTCGCCCGCGATGACGTCGAATTCGATGCCCGGGCAACTGTGCGTGGCGAAGGGAATCGACGGGTCGAGAAACCCGGGGATCTCATCGTCGCCTGACTCCGCACCGGCCGGCACCAATCCTGCGGTCAGCGCGCCGCGGGGCACCGCGTAGCTCGGGACGACCCGCCGAGGCTCCCACACCAGAACGGCCGCGCAGGTGTCGGCCACCGGCTCGCCGCCCATACAGGCGCGGATCCGTTTCGCCGTCGGCTGATACCGAAGGGTGTCCAGACTTTCGGCGAGTAGGTCTGACACCTTGGCAGCCATATCGGCCATTATCGGCCAGGTGGACCGACTGGCACACGGAGGACAAGGAAACTCTCAGGTACCGACGTAGTCCGCGAGATGCTTCCCGGTGAGGGTCGACAGGGCCGCGGATGCGATCGTGGGTGTCGGCGGGGTGAGAAGTACTACCATTCAGCGAATCTCCTGGAGGCGGATGAGATTGCCGGCTGGGTCCCGCAACGCACAGTCGCGGACGCCGTACGGCTGATCGGTCGGTTCCTGGATGATCTCGGCGTCGGTTGCCTGCAGCCGTTCGAAAGTGCCGTCGAGATCCTTGGTAGCCAGGATCAGGCTGGCGAGGGTGCCCTTGGCCATCATCTCGGCGACGACCCGCTGTTCCTCATCGGTGATGCCCGGAGTGGCCGTGGGAGGGAACAGCACGATTGATACGTCGGGCTGCTCCGCCGGACCGACGGTGATCCAGTGCATACCGTTGTAGCCGATGTCCTTGTGGATTTCGAAACCGAGGATGTCGCGGTAGAACGTCCTGGCGGCATCCGGATCGTTCTGCGGGAGGAAGCTTGCGCTGATGGTGATATCCATGTTCGTCACGCTAATTGCGGGTTGGGGCTCGACGCTTCTCGATTCCTGATCGGTCTGGTCACCTGCTTGGCGACGCACGCCGGGATGCCCTGGGTGGAGTCGGCCATCTGCTGGCGGTAGGTGCTGGGCGGGACGCCGACGAGTTCGGTGAAGCGCGTGCTGAACGTGCCTAGCGACGAGAAGCCGACCGCGAAACAGACCTCGGTGACCAGGTGGTCGCCGGCGCGCAACAACGACATTGCACGCTCGATGCGCCGAGTCATCAGGTAGCTGTACGGCGACTCACCGTAAGCAAGCTTGAATTGCCGCGATAGATGCCCCGCCGACATGTTCACGCCGCGGGCGAGCGCTTCCACGTCGAGTGGCTGGGCATAGTCGCGGTCCATCCGGTCACGCACGTGGCGCAGCAGCGCGAGGTCGCGCAATCGTTGCACGTCGGGGCTGGTGGCCACGTGTTCGATGCTGCCACAAACGAACCGGCGCGTCCGCCGGGCCGGGCGGTAGGCTGCTGTCGGTGAGACCGGCACAGCTGGCGGCGCTGGATTTGCGGCAACGCGACGGGGTCACATGCGGCCCTACCGTCGCGGTGGTGGCGGGCCTGCTGGTGGACCCGGCGTATCGCGCAACCCTGCTGGGGCCCGCCGGCCGGAAGTGGTTCTCCGACGAGCAGCATCGGGTTCACGAGGAGATCAACCGCATATGGCCACGCCGGCTCGGTGCGACACCGGCGGGCATGGCCCGGGCACTGACACACCACAGCATCCGAGTCGCCTACCGTTGGCGGCCGTTTCGCGGCGACCAGGATGGTTTGGTCGATGTCCTGGCTGCGCTCGAGGCCGGCTGGCCGGTCACCATGCTCGTCGGCGGTCGCGGTATCCCACGGCACTGGGTGCTGATCGTGGCGGCTGCCGATGACGTCCTGCAGTGCTACGAGCCGACATCGGGAACGGTGGTTCCCGTTGATATCGCGGAGGTTCGCGGCGCCCGTGTCACCGGGCTGGGATTCCCGCGACCGTTTGCGTTCGTCCTGCCGAGTGGTCGGCAATGCGAGCCAACCACGAGCTGGCGGTGAAGTCCTGTACCAGGCGCTGTGGCGAGCGGGTAGCTCCCTGTGGCATTTTCGGCGTTTTGCCGCGAAAACCTACACGCTCGTCAGAGCGTCCAGAGGCGCATGGTGAGTAGCGTCGGAGTTCGCCCTATTAGCGCGGTTGCTACTCGGCTGAATCCGCGCGCGGTCCCAGGATGGCCTGTGATGCAGCGATGGCCGGATCGTAGATCTCGCGGATCTCACGGCCGTCTTCAACGATCATCGCGGTGAGTTCACGCAGTCCGCCCAGCAGGATGATGGCCATCGGGCGGGTCAGCCGCGGCAGTTCGGCGTGCCGGAAACCGGCGTTTGCACTGAGATCGATAAGGAGGTCGGTTAGTTCGCGCATGGCCTCGCGCTGCAGCGGACGAGCCTGGGCGCCCAGCGCGGGCAATTCCCGTATCCAGCTCAAGGTCACGGCGGGGGCGGACTCGATGTGGTCGACATAGGCGCCGACGGCCTGTGAGATCTGGCTCTGCCAGGGTGCCTCGGCGTCGACGGCGGCGCGGATCTCGTCGGCCAGGCGCGCGTTGTTGAGCCGAAGTAACTCGATGAAGCAGGCTTCCTTGCTGGAGAATTGGTCGTAGAACGTGCGCTTGGAGGTGTGGGCGTACCGGACGACGTCGGCGACGGTGGTCTCGCGGTAGCCCTTGTCGGTGATCCCCGTCGCGAGCCCGTCGAGCAATCGCAGCCGGAAGGTGTCGGTTCCGGCGGGAGCGCCGGAACCCGCGAGTGCAGCAGTCATCTCACCACCCTTGCATCACCTGGTACCTGGGAGTACCGTACTACACACGTTAGTGGTACATCGCAGTACCATCACGTGGCTGGAGATGGCATGACCGAAACAGTGACCGTCATACAACCCGAAGTCGCCGGCATGCGGATCCCGCCCGGTCCGCGGATCCCCGTGCTGTTCCAGGGCGCCGGGTATGCGTTCGCCCGGCGGTGGATGGTCAAACGGATATCCCGGCGCTACGGCGACATCTTCACCCTTCGCCTCCCGATGTTCGGCCGCACCGTCATCGTCGCCGAACCGCAACTGGCCAAGCAGCTGTTCCAGGCCAACACCGAAGATGTCGGCAACATCCAGCCCAACCTGAGTCGTATCCTCGGATCTGGCTCGGTGTTCGCGCTCGACGGCGCCGGTCACCGGCGCCGTCGCAAGCTGCTGACGCCGCCGTTCCACGGCAAGAGCATCCGCAACTACGAAACCATCTTCGAAGAGGAAACTCTGCGCGAATCGGCCAGCTGGCCCGAGGGCCGGGAATTCGAAACGCTCGAGCCGATGATGCGCATCACCCTCAATGCCATCCTGCGTGCGGTATTCGGCGCCGACGGAGAACAACTCGACGAGTTGCGGCGCATCATCCCGCCCTGGGTGACTCTCGGATCACGGCTCGCGGTGCTGCCCAACCCGACGCGGGACTACGGCCGGTTCAGCCCGTGGGCGCGGCTCGCCGAATACCGCAGGCAGTACGACGCGGTGATCGACCGGCTGATCGAGCGGATCGAATCCGACCCCGAGTTCGAGCACCGCGACGACATCCTCGCGCTGCTGCTGCGCAGCACTTACGAGGATGGTTCGGCCATGTCCCGCAAGGACATCAGCGACGAGCTGCTCACACTGCTGGCTGCCGGGCACGAAACCACGGCGTCCACGCTGGGGTGGGCGTTTGAACGCATCAGCCGCCACCCCGAGGTGCTCGCCGAACTGGTCACCGAGGCCGCCACCGCCGGCAACGAGTACCGTCAGGCGACCATCCTGGAGATACAGCGGGTCCGCACAGTCATCGATTTCGCCGGCCGCCACGTCTACGCGCCCGCATTCGAACTCGGCGAGTGGGTGATCCCGCGCGGTTATTCGGTCATCGTCGCGCTCGCGGCGATTCAGGAACGGCCCGAGGAGTTCCCGGACCCGGGCCGGTTCGATCCGCAGCGGTTCGTCGGCAACCGTCCCGGCCTGGGCTGGATTCCATTCGGCGGCGGCACCCGGCGCTGCGTGGGTGCGGTGTTCGCCAACGTCGAGATAGACATCGTGCTGCGAACGGTGTTGCGGCACTTCGTCATCGAAACCACCACGGCACCCGGCGAAAAGGTGCACTCGCGCGGCGTGGCCTACACCCCGAAGTCAGGCGGTCGGGTCGTCGTGCACCGTCGCGCCACCCCGCTGGGGCAGTAGCGGTTACTGACTGGCGGTTTGGCGCTTCGGCAGCTTCCAGCCCGGCCGCGGAAAGTGGCAGGTGTAGCCGTTGGGGAAGTGCTGCAGGTAATCCTGGTGCTCGGGCTCAGCCTCCCAGAAGTCGACGGCAGGCGTGACCTCGGTGACCACCTTGCCCGGCCACAGGCCCGAGGCGTCGACGTCGGCGATGGTGTCCAGTGCGACGCGTTTCTGCTCGTCGTCGAGGTAGAAGATCGCCGAGCGGTAGCTGCTGCCGACGTCGTTTCCCTGCCGGTCCTTGGTGCTCGGATCGTGGATCTGGAAGAAGAACTCCAGCAGCGCCCGGTAATCGGTCTGGGCGGGGTCGTAGACGATCTCGACGGCCTCAGCATGGCCGGGATGATTGCGGTAGGTGGGGTGATCGTTGCGCCCACCGGTGTAGCCCACTTGCGTCGACACCACGCCCGGTTGCTTGCGGATCAGATCTTCCATGCCCCAGAAGCAGCCGCCCGCCAGGATTGCCGTGGAGTAGTTGCTCATTGCGCGCGCTCCTTCAATAGGGTCTTCGGGCCAGTGGGTCCCATTGTGCTCCGGCGCTACCGTGGGGCCCACACGGATAGTAGTAACGGCAGCTCTCGCCGGTTTACTCCTGGCGGCCTCCGCAATCTGTGGGCCAGATGTGCTGCCAAGCAAGGCTGAACACCACGCCGATGGGCGTTAAACTCTTGTGCGCCAACTATATTACCGCGCTAGCCTGGCGAGCATGACCGAAAAGCTCAAGGTCGACCTGCGCGGCGCTCCGCAGACCATGCTCGCGACGTTCTATGCCAAGGCGCTCGATGCCGACCTGCCGAACTCCGTTCTGCATGACACCTGGGCTAAGGGCATCGTCGATCGCATCGACTACGACTGGAGCCAGACCACCATCACGGCCGCGAACTCACCCGCGGTGACTACCCGCAGCGCGCACTTCGACAAATGGGCCCGCCAGTTCCTCGCGGTGCATCCCGAGGCCGTCGTGTTACACCTGGGCTGCGGGTTGGACAGCCGATTCTTCCGGTTGGCGCCCGGGCCGGGTGTCGAATGGTACGACATCGACTATCCCGACGTCGCGCGGTTACGCACCGAGCTCTACCCAGCCGCGGAGCACTACCACGTCGTACCCGCCTCTGTTACGGATCCCGTTTGGCTGCAGGATATTCCGACCGGTAGGCCCACACTGATGATCGGCGAGGGCCTCACCATGTACCTCACCGAACAAGACGGGGTCGCCCTGCTGCGCAGGGTGGTGAACCGATTCGATTGCGGAGAACTGCAGTTCGACGCGTTCAACTGGCTGGGCGTCAAAGCGCAGTGGATGAACGCCGTGGTGCGGCGCGCGGGAGCTCATCTGCATTGGGCGATCAACAAGCCCGAGGACATTCTCGATGCCGTCCCGGGCACCCGGTTGCTGGCTTGGGCGTCACCGTTCGACGACGGTTCGTTCGACCACGTGGTCTGGTACTACCGGTGGACCGTGAAGGCGATGGGGATGCTGCCGGTGTTGCGATACATGGCGCAGTACCACCGCTACGCATTCTGAGCCCGAGGAGCGGTGGTGGGCCTACGACGTCGGCGTCGATGCATAACCTGGACGGGTGGCGACCGCCAGTGTGGTGTTCAACGGCCCGGCGAGTCCCGGTCTGACGCTGGTTCCGCTGCGCCGCAGTGCCGGTGATCCATGCTTTCGCACCGGTGCCGACGGGGCGATCTGGCGCACGAGCCTCATGCGTACCGGCCCGGTCACCGCCCGGATCAGCAAGACGGCGCACGACACCGTCGACTGCGAGGCCTGGGGTGGCGGCACTGCGGAGTTCCTGGATGGGCTGCCGGACCTGCTGGGTGCGGCCGACGACGACAGCGACTTCGATCCGGTGGAGCCGACGATCGCCGAGGCCTATCGGCGCACCCCCCATCTGCGGCTGGGTCGCACCGGGCGGGTGCTCGAGGCACTGATCCCGGCGATCATCGAGCAGCGGGTGTCGGGCCTGGACGCCTGGCGGGCCTGGCGCGCACTGGTCACCCGCTACGGTGCGCCGGCACCCGGGCCTGCGCCGAGCGGGATGCGCGTCGTGCCTAGCGCCGAAGTGTGGCGACGCATCCCGTCGTGGGAATTTCATCGGGCCAATGTGGATCCGGGCCGGGCCCGCACCATCGTCGGTTGTGCGCAGCGGGCCGATGCGCTGGAGCGGCTGGCTCCGGACCGGGCAGTCGCGGGCCTGCGGTCGCTACCGGGAGTAGGGGAGTGGACCGCAGCGGAGACCGTGCAACGCGCGTTCGGTGACTCCGATGCGCTGTCGGTCGGCGACTACCACCTGGCCAAGGTGGTGGGGTTGAGCCTATTGGGTACGCCGATCGACGATGCGGCCATGGTCGAGCTGTTGGAGCCGCTGCGGCCGCATCGGCACCGGGCGGTGCGACTACTGGAAGCCAGTGGGCTGGCGGTCAATCCGCGTCGTGGTGCCCGTCAGGCGATACCGAATCTGTGGGCCCTGTGAGTCCGCGGTACCCGGATACGCACCTGCCCGTATAGCGGCGACGCTGCCGAAGGCCGGCGTGCTGGACACGACGAAAACCGCTGGGCGGTACGGTAATCCAGACGTTGTACTGGAAGTCCTACCGCAAGATGCAGCAAAACCCTTGGTAAGCAGCGAGCTACGATCTGATAGCGATTTCGTGATGTCGATGTCTGTCGGAGCGGTCCCGATGTCGATGTCTACGATGGTGGTCGCGCTCAATGCGCAGCTGCTGTGCTGGCTCGATCTGTGGCCCGAAACGGGCAGTAAAAGGCTATTCCAGCGTGTCGCGAGCAAAATCTAAGAATCTGACCAGGCTTTTCTGCAAACCCAACAGGTTCATATAACAACTGTATAACGCCATTGTTAAGTCGGTGTAGCAAATACAAATAGCTGCTGAGCAGACCTCGGGGCGATCGGTGCGGGCCTGGAAGTAGTTTGGCTGAGCTATGAAATCCCAAGCGGGGCAGGGCTTTTCCGGAAGCTTGTACATTGGTAGACGGATGGGACGGGTCGAGCGGGGAAATATGGTTAGGCTTAGCTAAGTTGGCGTGCCGCACGGTATTTGCCCTATCGTTTTGTCCACTTATGGTTGTCCACTTGGTGTGTCGGACATAGCCGTCGTTCATCGCCGCACGAACGGCTTGCCTCGCCGAGTGGCCTACGCCAGCTTTTGAGCGTGGTTGGAGGGCTAGTGGTAATGGCGCCCAATAAGGTCGGGTTGTACAACTCCGCATACGAACATGACGCCTGCGGCGTCGCGATGGTCGCCGATATGCACGGCCGTCGCAGTCGCGACATCGTGGACAAGGCGATCACGGCGCTGCTGAACCTGGAGCACCGTGGCGCTGCGGGCGCGGAACCCAACACCGGCGACGGCGCAGGCATTCTCCTGCAGGTACCTGACGAGTTCCTGCGCGCTGTCTGCAAGGAACAAGAAGGCTTGGAGCTCCCTCCCGAGGGCAGCTACGCCACCGGTATCGCGTTCCTCCCGCAGTCCTCGCGCGACGCCAAGCTGGCGTGCGAGGCAGTCGAGAAGATCGTCGAGGCCGAGGGGCTGAAGCTGCTGGGCTGGCGCGACGTCCCGCACGACGACTCTTCGCTGGGCGCACTGGCCCGTGACGCCTTGCCGACGCTGCGTCAGGTCTTCATCGGCGGCGCCGAAGGTATGGAGCTGGAACGCCGTGCCTACGTCATCCGCAAGCGCGCCGAACACGAACTCGGCACCAAGGGCCCCGGCCAGGACGGCCCCGGCCGCGAGACCGTGTATTTCCCCAGCCTTTCGGGCAAGACGATCGTCTACAAGGGCATGTTGACCACGCCGCAGCTGCGAGCGTTCTACCTGGACCTACAGGATAAACGGCTGACCAGTGCACTGGGCATCGTGCACTCCCGGTTCTCCACCAACACCTTCCCGTCGTGGCCGCTGGCGCATCCGTTCCGCCGCATCGCCCACAACGGTGAGATCAACACCGTCACCGGCAACGAGAACTGGATGCGGGCCCGCGAGGCGCTCATCCACACCGACGTGTTCGGGTACCACAACGACCTGAACAAGATCTTCCCGGTGTGTACCCCGGGCGCCTCGGACACGGCCCGGTTCGACGAGGTCCTCGAACTGCTGCACCTCGGCGGGCGTCCCCTGCACCATGCGGTGCTGATGATGATTCCCGAGGCCTGGGAACGCAACGAGGAAATGGACCCGGCCCGCCGGGCCTTTTATCAGTACCACGGCTCGCTCATGGAGCCGTGGGACGGTCCGGCATCGGTTTGCTTCACCGACGGCACCGTCGTCGGCGCCGTGCTTGACCGCAACGGGCTGCGACCGTCGCGTATCTGGGTGACCAACGACGGTTTGGTCGTCATGGCGTCCGAGGCCGGCGTCTTGGATCTCGATCCCTCGACCGTGGTGCAGAAGATGCGCCTTCAGCCCGGCCGGATGTTCCTGGTGGATATGGCCCAGGGCCGCATCGTCTCCGATGAGGAGATCAAGGCCGAGCTGGCCGCCGAACACCCCTACCAGGAATGGTTGGACGCCGGGCTGTTCCACATCGACGAGCTGCCCCAGGGCAAGTACGTCAAGATGCCGCACGACCGGGTGGTCCACCGCCAGCAGGCGTTCGGCTACACCTACGAAGAGCTGAACCTGCTGATCGCGCCCATGGCACGTACCGGCGCTGAAGCGCTCGGGTCGATGGGCACCGACACGCCGATGGCCGTGCTGTCGCAGCGGCCCCGGATGCTGTTCGACTACTTCCAGCAGCTGTTCGCCCAGGTGACCAACCCGCCGCTGGACGCCATCCGCGAAGAGGTGGTCACCAGCCTGCAGGGCGCCATCGGTCCCGAGGGTGACCTGCTCAACCCCGATGAGAACTCGTGTCGTCAGATTGTGCTGCCGCAGCCGATCCTGCGTAACGCCGAGCTGTCCAAGCTCGTCGACGTCGACCCCGACCACGAGATCCGCGGCCGTAAGCACGGCATGCGGGCCGCGGTGGTGAACTGCCTGTACCCGGTGGCCGACGGTGGCGCCGGCCTGCGCCGGGCGCTGGAGGACGTACGCACCAAGGTGTCGCAGGCCATCCGCAACGGAGCCCGCATCATCGTGCTCTCCGACCGCGAATCCAACGAATGGCTCGCGCCGATTCCGTCACTGCTCGCCGTCTCCGCCGTCCACCATCACCTGGTCCGGGAACGCAGCCGCACCCAGGTGGGCCTTGTGGTCGAATGCGGCGACGCCCGCGAGGTGCACCACATGGCCATGCTGTGTGGTTTCGGCGCGGCAGCGATCAACCCGTACATGGCGTTCGAATCGATCGAGGACATGATCGACCGCGGCATCATCACCGGGCTGACCAGTGACCAGGCCAAGGCCAACTATGTGAAGGCCGCGGGCAAGGGTGTCCTCAAGGTGATGTCCAAGATGGGCATCTCTACGCTGGCCTCCTACACCGGTGCCCAGCTGTTCCAGGCGGTCGGCGTCGGCCGGCGGGTGCTCGACGAGTACTTCACCGGATTGCACTGCCCTACAGGCGGTATCGGCCTCGACGACATCGCCTCCGAGGTGGCCGCGCGGCACGAGCTGGCGTACCTGGACCGGCCCGACGAGTGGGCACACCGCGAACTGGAGGTCGGCGGCGAGTACCAGTGGCGCCGCGAGGGCGAGTACCACCTGTTCAATCCGGACACGGTGTTCAAGCTGCAGCACTCGACCCGCACCGGGCAGTACTCGGTCTTCAAGGAGTACACCCAGCTGGTCGACGACCAGAGCGAGCGGATAGCTTCGCTGCGCGGGCTGTTGAAGTTCAAAGACGGTGTACGGACGCCGATTTCGATCGACGAGGTAGAGCCCGCCAGCGAGATCGTCAAGCGGTTCTCCACCGGTGCGATGAGCTACGGCTCGATCTCGGCCGAGGCCCACGAGACGCTGGCCATCGCGATGAACCGGCTCGGTGGCCGGTCCAACTCGGGTGAGGGCGGTGAGAGTGTCGACCGCTTCGAGCCCGACGCCAACGGTGACTGGCGCCGCAGTGCCATCAAGCAGGTGGCATCCGCCCGGTTCGGCGTGACCAGCCACTACCTGACCAACTGCACCGACATCCAGATCAAGATGGCCCAGGGCGCCAAGCCCGGTGAGGGCGGGCAGCTTCCGGCGCACAAGGTGTACCCGTGGGTGGCCGAGGTGCGGCATTCGACGCCGGGCGTCGGGCTCATCTCACCGCCGCCGCACCACGACATCTACTCGATCGAGGATCTGGCGCAGCTGATCCACGACTTGAAGAACGCCAACCCGGCAGCGCGCATCCACGTCAAGCTGGTGAGTGAGAACGGCGTCGGAACCGTGGCCGCGGGTGTTTCGAAAGCGCACGCCGACGTGGTGCTCATCTCCGGGCACGACGGCGGCACGGGTGCCACCCCACTGACTTCGCAGAAGCATGCGGGCGCCCCCTGGGAACTGGGCCTGGCCGAGACTCAGCAAACGCTGCTGCTGAACGGGCTTCGCGACCGGATCGTGGTACAGGTGGACGGTCAGCTCAAGACGGGCCGCGACGTGGTCGTCGCCGCGCTGTTGGGCGCCGAGGAGTTCGGCTTCGCCACCGCTCCGCTGGTGGTGTCGGGCTGCATCATGATGCGGGTCTGCCACCTCGACACCTGCCCGGTGGGCGTGGCCACCCAGAACCCGGCGCTGCGCGCGCGCTTCAACGGCAAGCCCGAGTTCGTCGAGAACTTCTTCATGTTCATCGCCGAGGAAGTCCGCGAACTCATGGCCCAGTTGGGCTTCCGCACGGTCAATGAGATGGTCGGCCAGGTCGACATGCTGGACACCAGCCGCGCCGCCGAGCACTGGAAGGCCTACAAGCTCGACCTGTCGCCGGTGTTGCACGAGCCGGAATCGGCCTTCATGAATCAGGACCTGTACTGCAGTTCGCGCCAAGACCACGGTCTGGACAAGGCGCTCGATCAGCAGCTCATCGTTCAGAGCCGCGAAGCATTGGACACGGCTACGCCGGTCCGTTTCTCGACCAAGATCACCAACGTCAACCGCACCGTAGGCACCATGTTGGGCCACGAGGTCACCAAAGCCTATGGCGAGCAGGGGCTTCCGGACGGAACCATCGATATCACGTTCGAGGGCTCCGCTGGCAACAGCTTCGGCGCATTCGTGCCGCGTGGCATTACGCTGCGGGTGTACGGCGACGCCAACGACTATGTCGGCAAGGGCCTTTCGGGCGGTCGCATCGTGGTCCGGCCCTCCGACAATGCGCCGGCCGGTTACGTTGCCGAGAACAACATCATCGGCGGCAACGTGATCCTGTTCGGCGCCACCAGCGGTCAGGCCTTCCTGCGCGGTGTAGTGGGCGAGCGGTTCGCCGTCCGCAACTCGGGTGCGCACGCCGTCGTGGAGGGGGTAGGCGACCACGGCTGTGAGTACATGACCGGCGGCAAGGTGGTCATCCTCGGTGCCACCGGACGCAACTTCGCCGCGGGCATGTCCGGTGGCATGGCCTATGTGTACGACCCGGCCGGTACGTTCCCGCAGAATGTGAATGCGGAGATGGTCGATCTTGACGGTTTGGACGGCACCGACCGCGAATGGCTGCGCGGTATGATCACCGCGCACGTCGACGCGACGGATTCGGCCGTGGGACAGCGGATTCTGGCCGACTGGGATGGCGAGACGGAGAACTTCGTGAAGGTAATGCCGCGGGATTACAAACGGGTGCTGGCGGCGATCGCTGAAGCTGAGGCTGCCGGTTCTGATGTCAACGAATCGATCATGGCGGCGGCTCGTGGCTGATCCGAGCGGTTTCCTCAAGCACACCACCCGCGAACTGCCGGCCCGCCGGCCGGTGCCGCTGCGGTTGAAGGACTGGAAAGAGGTCTACGAAGACTTCTCCCACGACGCTCTGCAGGTGCAGGCATCACGTTGCATGGACTGCGGTATCCCGTTCTGCCACAACGGCTGCCCGCTGGGCAATCTGATCCCCGAGTGGAACGACATGGTGTTCCGGGGCCGGTGGCGTGACGCGATCGAGCGTTTGCACGCGACCAACAACTTCCCGGAGTTTACCGGCCGGCTATGCCCGGCGCCCTGTGAGGCGTCGTGTGTGCTGGGCATCAACCAGGATCCGGTGACCATCAAGCAGGTCGAGGTCGAGATCATCGACAACGCCTTCGAGCAGGGCTGGGTCAAACCACTGCCACCGGATGTGTTGAGCGGCAAGAAGGTTGCGGTTGTCGGATCCGGGCCCGCAGGCCTGGCCGCGGCTCAGCAGCTGACCCGCGCCGGGCACGACGTCACGGTGTTCGAGCGCGCCGACCGTATCGGTGGTCTGCTGCGGTACGGCATCCCCGAGTTCAAGATGGAGAAGCGCCACATCGACCGCCGTCTCGAGCAGATGACGGCCGAGGGCACCAAGTTCCGTACGGGTGTCAACGTCGGCGTGGACCTCACAGTCGAGCAGCTGCGCGAAGACTTCGATGCTGTGGTGCTCGCCGGCGGTGCGACCGCCTGGCGCGACCTGCCGATCCCGGGCCGTGAACTCGACGGCATTCACCAGGCCATGGAGTATCTGCCGTGGGCCAACCGGGCCCAGGAGGGCGACGATGTGCTGGGTTCCGACGGCGAACCGCCCATCACCGCCAAAGGCAAGAAGGTCGTCATCATCGGCGGCGGCGACACCGGCGCGGACTGCCTGGGCACCGCACACCGGCAGGGCGCGGCGAGCATCCACCAGTTCGAGATCATGCCGCGGCCACCGGAGGCCCGCGCAGATTCGACCCCGTGGCCGACCTATCCGCTGATGTTCCGGGTATCCAGCGCGCACGAGGAGGGTGGCGAGCGGGTCTTTTCGGTCAATACCGAGCAGTTCGCCGGTGCCGACGGGCGGGTGACCTCGCTCAAGGTGCACGAGGTCGTTATGAACGCGGGGAAGTTCGAGAAGGTCGACGGCTCGGACTTCGAGCTGGACGCTGACATCGTGTTCCTGGCAATGGGTTTCGTAGGCCCCGAGCGGGAAGGCCTGCTGACCGAGCTGGGTGTCGAGCTGACCGACCGTGGAAATGTGGCGCGTGACAAGGACTTCCAGACCACCGAGCCGGGCGTGTTCGTCGCAGGCGACATGGGGCGTGGGCAGTCTCTGATCGTGTGGGCGATCGCAGAGGGTCGCGCTGCAGCGGCCGGCGTCGACCGCTACCTGATGGGTCACACTGCGTTGCCGGTGCCGATAAAGCCGACCGCCGCTCCGCAGCGATGAGCGCTTGCGCGAAGAGCCGATGGTAGCGATGAGCTAGCGGGCAGACGGCTCTGCGGCGCGCCGGCGCTGCGGGGAATCTGATCCGTTCAACCGCCCTTGGCGAGTGGCTGCGCTCGCGGTGCCGTCGGCACGGCGCGACCACGTTGCATGCCGGAGTTCACGGCACTGACAGTGTGAAAGACCTCGACAGCGTCTACCGCACGATCTTTCATGGCAATTTCTTATTCTTTGCCCGCTTTGTTACGGCATCGTGATGTTCGGGTGAGATGGCGTCCAGGAAGTGATGCAGGCCACGGGTAGAGGCGAATTTATCGCCACTTCTATCACACTAGTATCACCAGAAACATCAGTTGTTTTTGCGGCGTGGCATACACTGTTTGCCAACGAACAGGTATCTAATGACTTTATGAGAGTGCTGCGGTAACGTAGAGCCACGGGCACAGCTATCAAAACATCGCAGGAGTGATCACCGTGTACAACATGCCGCTGAGTCGGTCGCGGATGGGACGAATCGCCTGGTCATGGTTCCGCCACCCCGTGAAGAGCCGCGAGTTTCCGGCCAAGAATGAACGTCTCATGACGGCCGACGAGCTACTTCGCTTCGGAGTTTAAGACCTCGGTACGTATCTTCGTCCGTGGTCGTAGTGGCCTGAGGGCCCGCATTTGCTTCGGCAAGTTTGTCAGTTCGTGCCCGAGATAACGAGTCGTATCAGCGCCGTTGAGCAAAAGTGTTTCGCCGACCGACCGCGCCCGGCTGTGCTGGTAGGCGCGGCCGGGCGCCGTGGGGCCGGCTACCGAGCTACGCGCTCAGCTGGCCCGAATCCCGGATCGTCTCGGCGAGCGGTTCCAACACCGCCGGGTCGTAGGGCGGCGGCAGGTAGATGATCGCCAGATCCAGCCCCTCGGCTCCGAGTGCGGCGGCCTCATCGACGACCTTTGCGTAGTCGCGGTCCGCGCCCAGGCGAATGTGGGCTGACAGCGTGATCTCCTTCGGATCGCGACCGAGATCGGCGCAGTGGGCGGCCAGCACGTCGCGCTTGCGGGCGAACTCCTCGGGTGATCCGCCGACAAAGTTCCAGTGATCGGCGTACTTGGCGGTGATCCGCAACGTGCGCTTCTCACCGCTGCCGCCGATGCAGAACGGCGGGTGCGGCTGCTGCGGGCCCTTGGGTTCGTTGCGGGCGTCCTTGAGTTGGTAGTACTTGCCGTCGAACGTCGTCGTCTCTTGGCTCAGCAGACCCTTGAGCACCTCACAGGCCTCCTCGAAGCGGTCGAAACGTTCCTTGATGCTGCCGAGTTCGATGCCGTAGGCGCCGGATTCCTCTTCGTTCCAGCCGGCGCCGATGCCCAACTCCAGGCGTCCGTCGGAGATGATGTCAAGGGCCGCGGCCATATTGGCCAGCACGGCGGGATGGCGGTAGTGGATGCCGGTGACGAGCACGCCGACGCGGAGTCGTTCGGTCGCTTGGGCCAGCGCGGTCAGCGTGGTCCAACCCTCAAGACAGGGGCCGGTTGGATCGGAGAAGATCGGGTAGAAGTGGTCGAATGTCCAGCCCGATTCGTAGACGTCGATGGTGTCGGCCGCGCGCCAAATGGCGAGCATGTCGGCCCAGGCGGTGTTCTGCGGAGAAGTTTTGAAGGCGAATCGCACGTACATCGAAACTAGTCGGCGTAGGTGAATATTTCCTGCTCGGGTTTGCTTCCGGGCCGATTTCGGAATGCGCTGGGTAATCTCGCGTGGGAGTGCACCCTCGAAGCGGCCAGGAGCGAACTATGAGCGAGTATGCAGTCACCGACCCGGCAACCGCGGAAGTCGTCGCCACTTATCCGACCGCAACGGATGCCCAGATCGAGGCCGCGATCGATGCCACTGCCAAGACCGCCCGCACGTGGCCGCGTACCACCACGGTGGCCGACCGTGCCGTGCTTCTCGGGAAGGTCGCCAAGCTGCACAAGAAGCGTCGCGAGCAACTGGCGAAGGTCATCAACCGCGAGATGGGCAAGCCCATGGACCAATGCCTGGGCGAGGTCGACTTCTGCGCCGCGATCTACCAGTACTACGCCGACAACGCCGAAAGGTTCCTCGCCGACGAGGAGATCACGTTGCTCGACGGGGAAGGCACCGCGGTGGTCAAGCGCGGGCCCATCGGTGTACTGCTCGGAATCATGCCGTGGAATTACCCGTACTACCAGGTGGCGCGGTTCGCCGGCCCAAATCTGGTGGTGGGCAACACGATTCTGCTCAAGCATGCGCCGCAGTGCCCTGAGTCGGCCGAACTGCTGCAGTTGATCTTCCTGGAGGCCGGATTCCCGCAGGGCGCCTACGTCGACATCCGTGCCACCAATGAGCAGGTTGCCGAGATGATCGCCGACCCACGGGTCGCGGCGGTCTCGCTCACCGGCTCGGAGCGGGCCGGTGCCGCGGTCGCCGAGATCGCCGGACGCCACCTGAAGAAGTGCGTGCTCGAGCTCGGCGGCTCCGATCCGTTCGTCGTGCTGTCGACCGACGATCTCGACGCGACGGTTGAATCGGCCGTGGCCGGCAGGATGGAGAACACCGGACAGGCTTGTAATGCGGCCAAGCGGTTCATCGTCGCCGAGGACATCTATGACGACTTCCTGACGAAGTTCACCGAGAAGATCCTGGCTGCCGCGGATGGGGTCGCGCCATTGTCCTCGCTGCGGGCGGCTGAGACGCTGGAACACCAGGTGAAAACCGCGGTGGACGCGGGTGCGAAGTTGACGTCGGCCGGGGAGCGCCAGGGCGCGTTCTTCCCGCCCGGTGTGCTGACCGGCGTCACCGAGGACAACCCGATCCATGGCCAGGAGCTGTTCGGTCCGGTGGCCGTGGTGTACAAGGTCGGCTCGGAGGACGAGGCGGTGGCCGTCGCCAACGACACTCCGTTCGGGCTTGGCTCCTACGTCTTCACCACCGATCCGGAGCAGGCCAGGCGGGTCGCCGATCGGATCGAGGCGGGCATGGTGTTCGTCAACGCCGTCGGCGCCGAAGGTGTCGAGTTGCCGTTCGGCGGGGTCAAGCGCTCCGGTTACGGACGCGAGCTCGGCAGGTACGGCATCGATGAATTCGTCAACAAGAAGCTGATCCGCATCGCGGGTTGACGGGCCTCAATGCGGGCGGTGCGCGACGTGCGTGCGCGCATGTTCGACCGCGTCCTCGAGCGAATCGACCAAGTGGTTCTCGTGGCGCAGTGACTCGAACACGCCGACATTGGCCAGCAACTCGATGTGTTCGGGGCGAACACCCTTGATGATCACCGTGATTCCGCGTGACTCCAGCTCGGTGGCGATCTCCGCGAGGGTGTGGGCGCCCGTCGCGTCGAGCATGCCGAGTTGCGACATCCGGATGATGACGACAGATGTGCGGGGGTGCTCGGTGTCGATGATCGCATTCGAAATGCGCTCGGCCGCACCGAAGAACATCGCACCGTCGAGGCGCAGCAACGCTATCTCGTCGTCACCGGGCAATTCGGGCCCGGGCAGCTCCTCGCGAACCACACTGCTGCGGTGGGAAATCGAACGCAATGCGAAGAAGGCGGCCACCACGATGCCGATCTCAACGGCTTCGATGAGGTCGAAGCACACGGTCACGACGGCGGTCAGCACAAAGGTCAAGGCATCAGAGCGGGTGGAGCGCAGGATCTTTCGGATCGTGCCCACCGAGATCATCCGGAACGACGTCACCATCAGAACCCCGGCCAGCGCGGCGAGCGGAATCGTCGACACCGGCCCGGTCGCCAGGTACACCACGCCCAGCAGGACCAGCGAGTGCACGATCGCCGCCACCCGTGTCCTGGCGCCGGAGCGGACGTTGACCGCGGTGCGCGCGATCGCTCCGGTCGCGGGCATGCCGCCGAACACACCTGAGGCCACCGAGGCCAGGCCCTGACCGACCAATTCGCGGTCGGGATCGTATGGCCCAGTTGGCGACATGGTCGCGGCAACCCGCGCCGACAACAGCGATTCGATGGCCGCCAGTGCGGCGATGGCCAGTGCGGCACCGAGCAACGCGCGCATGGCGCCCAGGTCGGTGTGGGGCAGCACCGGCGCCGGCAAGTGCGACGGTAATTCACCGATCGCGGCAACCGGGATGTGCAGCACTGCGACCAGAAGCGTGACGATGACCACGGCGGTAAGGGATTCGGGAATTGCCCGGTGCACTCGGGGGAGCGCGATCATGAGAAGCGCGACAACGGCAACCACGCCAAGGGTGGTCGCCGCGGCCGCCCAGTCGGCGTGGGCGATGACAGTGAACGCGGCGGGCAACGTGCGCTCACCGGCCGGTGCTGCCTGGGCGAAGGCAGCGGGAACCTGCTGCAGGAAAATGATGGTCGCGATGCCCAGGGTGAACCCCTCGATCACCGGCCACGGAATGAACGTCACGGCCCGGCCCAACCCGGTGACGCCGGCCGCCAGCACCAGCAGGCCTCCCACCACCGTCACCAACGCGATGCTGCCCAGCCCGTGTTGGGCGACGATCGGGGCGAGCACCACCGCCATCGCTCCGGTCGGCCCAGACACCTGGACGTGCGAACCGCCGAACACAGCAGCGACCAGCCCGGCCACCACCGCCGTGATGAGGCCTGCGGCAGCCCCGACGCCCGAGCTGATCCCGAATGCCAACGCCAACGGCAGCGCCACCACGCCGACTGTCACCCCCGCCAGGATGTCCCGGCGCCATGAACGCGGAAGCTCGGTGTAATCGTCGCGCTGAGGCAGCAGCCGCGCGATCACAGCTGTTGCCCGATGGGCGGGAGCGTCTGCAGTGCCTCCAGCTGATCGCGTTGCGCGCCCAGTGTGTCGGCCAGGAAGGTTCGGGCGATCACCAGCAGCTCGGAGATCTTGGGGTGGGCCAGTTCGTAGAACACCGCGTTACCGACGCGCTGGCCGCTGACCACATGGTGACGTTTCAGTACCGCCAGGTGCTGCGAGAGCAGCGTCGGCTCGATGTCAATCTCGGCGAGAATTTCGCTGACGGGGGTCGGTTCACCGCTGGCGGAAAGGATTTCGAGGATGCGGATCCGCGCCGGATGGGCCAGGGCCTTGAACAGGTTGGCCTTGATCTCGTACAGCGGTTGTTCGGGGCTGCCGAAGAAGCGATGGGGCACGATGCGACCTGATGAATTGGTGGATTGAAGAAAATCTCAATCCAGGATAGCCGGATGCCCGTGCGCACCGCAACCGGGCACACTGGAGCCCATGGATCCGGTGACCGCACTACGCCAGATCGCGTACTACAAGGACCGGGCCCGGGAGGACCCGCGCCGGGTGATGGCCTACCGGCGGGCCGCCGACGTGGTCGAGGCGCTGACCGACGAGCAGCGTCAACGGCTGGGTGCGGCCAATAGTTGGCAGTCTCTGCCCGGTATCGGACCCAAGACCGCGACGGTCATCGCGCAGGCATGGGCCGGCCGCGAGCCCGAGGTACTGGTCGAATTACGTTCGACAGCAACCGATCTGGGTGGTGGTGAGATTCGCTCCGCGCTACGCGGCGACCTGCATGTGCACTCCAACTGGTCGGACGGTTCCGCGCCGATCGAGGAGATGATGCTCGCCGCAAAGGAATTGGGGCATGAATACTGCGCGTTGACCGATCACTCGCCGCGACTCAAGATCGCCAACGGACTGTCCCCGGAGCGGCTGCGTGAGCAACTCGACGTCATCGACGACCTGCGCGACACGGTCGCACCCATGCGAATCCTCACCGGCATCGAGGTTGACATCCTCGAGGACGGCTCTCTCGATCAGGAACCTGAGTTGTTGGAGCGGCTCGACGTAGTGGTGGCCAGTGTGCATTCCAAACTCGCCATGGACGCCGCGTCGATGACGCGTCGCATGTTCAAGGCGGTCTCGAACCCGCATGTGGACATCCTCGGCCACTGCACCGGCCGGCTCGTCACGGGCGGCCGCGGCACTCGTCCCGAGTCGAAGTTCGACGCGGACAAGGTGTTCACCGCCTGCCGGGACCACGGCGTCGCGGTGGAGATCAACTCCCGCCCCGAGCGCCGCGACCCGCCGACCCGGCTGTTGAAGCAGGCACTGGAGATCGGTTGTCTGTTCAGTATCGACACCGATTCGCACGCCCCCGGCCAACTCGACTTTCTCGGTTACGGTGCCCAGCGGGCGCTCGACACCGATGTCCCGGTCGAGCGCATCGTCAACACCTGGCCTGCCGATGATCTGCTGCAGTGGACCTCAGGTCGCTGAGCTAAACGGATTCTCTCTCGGCAAGAAGCTCAACTGCATTAATCGGGCAGCATAGGCATCTCCCACCCCTGTTCGCGGCCGACCAGCACGCCCCGTGTCAGCAGCGCGGTACCGAACCGCTGCCGGATCTGGTCCACTGCCGAATCCACGGCGACGAGATCCGGGCCGCTGTCGAACGGGAGCTCCAGCTGCTGACTGCCGTCACGATCGATGTTGCACACTGCGAAGCCGATCAGGGTAAGACCCCGCTGAGCGACCAGCGGCGCAGCTGCGTCGACCAATGCACGGGCCGCACCCAGGACGTCCTCGGTAGACGCGGTGGCTCGCGGCAGCGTGTGCGATCGCGTGGCTCGGCCGTAATCGTCGAACCGCAGGCGCAGCACCACAGTTCGGCCGGTGCGTCCGGACGCGCGCATCCTGCGGGTGATGCGCTCGACGAGGCTGATCACCACGGCGTCGACCTCGGTCGCCGACATGATGTTGCCGCGGCGGCCGAGGGCTCGCTGAGCACCGACCGAATGTCGTCGCACCCCGGTGGTCACCCGGCGCCGATCGATGTTGCGGGACAACGCGAACAGCTGACGGCCCATGGCCCCGCCGACCATCGCGGAGAGCGCGGACTCGGGCAGTTCGGCGACATCGGCCACTGTCTCGATACCGTGCGCGTGCAGTTTCTCGGCCGTCTTGGCTCCGACACCCCACAGCCGGCGCACCGGCAGCGGACGCAGGAACGCCAGTTCCCGGTCCGGCGGGACCAGCAGTAGCCCGTCGGGCTTTGCTTCCTGACTGGCCACCTTGGCCAGAAACTTCGTCCGGGCGATGCCGACGGTGATCGGCAGGCCGACCCGGGCACGAACCTGCTCACGCAACCGCCCGGCGATCTGAACCGGCGTTCCCGCCACCCGGCCGAGGCCGGACACGTCGAGAAATGCCTCGTCCACCGACAACGGCTCGACGATGGGCGTGGTGTCGTGGAAGACCTCGAAAACATCGCGGCTGGCCTGTGTGTATGCCGCCATCCGCGGTGCCACGACGACGGCTTGCGGGCACAAGGCGCGGGCCTGATGGCCGCCCATCGCCGTCCGCACGCCGAATGCCTTGGCTTCGTAGCTGGCCGCCAACACCACGCCCGCCCCGACGATCACCGGCCGGCCCCGCAACGCGGGATCGTCGCGCTGCTCGACCGACGCGTAGAACGAGTCGAGATCGGCGTGCAGGATGGCCACCTGCGGAGCAGGTGAAACGGCAGAAGCCTGCGGAGCAGGTGAAACGGCAGAAGCCTGCGGAGTAGGTGAAACGGCAGAAGCCTGACCATCAGACACGAACATATGTTCGCATGCTGCTCCGACAGATGCCTATGCCAGCGGTCAGGCGGCGGTCCCATAGATGCTCGTGAGCCAGATATGCGCGAGGGTGTCGACGACCTTCTCGTGCTCTACAGCAGGTTGTTCGCCGGCGAGCGTGGCCATCATCATGCGCTCGTTCATCAAATTGAGTGAGGTGGCCAGGTCGAGCGCGGGGATGGTGTCCGGCGCGGTGCCGCGTTGGCGTTCGGCAGTGATCAGGGCTGCGGTCAGGCTGATCCACTTCTGCATCAGGCCGGACCAGAAGTCCCGGAATTCTGGGCTGCTGTTCAGTGCCTCGGTGCCCGCGCGTGCGGTTGCCGGATGCGATCCGAATGAACTGAAGAAGATCTCGATACCGCGGCGGATCGCCCGCTTGGGGTCCGCAGGCATATCTTCCAATGCCTTGTCGAAGCCGGTGTCCGCTCGCTTGATCAGCGGATCGAGCAGGGATAACAGGACGGCTTCCTTGGAGGTGAAATAGAAGTAGAACGTGGGCCGCGAGATGCCTGCGCCCTTAGCCAGATCGTCGACCGAGATGTCGGCGAACGCCTTGGTCTCGAGCAGTCGCGACGCCGTCGCCAAGATTGCCGCTTCACGGTCGTCACCCGACGGTCTCGTCGCGCGGCGGCCGCGTGGGGCGCGGGTCTGGGCAGTTGCCACAACCAGCAGACTAACAGTGCGTCGAAATTTCCGACATATCGTTGACTGAATCAACATGGTGTTGATACCGTCGGTACCATGATCGAACACTTCGACGTCGTGATCGTCGGCGCCGGAATCTCCGGTATCAGCACGGCCTGGCACCTGCAGCACCGCTGCCCGAGCAAGAGCTACGTGGTCCTGGAGCGCCGGCAGAACGTCGGTGGCACCTGGGATCTCTTCAAGTACCCGGGCATCCGCTCGGACTCCGACATGTTCACCCTCGGCTTCCGGTTCAAGCCGTGGGAGTCGGCCCGCTCGATCGCCGACGGCCAGTCGATCTGGAACTACATCAACGAGGCTGCCGTCGAGAACGGCATCGATAAGCACATCCGCACCGGCCACCGTGTCACGTCGGTGGACTGGTCGGACGCCGACAACCGCTGGACGGTCAACGTCGAGCACAACGGTGAAGCCGAGCAGATCACCGCGTCGTTCTTATCGGTGTGCAGCGGCTACTACAACTACGACGAGGGCTACTCGCCGGAGTTTCCGGGCGCCGCAGACTTCAAAGGTCAGATCATCCACCCCCAGCACTGGCCGGAGGACTTGGAGTACGCAGGTAAGAAGATTGTCGTCATCGGTTCCGGCGCAACCGCCGTGACCCTGATCCCATCGTTGGTTGACGGCGGTGCGGGTCATGTGACGATGCTTCAGCGGTCGCCGACCTATATCGGCGCCCTACCGCTCGTCGATCCCTTCGCCGAGAAGGCCAACAGGTATCTACCGAAGCGCCTGGCGCATTTCGCCAACCGATGGAAGCAGATCGGAAACAGCACCGGGCAATACCAGATCGCCCGGAAATTTCCGGGGGTGTTCAAAAAGGCACTGCGTCAGATGGCCGAGCGCCGGTTGCCCGAGGGTTTCGACTACGACACGCACTTCAGCCCGCGCTACAACCCGTGGGATCAGCGAGTCTGCTTGGCGCCCAACGGTGATCTGTTCAAGGCCATTCGGTCGGGCAAGGCCGGGGTCGTCACCGACACCATCGAGACCTTCACCGAGACCGGCATCAAGTTGACCTCCGGTGAGGAGTTACAGGCTGACATCATCGTCACGGCAACGGGTTTGAACATGCAATTGTTCGGGGGCGCGGTGGCCTACCGTAACGGCGAGCCGATCGACCTGCCCGGGTGCATGACCTACAAGGGTCTGATGCTCTCGGGAGTGCCGAACATGGCGATCACGTTCGGCTATACCAACGCCTCCTGGACGCTGAAGGCCGACCTGGTGTCCGAGTTCATCTGCAGACTGCTGAACTACATGGACACCAACGGTTTTGACCGGGTCGAGCCGCAGCACCCCGGCGACAGCATCGATGAGCTGCCGTTCATGGACTTCACACCGGGCTACTTCCGGCGGGCGGTGGACAGCCTGCCCAAGTCGGGGTCGGAAGCACCGTGGAAGCTCAAGCAGAACTACTTCTTCGATATGCGGACCATCCGGTACGGCAAGGTCGACGAGCAGTCGCTGCACTTCACCAAGCACCGGGCGGCCGTGCCGGTTTAGTTTTCCCGCCGAGCAGACGCAAAGGTCCCTCGGTACCGGCGTGTCGAGGGACCTCAGCGTCTGCTCGCGCTAGGCGGCGACCACCACGATGCCGTCGTCGTCGCAGTAGGCGATCTCGCCCGGCACGAACGTCACACCACCGAAGCTGACCTCGACGTCGCGCTCGCCCTCGCCGGTCTTGCTGCCCTTACGAGGATTGGTGCCCAGGGCCTTGATGCCGACGTCGATGGTGCGCAATGTTGCCGCATCACGCACCGCGCCGTTCACGATCACCCCGGACCAGCCGTTGTCGTACGCCAGTCCGGCAATGATGTCGCCCACCAGCGCGGTGTGCAGGGAACCCGATCCGTCGACCACGAGCACCCCGCCGTCACCCGGGGTGGACAGGATTGACTTGAGTAGGGCGTTGTCCTGGAAGCAACGCACCGTGGTGATCTGGCCGGCGAACATCGTCCTGGCGCCGTAGTTCCGCAACTGCAGGTCGCAGCTGCGGACGTCGGGATAGATCTCGTCGACCAGATCGGCGGTGGCACGGGGTTCGATACTCACTGCGCGATTATTTCAGGGTGCTCGCGGCCGGAGCGGCGCCGCGTGAGGAACACCAGCAGTACCACCAACGCGCCGACTACCGCGGCCGCCGCGAGAGGCAGCAGCGACGGCGCGGGCTGGACCGGCACCGCCGGATTGGGCGCCGTGGCTACCGCCGACTTCGCTTGTGCCGCAGCCTCTTCCGCTGCTGATGTCAGAGCGTCGGGTGTTTGCGGCGGCGCGGGCGGCTGCTTGGCGGGTGCCTTTTTGGCCGGCGCTTTCTTTGCGGGAGCTTTTTTGGCCGGCGCCTTCGCGGCGGCGGCCTTCGCTGGTGCCTTTTTGGCCGGTGCCTTCTTCGCCGGTGCCTTCTTGGCGGGGACCTTCTTGGCGGGCGGCGTCACAGCACCGGGATCGGCAGCAGCATCTGACGGACCGGCCGCGGGAGCTTCGGAACCAGCGCCCGGCTTGTCCTCGGATTGATCCTGCTGCTCTGCCATCTGGCTGCTCCTTTGCAGTGTCTGGTACTCCGCGCCGACGGGCTGGTGGGCAGTCGTCCCCATCATGCCAGGCGGCTTTCGGGTCAACCGGCCACGGCCAACGCCGCGGCAAACGTGACGACGACGGTCATCACGGCCAGCTCGGTCAGTGACCGGGACCGGGACAGTCTTGCGGTCGCCCGATGTGCACGCGCCGCAGGCACCCAGCCGGCCCTATTGTGCCAGGCCAGCATCAGCAGACCCGCAGTCAGCACGATCTTCGCCGACAGCAGCCGGCCGTAACCGGTCATCCACAGCTCTGCCGGGGCATCCAGCCGGATCAGCGCACCGAGCACCCCCGCGACGATCAGCACCATCACGCACATCAGCGACAGCTGGGAGAATCGCGGCAGCACCCGCGCCCACTGCCCCCGATGTGTCACCGTGAGGACCAGAGCGGCCAGCACGCCGCACCACAACGCCGCGGCCAGCGCGTGCACAGCCACTGCAAACCCGCCGACAGGGCTTTCGGCGAGGTGTCCCGACAGTGTCCGGGCCGCCAGCCCGGCGGCTGCGATTCCGGATGTCGCGATCAGCGCCGTCGCAGTCCGCGGCAAGGTGAGCGCGACGACGCCGACTGCCAGTGCCGCGACGATGCCGGCCACGGTGGACCGGCCCGCCGTGGTGTGCAGCGCGAACTCGGTGCTGGTCCGCACGCCGAGGTGCAGCACGGATGCATCGGCCGCCCTGGCCGTTTCGACGATCAGCCGTACCAACTCGGCCAACAGCCAGAGCACACTGCTCCAGACCAACGGTCCGGTCGTCGACCGGATCGACTCGGCACGGTAACGCGCCGTGTCGAGCATCGGCACCACGGCCAGCCCCACGGTGACCACGGCGGCACCGTCGGCCGCGGCGCGTGCCGAGGCATCGCCCACCGAGCTCTGGGGATAGGCCAGCGCCCAGGCGCCGGCCACCGACGCAGCGACGATGAGCACACCGCAGGCCACCACCCGTCGGATCACGACCGGCGGCGCAGTACCCACCAAGCTCCGCCACCCGCGATCAACGCGGCCGCCACCACGAACGGCCACACTGGCACGCTGCCGTCGGAACGGCTCGCCGATCCGGCGGGCGGTCCCGGTGTCCCACTACCCGCCACGGTCAGCTCGAACGACCACGATCCGGATACCACGTGTCCGTCTGCCGAGGTGACCCGGTAGTTCACCGTGTACGTGCCTGCAGGTCCGAGCGGTCGCACCGCCATGCTGATGACCGCGCCCTGCACCTGGGCGCCGCCGGTCGACCACAGGTTGCCGTCGGGCCCGACGACCGTCATGTCGGCGAACGTCTTTTGCAGGACCTCGTTGAATGTCGCGCTGACCCGTTGCGGTGAGACGGTCAGCGCGGCGTGTTCGGCGGGGTCGGTGGCGATCCTGGTGGCATGCGCCGACGCGGTGCCGGCCATAGCCAATGACATTGCTGCCAAGGCGAATCCGGCCAGAACTGTTGCGAGTACACGCCTCATGACCGGCGCCGTGCTGCCAGCGCCGCCACCACGGCGACCGCGGCCACCGTCAGCGCGCCGCCGGCCAGCCAACGCGCCGTGTTGTCGGCGGTACCAGCCGGGTGCTGGGCAGATTGCACCGTCGCGGTGATGGTCGGGGTGGCCTCGTGATCGTGGTCGTCATCTCCGGTGGCCGCGCCAGACAACCTCAGCTCGGGTGCCGGGTGCTCCGGCTCGCCGCCGCCGGGCAGCGGGGCCTGATCCCAATGCACCACCTCGCCATCCGAATATGTCTGGGTGGCAGGGAAACTCACCGTATCGGTGTTCGGCAGCTTCACCGCGATCCGGAACAAGGCGAACTGGTCGGGCGAGATGCCGACGCCAGGGGCAGCTGTCCAGGTCACCGAACGGGTGGTGCCCGCCGCGGTGTCGCGGTCCAGCTTGACCGTCCAGCCCGGCATGACCTCAGCACGTGCGGAGGCGACGTTGGGCAGGGCGACGCTCAATTGTGTTGTCAGAGCCCCGGTCTCGGATTCACCGGGAACCTGGAAGGTGAGCAGCGATGTGCTGCCCGGCGTGGGGTTGTCGGCATTGACATGGACGTGGGCGGACGCGGGCGCCGCGGTGAGCAGGCCGGCCGCCAGAGCCGCTGCAGCGGCGGGCAGGGCGCGCGAACGCACCCGGCTACGGGATTTCATTGTGGCTCGATGTCTTTCGTGGATGATCGGGGATGGGTAGGTCAGCGGATGACGCCGACCGGCGGACCCCGATGGGACATCGAACTGCCCAACAGCCGCGCGGAATGCAGCGGCTGGTCGGCGCTACGCACGGCGGCGCGCGTCGCCGGCTCCGATCTCGGGTGTGCGGGGCGCACCATCGCACGGACGGTCCGGGACAGTGCGGCGCACAGCCGCGTTCCACCCGTGATGAGAAGGGCCCCGATCGTGACGGCGACCAGGTGCGCTACCAGCATGAATACGCTGGGCTGTAGCGGATGCGATCTGTGAGCATGGCCGTCGATGGCGAGTAGCACATGGGCCAGCAGCTGTCCGACTCCGAGCAGACCGGAGAGCGCCAGGGCGCCGGTCGTGGCACGGACCCTCGACGCCACCGCGCCGAGGGTCACAGCCAGCAGTGCAAGCTGGGCGGTGCCCGCGCCGCCCGGCCATCCTCCGCCCGCGGTTCCGTGGGCGGCCACCGCCAGCGCGGCGGTGAGTACCCCGACGGACACACCTCGCAGTGCGGCCGCAGGATCGGTCCGGGCGCCGGTCATCGCACGGGTCAGACCAGACCGAGCCGGGCCAGCAGGTCGGCGTCGATGCCGTCGAGCTGGGCGGCGATAGCCGCATGGGCGCCCCGGCGGCGCGCGGTGGGCATGTGTTCGGCGGCGGCCACCGCGGCACTCAGGTCGGTGAGCCGATCGGTGATAGCCGCAACGAATTGCTTGGTCTCGGCGTCCTTCGGGGCCTTGTCGGCGACCAGGCGCAGGGATTGTTCGGCACCGGCGATACGAGCCGACAGCTGACCGCCGTGCCCGGAGAACTGGCCGAGCTGACTCAACGGCACGCCGAGCTGATCGGCCCTGCGTTCATCGATGGCGCCTCGTGCGGCGATGGCGACCCGGTAGACCAACGGCACGAGAACCGGTGCCAGCAAACGCGTGATGGTCAGCAGTCGGCGGATCCGGAGCGGTGATAGCAGCTTGCCCTCGCGGGCTGCCTTCAGCTGGGTCTCGGCCACTTTGAGTGCGTTGCGGTCACTGTTGCGCTGGGCTTTGAGCTGGGCTTCGAGTGCCTTGCGCTCGGCCTTGCGGTCCCCTTTGATTCGCCGGGCCTCGTTCTTTGCGGTAAGCCGGGCTTCCAGCTTGGCCTTGGCCTTGATCGCGCGGGCTTCGGCTCGGCGGGTTGCACGGCTTTTGCGTGGCGTGAACAGGCCCATTCCGGCTGCCTCCGGGTCGTCTCGTCGAGTATTGGTTCTCACCGCTGCACTGCTGCTGACCCACAGTATCTTCCAGCGGATTTGCTCTGCCTCCACGCCCCGGCGGCGACCGGGTTAATCGCCACAGCTAGCAAACCGGCTAGCCCAGCTGTGCGACAATGTCAGCACATCAATACATCGTTGGGCGATGCGCGGAAAGGGGGTGACAGAGTGCGTTCGCGGGTGCGTGTCGCCGCCTCAACCATCATGGTGACTTCCGGCCTGCTCATCGCCGGTGTAGGCGGTGCGCTGGCATTTGCCGATCCAGACCACGGCGGGAGCGACTCCGGTCGCGGTGCCGGCGATTCTGCCGGCGCCGGCGCCGGTCAGAACAAGGACGGCAACGGCCACGGGAACGACGACGGCGGCAAGCCACGCGGACCCGGTCGAGGGTCTGGGTCCGACGACGAAGGCCATGGCGGACAGCAGCCGGGCGGGCACACAAAACCACCCACCGACGCCACCCACACCCACCAACCCACCGGGACCGGTGGCCCGACCAAGACCGGTAGGCCCTCTGAGACCGGTAAACCGACCCACACTGGCCAACCCACCGGCACGGGCGACCCGACCGGCCCGACCGACCCGTCGGGATCGCCAGACCCGACCTCCGGTGAGGAGTCGCCGACGAAGACTCCGCCGACAGAGACAGCGACCGAAACGGACACCTCGACAAATACGACGACCGCGTTGACGACTCCGTCATCGACCACGGCGTCCACTACGCCATCGACCACGCCATCGACCACCGCGTCCACCACGCCGTCGACGACGGCCTCTACTACTTCTACTTCGTCGCCTTCCGAAACCACGTCGTCGAAAACCACTTCGTCATCCCCCGAGAGCACCACGTCGAGCTCGGTTGCCGGTGGTGTCTCGTCGACCGCCGGAGGCCGCGGAGTAGCCGCCATACCGCAGCTGTTCGGGGCTCCGGTACCGCAGGTGCAGCCGCCTCAACGCGAGTTGTCCGCCCCCGCATCGGCGCAGCCGGCCGCAGCCCCGCCGCCCGGCCTGGCGGCCGCGGCCGCGGTACCGATTCTCATCCCCGTCGTGGTGCCACCGGTGGTCGTGGCGCCCGGAGCCCCCGGCGGTGACGGCGGGTCGGGTGCGGGGTCGGATCAACGCCCGGCGATGCAGCCCAGGCCGGAACAGCCGCCTCCGGCACCCGCACCTCAGGCCGGCGGACATGGCCACCGGGTAATACCCGCGACGTACCGGGTGGGCTACGGCGACTATCTACGGACGGCGGGGACGTCCGAGATCGCCGCGCTGGCCGTGTCGGGGACGGTCGGGATCATGGCGCTGACCGGGGCGGGAGGCATTGTGGGCTATCGCCAGGCCAGAGCCGGGCATGCGGTGCGGATCAACGTCGCACGGTTTGTCGAGTAACGAGGCACACGGCGGAAAGGGGGAGGTATGTCAGCCAGTCGTACTGTCACGCGGGCTGTCAACGCGGTGCTCGATCTGGCGCCGCGGCGCGGCGAAGTGACGCTGGTTCGCCTGGTCGAAGCCGTCAGCGAGGACCGGGGTAGACCGATCGAGCTGGTGATGGAGGAGCTGCCGCCGGGGGTGTGCGGTCAGTGGCGGCAGTACGCCGATCGGGACGTTTTCCTGATCCAGCAGGGATTGCCGACTTGGGACCGGACTCTGGCGCACGAACTGGGTCACCTGGTGATGGGCCACGAAGGGATTTCGATTGTCGAGGCCGCCGAGGAATCGGTCGAGCTGGCCAGCGCCGATCTGATCGCCTACATGCTCAACCAGCGCACCGGATGCATGGGACCCAACGGCGAGGACATCGAACAGGAGGCCGAGGACTTCGCGGCGCTGCTGCTCTACCGCTTGGGCCGGCTCCCGTCCGACCGGTCGTCGATCATCCAGGTTCGCCTCGGAGAGGCGTTTGGTTGATCATCTGGGTGATCGCCGGCCTGCTCGGTCTGGCTACTGGACTGCGCATCGGATGGGCACTGGTCAACAAACAATCGCTGGTCAGCCTGGCCATGATCGTTGCGCTCGGCAGTCTTGGCGTGGTGGCTGCGCTTAACTGGCAACCGCTCGCCCTGCTGATCGACACCGTCGCGCACTGGCCCAATATCGCGATAGCGCTCAGCCAGGTCGCGCTCATCGCCTGTGCCGCAGGCAGTTGCGTCATGATCACCAGTGCGGCATCGGATCATTCACCGGCAATCACCCTCCGCCTTGCCATGGTGCAATACGGCGTGGCCGTGCTCGTCGCGATCGTCAGCCTGGTGCTGTTCTTCCGGTCCCCCAGGCAACCCGAGATGGCGCCGGAGGAATATCTCAAACGTGACCTCGGCAGCAACGGCATCACGTGGCTGTTGCCGTTGCTGTATGTGCTGCTGGCCCTCACGCTGGTGGTCTGGGCCGGCCTGCGGTACTCGAACAGGAGCCGCCGGGGCCGTGCGTTGTTCGTGTTCAGCCTGGGTATCGCACTGATCGTTGCCGCCAGCGCGTTCTTCCTCCTGCGAGCAGTCGGGCACACACCGATGGTCGGTGTCGGATCGGCGGCGACCCTGCTCGGCTGTGCCATGGTGGTCGTTGCTGCCGGCTCGCTGCTGCCAAGCGTCGAGGACTGGTTCGGTGCCCGACAGGAATTGCGTGTCATAGCCCCGCTGCTCACCGAACTCGGCCGCAGGCATCCTGACGCCGGCATCGGTGTACGGCCACGCGGCCCGCTGGTGTTCCGGGTGGCCGAGCGGATGTCATTGATCTCGGACTCGCTCTACCTGGAGGCGACCGCCGCCGCGGCACGCCGGCGCGAAGCAGTCGGACCTCCGCGAAGAGTGGGCGCCGAAATCCGCCCAACCGATCCCGACGCGGTGTCGCCGGTGCAACAAGCCCGCGCGGTGGCGCGGTGGATCTACCAGACCCGTGGTGTCGACAGCTCCGGTGCTGACGGCGAAGGATCGGTGTTTCCGGGGTTGACCTGGTTGCGTCAACCGGAGTCGTATTCCGACCGTGAGTGGATTCTCGCGATTGCGCAGGAGTACCGCGCCTTACCACGTTCCGGCGGCAGAACGTAAACAGAGCGGCAGATACACAAAACCCAGACAGAGACCGACGACGCCGGTCCCTGTCTGGGTTTTGTCGCTGATGATCGGCTGGAGGACGGCCGGGTCAGTCGTCGAGACGCTCGAGGCGGCGCAGCTCGTCGACCTTTTGGGCAAGGTCCTGCTGAGCCTGCGCAGAGAGCCCGACCGTGCGGGCGGCGATACGGCGAACCCCTTCATCGCGCATGCTCGCGAGCCAGGTCAGTTCTTTGTCAAGCTTCTCGTAGTACTCGTCGTCGGTGAAGTACGCCGGCTTGATCCGGAAGAAGTTGGCAAGGGCGGCCATGGTGGCCACTGACGGGTTGGTGCGGTTGCCCGACCGGAGCTGCGAGAGGTACGGAGCCGACATGGTGATGCCCTCGGACTTCAACGCAGCAATCACCTCAGCAGACGTATGGGGTCCGCGCCCTGGGGGATAAACCGTGTCGAACAGCCGGTTGAGACGGGCGGCGAACGTCTTGCTCATCGAATTGACCTCCACATACATCTTGAGCGGCAACGAATAGGCGGCGTATTTGCTGACCATCGTAGCGAGAACTGTGTCAACTACCAAGTGCAAACCGCGTAAAAGTTAACCCGGCTTACCGTTTTTACCACCTTGACCGTGCAAAACGGGGCCTTCGCCACAGGTCGATGGCAGGATTGCACCGAGTGCCAAAGCAAATAGTAAGGGTTGCATCGCATTGCCGGTGGTGAGCTCCCCACAGCGTCTCGTGCAGCCTGTTACAGGTTTCCTGTGGGCAACCTGAGGCTCGACCCCCTCCGGGGAACCGCACATTTGCTGGAGCGCGGATACCCGCGAGTGCTGTGCCGCGCGGCGGCGACGGCATGCAGCAATTGACGCACGCGGCCGTCGGAGCCGTCGAAAACCAGTGCTGGCGACGATTCATGCGGCTCAGGCATCCCGTGAATGGCTGTGCGACCCGAGTCGCCGAACCGGACAACCAAAGCGCGCTGTCCCGGTCAATCTGGGGTGGGCTGACGTTCGACAGCCGCCCTTCTTCGTTGGCGTCAATACCCTAGTGGCGGAATGCATAAATCGCTCGACTCGCTTATCAATATCGATCGCTAGGCCAGGTTCTGCCGGTGAGAGAACGACCCTTCCGAGTTTTGGGACAGACGTCCGACTCATGCGGCAAGCAGCATGGCCAGAATCGCGGTATCCGGATGACTGATCGGGTCCACGCCGACTCGACTCACCATCGACGTGACGGTGCCGTCGGACTCGGCCTCCACCCACGCCGCCCGATGATCCAGCCCGAGATAAGGCAGACCGGGCAGCAGTACGCAGCCGGATGCGGCACCGGTGCATTCGGGCAGCGACGGTGTGGTCTCGGACGGTGGATGAAGTAACAGAAGTGCGGGCGGCTGATGAGCGGCGAAATAGCCTGGCGGCAGCGCAGACTCACCCACTACCGGCCCCTCGGCGAGCACGAGTCCGACCGTACCGGGCTGAGACTGCTCGGGCAGTTCCTCGCGCACCCCGAAAATCGTTGTGGTGGAGAGTAATCCGGGCACCGAAGCGATCCGCACGGTCACAATCAGCAGCTGTGCCCATTCTTTCGTGGTGTCCGGCCAACGCCCGGATACCACGAACCCCTTGAGGCACCCGCCGGAATGAAACGGGGCGATTTCGATCGCCCGAGAAGAACTAGAATCCATTTCGCCTCCCGGACATAGGAGTTGGGCGCCGGCACCTTTCTTTTCGCACTCGATCACTTCAGCATGCGGCAGGTGCGTGGGTCGTGCAAGGGGAAACGGGGTCGGCCAGGTCTCAATACGAGAACGGAGCGTCGCGCGAATCGCGCGACGCTCCGCCTGGAAGATGGGAAACGAGCCTCAGCCGAAGATCAAACTATTGGCCTTCGAGGTCGCGGCCGTGTACCGATTCTGTACGTCCTCCCAGTTGACTACGTTCCAGAACGCCTTGACATAGTCTGCCTTGACATTCTTGTACTGCAGATAGAACGCGTGCTCCCACATGTCCACCTGCAGCAGCGGGATGATGCCGAGTGGCACGTTGGCCTGCTGGTCGTAGAGCTGAAAGGTCAGCAAGCGGTCGCCGAGGCTGTCGTAACCGAGCACCGCCCAGCCTGAACCCTGCAGACCGTTGGCGGCAGCGGTGAACTGAGCCTGGAACTTGTCGAACGAACCGAACTGGTCATCGAGAGCCGCAGCAAGATCACCGGTCGGCTTGTCGCCGCCGTTCGGTGAAAGGTTCTTCCACCAGATCGAGTGGTTGACGTGCCCGCCCAGGTGGAAGGCGAGGTTCTTCTCGTTGAGGAAGATGGCGGCGTGATCGCCGTTGGCGCGGGCTTCCTCAAGCTTGGCCACCGCGTCGTTGACACCCTTGACATACGCCGCGTGATGTTTGCTGTGGTGCAGCTCGTTGATCTGGCCGGAGATGTGCGGTTCAAGCGCTCCATAGTCGTAATCCAGGTCGGGCAGGGTGTACTCAGCCACGTGATTCCTTCCTCAAATCGGTCGATCGCGCCAGGCGCCCACAAGATCGTCGTACACATTGCTTCATCGCAACGCGCACCGCAACGATGCGTGTCATCCCTCACACGTAAACCCGATGAGTCGGAAGTCAGAGCCAGACGATCAGTGCCAGGACGCCCAGCAGGATCAGCGCGATAGCGCTCGCGCGGAGGAAGACCATGAGCTGATTTTGCGTGTGCAGACAGCCGGATGGATGCTGCTCGGGATGCGGCACGACACTCCCGGGACCCATTGGATGTGATGCCATCACACGCTCCTGAACTGCAGGATCAACGTTCACCCAGTGAGTTCTGTCACAACGGCTGGTGTGACGCCGAGCATAGACCCTCGGGTGGGTGGGCAAAAATCCACCGTCGCCCACCGCAAAACCCCGGGCCGACCCCGCCCAGTGGTCCGCCCGCTCAGCCGGTTACCGGGATACCGGTGCGGGGTGGCTCGACAGCGGCCGCGACGCGGTGTGCCGAGGCGAATGGTTAGCCGAACAACTCATTTCGCTCGACTCCAAGTGGCTGTTGATCGACAGGCAGACGAACACAGGGTTATCCACAGTGGTGATCAGCATGCGCACAGCTAAACCCGGTTGGCTCATGCCGGCGCAGGTACCGGCCTGTGGATGAACCTGTGGAAACTGTGGATAGTTTTGGATTGCTAAATCGACAGTCAGGCCGGGGACTGGATGCATCGCACGAATCCGCGTGCAAGCATGGACGGTATGGACGACGTGGAGGTTGCGCAGGCCGGTATCGCCGCTGTTCCGACGACTTTCGGTGAGACGGTGGTGCTGCTCGACGTGCGCGAGGACGACGAATGGCAGCGCGGTCATGTGGCGGGGGCCCAGCACATCCCGATGGGCGATGTGCCGGCCCGGATGGCCGAGATCGACCCGGATGCCGAATTATTCGTGGTGTGCCACGCGGGTGGCCGTTCGTTGCGTGTCGCCAACTACCTCGCGCGCAACGGATATACGCCCACCAATGTCGACGGTGGAATGCTGGCCTGGGTGGGTGCCGGCCGGCCAGTGGTCACCGACGACGGCAGTCCCGGCAGCGTGTGAGAGGCCGCTCCGCAACCGTCGCTAGGCTGAACCGATGATCCAGGTGTGTTCGCAGTGCGGAACGCGCTGGAATGTGCGTGACCGGCAGCGGTCGTGGTGCCCGCGGTGCGGTGGCACGTTGCTCGCGCCGTCGGTGATGCAGTGGACTCCGCCGCAGGCCGCTCCGACACCACCTCCGCAGCCACATGGGCCCGCCCAGCCGCAAGGCAAGCGGTCGCCGCAGGCGGCCTCATCTCGCTTGGCGCCCGGCTATCGCTGGGTCGCGCTGCGCCCGGGCGCTCCGCCGCGGCGCCGCGTGCGCCGCGGGCTGCTCGGGCCCACTCCTCACTACCCGGTCGTCCCGCGTTGGGGCCTGCAGCAGCATTTCGACGTCGTCGGCGCCGAGCAGGCCCGCGAACATGCCGGGCCCCAACCAGCAACTGTGCGCACCATGCTGGTCGCCACCATGGTTGCGCTCGGTGTCGCGGCCTTCGCGCATGTGCTGCGCTACGCGCTGATGCTGATCAACCGCAGCGTCCTGCTGCATCCGTGGATCGCCGCCGCGGCGGTGGTCTTCGGTGTATTGGCGAGCCTCGTGGCGCTCGTCATCCTGGGCATCACCGCGGTGATCCTGGTCAGATGGCTCATCGCGCGACGCGCGGCCGCCTATGCCGAACGCGGGCAGACCGACCCGCACCCCGCTGCGCAGGTGTGGGCACTCACGCTGATCCCCGGAATCAACGTGGTGTTCGCACCGGTGTATGTGATCGAGCTGGCGACTGTGGAGGGCCGGCTGACACGGTTGCACCGCCCGATCGTGGTGTGGTGGATCGTGTGGGCACTCAGCGCCGTCGTCGCGCTGTGGTCGGTCATCGATACCGTCGTCGTCACGTTCTTTGCCAACAGCACGCAGAACCTTGCCGACGACAACGTGATCGTCGCCGTCGGGTATCTGCTGGCCCTGGCTTCGGTCTTGCTGGTCTCGCGGGTGTATCTCGGTTTCGAGGGCGCCCCGGGCGAGCGCAGCACCCGACGCTGGGTGGTGGTAGCGAGCGAACCGGACGCAAGCCAACCGGATGAGCCGGAATCGGCGGTTCCGGTTGAGACCCAGGGGCAAAACCCGGCAGCATAGCGGTATGAACGCGGGCGAAGCCGCTGCCGAAGAGCCAGCGACACCGGGTCTATCGCATCCGTTTGTGGTGGCGCACCGCGGGGCCTCCGCGGACCGGCCCGAACACACCCTTGCCGCTTATGATCTGGCGCTGCGGGAGGGCGCCGACGGCGTCGAATGCGATGTGCGGCTCACCCGCGACGGGCACCTGGTGTGCGTGCACGACCGCCGGGTGGATCGCACGTCGACGGGTACAGGGTTGGTCAGTGAAATGTCCCTGTCCGAGCTGCGGGACCTCGACTACGGATCGTGGCATGCCAGCAGGGACACCGACGGTGGTCAGGGAGACACCGGGCTGCTGACCCTGGATGCACTGGTCTCCATGGTGTTGGACTGGAACCGGCCGGTGAAGCTGTTTATCGAGACCAAGCATCCGGTCCGCTACGGCGCATTGGTGGAGAACAAGGTGCTGGCCCTGCTGCACCGCTACGGGATCGCCTCACCCGCGTCGGCGGATCTGTCCCGGGCCGTGGTGATGTCCTTCTCGGCGGCCGCGGTGTGGCGGATCCGGCGGGCCGCGCCGATGCTGCCGACGGTGCTGCTCGGGGAGACCTCGCGTTACCTGGGTGGAAGCGCGGCGACGACGGTGGGAGCGACGGCCGTCGGGCCGTCCATCGCCACGTTGCGGGAGCATCCCGAATTGGTCGACCGGGCGGCAGCGCAGGGCCGGGCGCTGTACTGCTGGACCGTGGACCACTATGAGGACGTGCAGTTCTGCCGGGATATCGGGGTGGCCTGGGTGGCCACCAACCACCCCGGCCGCACTAAGGACTGGCTGCTGAACGGCCTGACCGGTGCGGGCGGGACGGGCGGCGTGTCGAACTCTTAGAGGGTGCCCCCGGCGGCTTTGGGAGCCGAGGGATCGGCGCCTGCGGCGGCCGCAAGCTCGCGGGCGACGAAGTCCTCCAGATGGAACAGGTTGTCGCCGGCGCGCTCGGCGATACGGACCAGCGTCGACATCGACGCCACCTCTTCCACCTGCTCCTTGAGGAACCACTGCATGAACTGCTCGCCGAGGTAGTCGCCCTCCTCGCGGGCCACGCTGGCCAATCGGCTGATCTGCTCGGTGACCGTGCGCTCCTGCTTGAGCGAGAGCGCTAGCGCGTCGCGGGGCTCGGCGAACTGGTTGCACACCGCGTCGGTGCCGGGTATCTCGACCTCGATGTCACGGTCGAGCAGGTACTGCACCAGCATCATCGCGTGATTGCGTTCTTCGACCGATTGGTTGTAGAAGTGCTTGGCGAGCTGGGGAAGATCGGCTCCATCGAAATACACGGCGATCGCAATGTATTGCTGTGAGGCAGTGAATTCGTTGCGAATTTGGTCGTGCAGAAGTGTGTGGAATTTTGTTTCGAGTGGGCCGGTAGTTGTCATGTCAGTGATGATATAGCAGGTCAGACGGTATGCTTTGAGAAGGTCAGCCTCATTGAGGTCAGCATTGCCTAACTCCTGTGACGTGGATGACACGTTCTGACTCGAATTTGCTGTTCGCTATTTTTAGCTTTGGCTAACCTTTTGGCTCGTTGGCGTTCAGGGTGTCGGCGGGTGGCGGCGAATCGGCTGCCAGGGCGTCGAACAATCGGCTCGCAGCATCGTGGTCCCACACCACCACCGAACCGGAGTCACTCGCGCCGAAGTCTCCGATGGGCACCGTGGTGGTGACCGGATCGCCGTGCAACGCCCAGCCGAGCCGTGCCAGATCCCACACGTGGGCGTCCTGGTCGACGGTGACCGTCTTGGCCGCCGCATGCGCCATGGGAGACCATCGCAGCGGATTGAGCAGCACACTGGGGCTCGTCGCGCGGTGTAGCAGCGCCGACATGAACTGCCGCTGATGGACCATGCGATCCAGGTCGGCGCGGGGTGTGGCGCGGGACCGCACGAAACCGAGCGCGTTGCGCCCGTCGAGCTGCTGGCAGCCCGCGGGCAGGTCGATGCCGGCCAGGGGGTCGCTCATCGGCTCGGCCGGGCACACCGTGACGCCACCGACGGCGTCGACCAGGTCGGCGAATCCGCCGAAGCCGATCTCGGCGTAATGGTCCAGACGCAGCCCGGTGGCCTGCTCGACGGTCTGTGCCAGCAGCGGCGCACCCCCCAATGAGAATGCGGCGTTGATCTTGTCCGTGCCGTTGTCGGGTATCGGCACGTAGGAATCGCGGGGAATGCTCACCATCGTCGGGGGTGTGCTCGACCCGAGCGCCGGGATATGCACCAGCAGGATGGTGTCGGTGCGGCCGTTGCCGATGTCTCCTCCGGTGGCGAGGTCGGCCTGCTGCTCGGGGGTGAGGTCCTGGCGGCTGTCGGAGCCGACGAGCAACCAGTTGGTGCCGTGGCCCGGTGCCGGACGGTCCGGATACGAGTCGAACGCCGTGATGCGGTGCAGCGACGAGTCGATCCACACCCCTCCCCCTACCAGCGCCAGCACCCCGACCAGTAGCAGGGCCAGCAGGATTGCGCCCCAGTGCCGTTTACGCCGGCGCTTGAGCGGCGCAGGCGGCGGCACTGGTGGCGTCCCTGCTGGTGGCAGCGGGCGGCGTGGGGGCGGGGGCCCTGCATGAACGGGGGCCGGCCGTGGGGGTGGCGGCATGCGGCCCGGCGGCACGCGTGGCGGCGGCGGTGGTGGCGGAGGGGGCGGCGGTGGCGGGGCATGCCGGCGCTGCGGTGGGGTGGGCGGGTTCGGCGGCCAGGCGGGACGATGGTTCGGATCGCGCCGGATCACCTGTGACGGCTCACGCCGTGGCGCTGGGCCTGGGTGCCGGTTGTCGTCCACAGAAAAAATGTACGTGCCGGACGCATCTGGTTTACTGCAACCAGCCGAGATGGCGGGCTGCGAGTGCGTAGCCGACGAATGCCACGGCATCGATCACGGTGTGCGCAATGATCAGCGGCCACAGCCGGCCGGTGCGCTGCCAGGCGTAACCGAACACCAGCCCCATGACGATGTTGCCCAGGCCGGCGCTGTAGCCCTGGTAGAGGTGGTAGGCGCCGCGCAGGACGCTGGAAATCACCAGGGCGCGGCGGGGACTGATGTCGAGCTGGCGCAGCCGGGTGAGCAGGAAACCCACCACGATGATCTCCTCGGCCCAGCCGTTGGCGAACGCCGCGCCGATCAGTACAGGTATGCGCCACCAGGTGTCGTAGAGTTCGGCCGGTTCCACCGTCGCGGTCAGGCCGAGCAGCCGCGCGCCGGCATAGAACGCCAACCCGGGCAGGCCGATCAGCGCGGCCAGGCCTAGGCCGCCGAGCCCGTCGGCGCGCCACCGCGGCCGCCCTAGGCCGATCGAGCGCGGGCTGAAACCACTGCGCCACAACAGGTAGAGCGCCAGGGCACCCCAAGCCAGCAGCTGCACGATGCCTGCCAGGTGCAGGCCGAGGTCGATCAGGTCGAACGGCGAGCGCTTCGGGTTGAGGGTGATCGTCTGCCCGGACAGGCCGAGCAGGACGGCTTCGGTCAGCTTCAGCAGCGCGGTGTATGCGCTGAGCCCGAAGGTCACCGCCAGGACGACGGCGATTTCGATCCGCAAGCCGCGGCGCTGAGGATCGGTCGACGGGGCCGCGGTCACCGGAGCAACGGTAGCGGTCACCTCGCGCACACGAGGAGCGCCGACCTGCCCGGGCAGGTCAGACGTGCCGCGCGCGTAGCCCGTTGAGGAACGGGCAGCCCATGAGGATCCGGATGGCCTGGCTCAGTCCGGTGACGTCGTCGACCGGGTTGGCGAACGGCAACCGGACGTCGTGGTCGCCGTCGGTGCCTTCGACCCGCAGCTGCACGCCGTAACGGTCCAGGCCCAGTGGGCGCACCCGGCCGTGGCGTAAGGCCATGGGTAGCCGGGTTGCCAGCCTTTCGACGACATCGCGGTGAGCCGATTCCAGGTGCTGTAGCCAGCAGGATTCCATCGTGGAGAACGGGTCGGGGCGGGCCTGCAGGAGCGCGCCCAGCGGGACCGATTCGGCGCCACTGGTGTCGGCCACGACCACCGACTCGATCTCAAGACGCATCAGGACGTAACTGTCGTCGGACTGGTCGGTTCCGGTATTGACCTGCAGCAGCGCGGGATTGGGGTCCTGGCCGGCGATCAGGTCCAACAGCGGTGCGACCGTTTCGGCGGGCACCTGCTGCAGGCGGCCGCGGATCCACACCAGGGAACGCACCGGCTCCCGCAGTGGCAGTGGTGCATAGTCGGTGAGTTCGAGGACGGCCTGCACGCCGGCCGAGCCGGAGGAGGCCACCTGGAAGCTCAGCGGACCGGCAGCGGGGACGGTGATGGCGAATGAGCCGTCGTCGAGCAGATGGTGGACGGGAGATGTGACCGGCTCGATGCCCTCGACGGCGAGCATTGCGTCACCGCCTCGCGCACAGGCGCTGCGGATTCGTTCGGCTGTCGTCGGTGCCGCTGTGGCCATCTCGCCGCCTTTCGTTTTCTCGGGTACACGTTAGTGAGGTAAGCCTAACTTAACTCACTGGCGGGAAAGTGCAAGGCTTCTCTTTCACTGCTCCGAGCGTGGTCGACCGAACCGATAGGGTTGGCAACGTGCTGCGCATCGCCTACCTCGGCCCCGAAGGAACCTTCACCGAAGCGGCGTTACTGCAGATGGTGGCCGCCGGACTGGTTCCGGGGAGCCCAGGAATCGCTACCGGCGACGCCGGGTTTGCTGCGGTTCGCACCGACACCACACCCGGTGCGCTGACAGCCGTGCGTGACGGCGCGGCCGACTATGCATGCGTGCCGATCGAGAACTCCATCGAAGGGTCGGTGCTGCCGACGATGGACAGCCTGGCCGCCGGCAGCCCATTGCAGATCTATGCCGAGCTCACCCTCGACGTTGCGTTCACCATCGTCACGCGTCCCGGTCACCTGGGACCCATTCGGACGGTGGCGGCCTTCCCGGTCGCCCTGGCCCAGGTGAGTCGGTGGCTGTCGGCCAACTTCCCCGCCGCCGAGGTGGTCGCGACCACCTCGAACGCGGCGGCCGCACACGACGTCGCCGAAGGACGCGCTGATGCCGGCGTGAGTACCAGGTTGGCCGCGCAGCGCTGCGGGCTCGACGTGCTGGCCGACGATGTCGTCGACGAGGCCAATGCCCGCACCCGGTTCGTCCTGGTCGGCCGGCCCGGGTCGCCTCCGCCCGCCACGGGCGCGGACCGGACCTCGGTCGTGCTGCGGCTCGACAACGTGCCCGGCGCGCTGGTGTCGGCGATGACCGAACTCTCGATCCGTGACATCGACCTGACCCGCATCGAATCCCGGCCCACCAGAACCGAGTTGGGTACCTACCTGTTCTTCCTGGACTGTGTCGGGCACATCGACGACGATTCGGTTGCCGAGGCACTCAAAGCACTCTTCCGGCGTTGTGCAGATGTGCGATATCTGGGTTCCTGGCCGACTGGATCGGCGACGGGCGCACTGCCCCCGCCACTCGACGAGGCGACACAGTGGCTGACGCGGCTGCGCAAGGGAATGGCATGAGCGGACGACTGATCCTCGTCCGGCACGGCCAGTCGTTCGGCAACATCGACCGCCGTCTGGATACCCGACCGCCCGGTGCCGAACTCACCGACCTCGGCCGCGATCAGGCGCGGCAGTTCGCCGGTGCGCTCGGCCATCGTCCGCACATCGTCGCTCACTCGATCGCCCGCCGGGCAGCGCAGACCGCGGTGGGCATCGCCGGTGAGGTCGGACTGACCCCGCACGAGTTCGAGGGTGTGCACGAGGTGCAGGTCGGCGAGCTGGAGAACCGCAACGACGACGCGGCGATCGAGGAGTTCAACACCACATACCAGCGTTGGCATCGGGGGGAGCTGGATCTGGCGATGCCCGGCGGCGAGAGCGCCAACGAGGTGCTCGACCGATACGTCCCGGTGCTCACCCAGCTGCGGTTGCGCTATCTCGATGACGACGCCTTCACCGGTGACATTGTCCTGGTCAGCCACGGCGCGGCGATCCGGCTGGTGGCCGCGGTACTGGCCGGTGTAGATGGCGGCTTCGCACTCGACCACCATCTGGCCAACACCGAATCGGTGATCCTGGCGCCCGTTACCGACGGACGGTGGAGCTGCGTGCAGTGGGCCCAGATGACTCCGCCGTTCTACCCCGAACCGGCCGTACGCCTGGTGGAGGAGGCACTGCGCGCACCCGACCCGATGGGCTGAGGGCTTACATCGCCAGCGCGACGTCCTGGCTGCACGAGCAGCCGACGGACTCGCAGTCAACGCTGAAGGTGTGTGCGGATTCGGGTGTGGTGCAGCCCTCGTCGGTGCACTCCGAGCGATACCGGATGTGATGGATGACCGTGCCGTGGCAGTGCTCCAGCCCGGCCAGACAATATCGGCACTGGATGCTCATGGCCTGTTCATAGCACCCCGCGCCGACACTGCGCGGTTGCCGCGCGGGTCATTTCCGGATCATCCCCACCCCAGATCGTGGAGCCTCTCGTCGTCAATCCCGAAATGATGCGCAATCTCGTGGATCACCGTGATCGCGACCTCGTCGACAACCTCGTCCTCACTGCTGCAGATATCGAGGATCGCGTCGCGGTAGATCGTGATGGTGTCCGGCAGTGCCCCTGCGTACCACGAGTCCCGTTCGGTGAGTGCGATGCCCTGGTACAGGCCCAGGATGTCCGGCTCATCCGGATTGCGGTCCTCGACCAGGACCACGACGTTGTCGATGGCGGCCGCCAACTCGGGTGGAATCAGGTCGAGCGCGTCCGAAACCAGCTCGTCAAACCGTTGTGAGCGCATCCGCGCAGCCATGGGTCACGGTCCCGGCGGAATGGGCGGTGCCTCGGGTGCCGCCGGCCCGGGCGGCGGGCCGGCCGGGGGCTGGTCGCCTGCCGGTGCGGGCTGGTCTCCTGCAGGAGCCGGTGCAGGTTGGTCGCCTGCGGCCGGAGCGGCCGGCGGTGGATTGGTGTTCGACTGAGGTGCCGGTGCCGGTGCGGCCGTGCTGGTCGCCGACTGCTGCGGCATGTGCTGGGTCTGGCTGTTCGACGACCCGGAAGAATCCGTTGACCCGGATGAATCCGACGCCGAGGACGACCCCGAATTCGAGGACGACGACCCGGACTGGGACCCCGACGACTGCGAGGTGGAAGCGGACGAGGCATCCGGCATCGGAACGGGCGGCATGTTGAGGCGTTCTTCGGGAATGTCCGGGGGTGGGACGGGCGGCTGCCCGTTGATCAGCAGTGCACCCTTGGCGCTGTTCAGCAGGGTTGACCAACCACCGTTGCCGAGGGTGGCGCCGATGTTGCAGGACACCTGGTGGCTACCGGCCGACCAGCTCGGCAGCGAGATCGTGCTGTAGCTCAGCGCCAGCGTGGTGGCACGCAACTGCACCGGAGCCAGGTAGGCGTCGGTCAGCTTGGTGCAGGTGTCCTTGATGAATAAGTCCTGATCGGAGTCTGCCGGCAGGCCGCCGGGAAACTTCTCTGCCAGGTTCACCGCACCGGTGACCTCCATGGCGTGCGGTTGTGCGCAGTCGACCGGGACGTCGGTGGGCTGATCGGTGGCCGGGTCGATGCCCAGGCACGTGCCCGCCGCCCACACCTTGGATTGGTCGATGTCGGCGACATTGCCCTGGAACGGCAATTGGGAGTCGCCGGGGCCGAGCAACTGCAGGCCGCACAGCATGCGCCGTTCGCCGGACTGCTTCCAGGCTTTTTCTCCTGACCACAGCAGGCCGATGGTGAACTTACCGTTCGGGTCGAACTTCGGGCCCAGGTACGAGCGCAGCGCCGGCGTGCACTGTTCCTGGCTGATTTGTGCGACGCGTTCCTTCGACGGTGGCGCGGCGTTGGGGCCGTACTCGGCGCCGGGGAAGGTCTTCATGTCGATGGATTCGGCGACCTCGAACCGGTGCTCGTCCTTGCAGGCCACGATGTGGGCGGCATCGGGGTTGGTTCCCGGCCAGTTCAGGCAGTCGCCGGGCTTGACGTGATCGAACGTGTCGTTGCCGCGGGGACCCAGCGAGATCGCGCCCGCGCTGAGCCCGGTCTCAGCGCCTCCGCCGTGCGACAGCGCCGTGATCAGACCTGCTATGAGCAGTCCGCCGAGCGCGGTCAGCAGCAGAGCACGCCGCGTCGACGTGGCCTGCAAACTGTGCCACCACTTGCCCCACTTCCGATCGTCATCGGTTCGGTAGGGGAGCAGATCGTCTTGCTCGGGTGCCTCCAACATCGCGTCCATTGTGACAGGCGTGTCAGGCTCTGTGACAAGTGATGCAGTTGTAATGTTATGTGGTTGTGCTGGCTATCGGCCATCGATTCGCGCGGCAGCCCCTCACAAGCCACCTCGGATGCACGGTTTGGCGTCGTCGAAAGTATGGTTGCGCCCGTGATCGACCTCAGGCTGCTGCGCGAGAATCCCGAAACCGTTCGTGTGTCGCAACGGGCCCGCGGTGAAGAGCCCGCACTCGTTGACGCGCTACTGCAAGCCGACGCCGCTCGGCGGGCGGCGGTTTCGGCGGCCGACAATCTGCGGGCCGAACAGAAGGCCGCCAGCAAGCTCGTCGGCAAGGCCTCCCCGGAGGACCGCCCGACGCTGCTGGAACAGGCAAAGGACCTGGCCGAGCAGGTCAAGGCGGCCGAGGTGGCGCAGAGCGAGGCCGACACGGCCTTCACCGCCGCGCACATGGCGATCGCCAACGTCGTCATCGATGGCGTGCCGGCCGGTGGCGAGGACGATTTCGCGCTGTTGGACATGGTCGGCGAACCTCGCGCCATCGAGAACCCCAAGGATCATCTCGAGTTGGGCGAGACCCTCGGCCTGATCGACATGGAACGCGGTGCGAAGGTCTCCGGTTCGCGGTTCTACTTCCTCACCGGTCACGGCGCGCTGTTGCAGCTCGGTCTGCTGCAGCTGGCCGCCCGGCTGGCCGTGGCGAACGGGTTCACCCTGATGATCCCGCCGGTCCTGGTGCGGCCGGAAGTCATGGCGGGCACGGGATTCCTCGGTGCACACGCCGAGGAGGTGTACCGGTTGGAGGCCGACGACCTCTACTTGGTCGGTACCTCGGAGGTGCCGTTGGCCGGCTACCACGCCGACGAGATCCTCGACCTGTCGGCCGGACCGCGGCGCTACGCGGGTTGGTCGTCGTGCTTCCGGCGCGAGGCAGGCAGCTACGGCAAGGACACCCGCGGCATCATCCGCGTGCACCAGTTCGACAAGGTCGAAGGCTTTGTCTACTGCAAGCCCGAGGACGCCGAGGCCGAGCACCAGCGGCTGCTGGGCTGGCAGCGGCAGATGCTGGCCGCCATCGAGGTGCCCTACCGGGTGATCGACGTCGCCGCCGGGGATCTCGGCTCGTCGGCGGCCCGCAAATACGACTGCGAGGCCTGGGTCCCCACCCAGCAGACCTATCGCGAGCTCACCTCGACGTCGAACTGCACGACGTTCCAGGCCCGCCGGCTGTCCACCCGCTACCGCGACGAGAACGGCAAACCACAGGTCGCGGCCACCCTGAACGGGACCCTGGCCACCACCCGCTGGCTGGTGGCGATCCTGGAGAACCATCAGCAACCCGACGGCAGTGTGCGGGTGCCCGCCGCACTCGTGCCGTTCGTCGGCACCGAAGTCCTGGAGTCCGGGAAATAGCACACCGCTTCGACACGGGGACGACGTATCACCGGCTTGACAGGCTCACAGTAGGGTTGCAGCCATGATCGATATCGACCTGGACGAGCTGCGGAACTGGTTTGGGTTCGGGGTGGCGGGCAACTTCGCCGGCCATCTCGAACAGGCAGGGGAGGCTGGGGATTTCGTCAAGGTCGTGACGGAAGGCTATGCGCCCAAAGGCATTTTTCCTTGGTACGCGCCGGGCCGCGACGACTTCCTGGGTGAGTTCCCGCTGTCCGACGACGCTATCGTGCTGCCCGCGGCCGAGGAGGTTGACGGGCCGCTGAACCTGCAGATCGAACCCGAGGTCGGTGTGGCCTGCCGGGTGGTGTGGAACGGCGACACCGTGGTGCGGTTGGAGCCGTTTGCGCTCGGCGCGTTCAACGACTGCTCGATCCGGCGGCCCGGCGCCCCGAAGATCAGCTACAAGAAGAACTGGGGCCCGGCCTCGAAAGGCGTTGCGCCACAATTCTTCGACATCAGCGACCTGACCCCTGACGGGCCGACGGCCACCATGCGGTTGGTGTGCTTCCTGCGCGACGGTGACGGTGAACAGCATGCCTACGGCGTGGACTCCCCACTCGTCGGTTACTCGTACTACGGCGAGGTGCTGCTGGACTGGATCGTCGAGCGGCTGGCCAACCAGAAGGGTTCTACGGACACGCCGCTGGAAGATGTCGGTGCACTGATGGTGGCAAGTGGACATCCGCGGAACGTGCTGATCGGCATCGGCGCCACCCGCTACACCCCGCTCGGCGAGTCCACCTACCTCAAGGCGGGCGACGAGGCCATCGTTCGGGTATACGACACCGTGACGGATGTGGCATCCGAGTTGCGCCAGGTGGTTTCGGACCGCTGATCGTTACGGCGTGTGCAGCACCTCATCGAGCATCTCGACGAACTGCTGCGGATCGGCCGGGGTGAACGCCGGCCGCCAAAAGGCCCCCTCCACCTCAAGGGTGATCAGCGTCGACCGTAGGGGTCGCCCGACGTCCAGTGGCAGCCACCGACGCAGATCCGAACTGCCCCACAACCGGAAGCGGTGCAGAATGTTCAGCGACTCGGCCTTGTAGCTGCGGATGTCGCGCAGCGGGATCACTTTCGAGGTTCCGGACGGAAAGTGGTAGCGCCGCAGCGTGATCGCCTCACGGTCCAATTGGATCAGGCCGTCGTCGTAGTACTGGCGCGGTGCGCTCACGACTTCGCGGACCTCAGCTCATGTCCCTTTGTGGTCAGGCACCGCCCGTTCTCCAGGTTCCACTGCCAGCCGTGCAGGTTGCAGGTGAGGGTTTTCCCTTCCACCACACCGAATTTCGACAGATCGGCCTTCAGGTGCGGGCAGCGCCGCTGGATGTCCCAGCCGGCGAGCGTGATGGTCGCGGTGTCGTCGTGCGCTTCGGCGAACCATCCGTCGGCGTAGGCGATCCGCTCGTCGGTCAGGCACTTGAAGAAGGTGTACAGGTACTCGTTGTAGCCGCCCACCCGCCAGGCGCGGAACCGGGTGGACAGGAAGATCGTGTTGACCCAGTCCGGCTCGTCGTCGCGCAGCACGGTGCGCACCAGTTCCGGGGCGATCTCGAACCCGTAGCGGAACTTCTCGTCTGCAATCGGTTCGCGCACAGAGCGTTTCGGGAAGTCCAACACCACCGTCTCGGGGCCCAGGCGTAGTTCGACGGGGTAGCCGATACCGTCGCAGATCTGGTCGGACTGGCTCATGATCGGCTCGAACAATGCGCGCAGAGGCTCCAGCAGCGGTTCCCCCGCGGCAGGCGCCCAGCCGGCCTTCTCGGCGGCCAGCACGGGGGACATCCGCCGGGCGTAGTCCTCGATGTAGGCGGCCTTGCCGGTGGTGAACACCGCTTCGGGGTCTTCGATCGGGTGGCTCAGCCCGTTGAGCTCGGAGCCGGTGAAATTGGCGACGGACCCGGGCACCATGAGCAGGCCTCGGTCGTGGCCGTGCCGGCGCATCTGGTCCAGGAACACCATCTGGTCGGGGAAGATGTTGGCCGGGTCGCCGTGGTCGTCGTTGAGGCCGCGCAGTGCGGGATCAAGGAAGCACGGCGGGCCGGCCGACGGGATCACCCACGTGGCCCCGACCTGGGCGATGTACTGGCGGCAGCGGTCCATCTGCCGCTGCCGCTTCTGGATGCCGAACGCCTCCTTGGCCCGCTCGGGCATGTCGTAGACCATCGGATACCAGATGGCCCCGGAGTACTGCAGCATGTGCACGTCGATGTGGCCGAATTCGGCGTACAGCACGTCCAGGTCGACGGGCCGCGCGTCGTTCATGTTGAAGGCCGTCGTGACGCCGTCCGACACCACCAGCCCGGAGTCGCCGATCGGACCGTCCGCAGGGGCTCGCAACGCGATGATCATCACCTCGAGGTCGCCCTTGGGCCCGCTGACCGTGTGCTTCACCGAGTCGGTGGTCTCGAAGAACCGGTGGAAGCCCAGTTTCTCCAGCTCGCGGCGCAGATCCGGCACGGGATAGTCCGGCAGCAACACCACCGCGTCCTTGTTGACGTGGCGGCGCAGGTTTTCGGGGTCGAAGTGGTCCTTGTGCAGGTGGGAGACGTACAAGTAGTCGACATCGCCCAGAGCCGCCCAGTCCAGCTGGCTGTTGTCCGGGAACGGGAACCACGATGTGAAGTACGCCGGGTTGACCCAGGGATCGCACAAGATGTTGCCGGCCGTGGTATCGATCCGGAAGCCGGCATGTCCGACGCTGGTGACCTGCACGAATAGCCTTTCGACTCAGAACATGGAGCGCCAGCCAGCCTAGCTGGAACCCGGCGCGGTGCCGAAGCCCGCCTGGTGACCGCATACGCGGCGCGTCGGGTTGCGGATTACGCTTGCGGCTGTGGAACCGGTGTACGGGACTGTCATCCAGCTCGCTCGGCTGGTCTGGCGCATGCAGGGGCTGAAGTTCACTGTGACCGGGGTGGAGAACCTGCCCGTCACCGGCGGCGCGGTGATAGCCATCAACCACACCAGCTACTTCGACTTCACCTTCGCGGGTCTGCCTGCGTACAAGCAGAAGCGTGGCCGCAAGGTGCGGTTCATGGCCAAAAAAGAGGTGTTCGACAACACGATCACCGGGCCGATCATGCGCAGCCTGCGCCACATCGAGGTGGACCGCGATTCGGGCGCGGCCTCCTACGACACCGCGGTCGACTATCTCAAGGCCGGTGAGCTGGTCGGGGTGTACCCCGAGGCGACCATCAGCCGCAGTTTCGAGATCAAGGCGTTCAAGTCGGGTGCTGCGCGCATGGCGATTCAGGCCGGTGTGCCGATCGTCCCGCTCATCGTGTGGGGCGCACAGCGCATCTGGACGAAGGGGCGCCCGAAGAAGCTGTACCGGCCCAAGGTGCCCATTTCGATCGCGGTCGGTGAGCCGATCCAGCCGACGCTGCCTCCGGCGGAGTTGACGGCACTTCTGCATTCCCGGATGCAGCATCTGCTCGAGCAGGTACAGGACGCCTACGGGCCGTATCCGCCGGGAGAGTTCTGGGTGCCGCACCGCCTCGGTGGTGGCGCGCCGTCGCTGGCCGAAGCCAACCGGATGGATGCCGAGGAGGCCGCCGAGAAGGCGGCCCGGCGGCGGGCGTTGGGGGAACAGACCGGACCCGCCGAGCCGACTGGGGCGTCGGGGTAGGGCCCTATGGAACCGGTTTTCCGAGGTCTGGAGATCGCGGCCGAGATGGTGGTCCGGGCCACCGGAGCCAGGATCACCTTTCGTGGATTGGAGAACCTCCCCGCGACGGGCGGCGCTGTCGTGGCGATCAACCACACCAGCTACGTTGATTTCCTGCCCGCTGCCCTGGCCGCGAAGGAACGCGGTCGTCGGATGCGCTTCATGATCAAGGCCGAGATGGCGGAGGTGAAGCCGGTCGGATTCCTGATCAGACACACCCGCACTATTCCGGTGGACCGCCACGCGGGTGCGAGCGCTTATGCCGCCGCGGTGGACTCGTTGCGCCACGGCGAACTCGTCGGGGTGTACCCGGAGGCCACCATCAGCCGCAGCTTCGAGCTCAAGGACTTCAAGACAGGAGCAGTGCGGATGGCGCTGGAGGCCGATGTCCCGATCGTTCCCCTGATTGTCTGGGGCGCACACCGGATATGGACCAAGGATCATCCGAGGGTTCTGGGGCGCAAGAAGTTCCCGATCACCGTGGAGCTGGGTGAGCCGATCGCGCCGACCGGTTCGACGGTGGAACTGGAGGCGCGGTTGCGAACGGCGATGACGGGTCTGCTGGACCGGGTGCAGCGCGAGTACCCGACGCCCGTGGGGCAGTATTGGGTGCCGCGCCGATTGGGTGGAACGGCACCGACTCCGGAGGAGGCCAAGCGTCTCGACGAGGCCGAGTTGGCCGAGCGGGTGCGCAAGCGGGCCGCGCGAAGCGACAGGAAGTAACGATGACCGCCGACCGGAGGCCGGGGCTGATCGCCACGGACGTTGACGGCACGCTGCTCGACGAGGACGAGAAGGTGACGCCGCGGACGCGCGAGGCCGTGCAGGCCGCTGTCGCGGCGGGCACCAGGTTCGTGCTGGCGACCGGCCGGCCGCCACGATGGATCAGGCCTGTCGTCGACGGGCTGGGGTTGGCGCCGCTCGCGGTGTGCGCCAACGGCGCGGTGATCTACGACCCGGCCACCGACCGGATCGTCTCGGCGAACACGCTGCTGCCCGACATTCTTGGTGAACTCGCCGAGATCGCGACTCGGGTGATACCGGGCGCGGGCCTGGCCGTGGAGCGCGTGGGTTCCTCGGCACACGATGCCGCCACCCCGCAGTTCGTCAGCTCACCGGGTTACGAGCATGCGTGGCTCAACCCGGACAACACAGAGGTGTCCGTAGCGGACCTGCTGTCGCAGCCCGCGGTCAAGCTGCTGGTCCGCAAGGCGGGCGCGCGCAGTGACGACATGGCAGCCGCGCTCGTCCCGCACCTGGGGCTGCTCGGCGACATCACCTATTCGACCAACAACGGTCTGATCGAGGTGGTGCCGGTGGGCATCAGCAAGGCTACCGGGGTGCAGCAGGTCGTCGACCCGCTCGGGCTCACCGCCGTCGACGTCGTGGCGTTCGGCGACATGCCCAACGATGTGCCGATGCTGAGCTGGGCCGGTCGCGGCGTAGCCATGGGCAACGCCCACCCCGACGCACTCGCGGCCGCCGACGAGGTGACGGTGACCAACGCCGACGACGGCGTCGCTCGGGTGTTGGAACGCTGGTGGGGCTGACCCGTTACGTGATCGGGGTGAACCGCTCCAGCTGAACCGGCTGCCGGTCGGGGGGTGGCGGCGGCAGCTCCTGCGGCACGCCGTCGACCACGCGGGTCACGGTGCCCTTCTCGCGGTCGAAGTTCAGGGTGCCGTGCTGGAAGTTCTGCACGATCCACAGCGGTTCGGCGATCTCACCGCTGGTCGGCAACCCGAGGATGCCGCGTTCGAAGCCCAGCATGCCCCACGCGTCGTAGATGGCCCCGGTCAACGGTTCGGCACCGCTCTGTGGTGACCAGTACACCGCGCCCTTCTCGAACGTGGCGTAGCGCGCCGTCCCCTCGGCCGCGGTCTCGGGTGAGGTTGGGTTGCCCAGTAGGCCGCCGGGCCCGCCGAGGGATTGCCAGCGGTCGTAGATGGCTCCGCCGCGCATCTGTTCTGCCAGGTCTGCGGGGCTTGGTGGTTGGTTGAAGCGGGCGGCGATATCGCGGAGCCGGTCCATCTCGGCGTAGGCGGCGTTGCCGGGGCACTCGGTGTCTCCCACGTCGCGGTGGGTGAAGATCGTCGGCAGGGTTGGGGTGGAGCCGAGCGGGAAATGGGTGAACGCGCCGCCGGCGGAGGTGAGCACCACGGAGCCCTTGGGGTCGACGTGGTCGAGACCGAGCCGCCAACCGAGCAGCCGTCCCACGGTGTTCAACTGAATTTCGGTGGGTGGGACGGTCGTGAAGTCGCCCATCATCGCCACACCCCAGGTGTCGTGGTTGAACCCGCCGGTGTGCGACCCCTCGACAGCCCGGTTCATACCGCCGGCGCGGCCCTCGAAGACCTGGCCGTACTTGTCGACCAGGGCGTTGTAGGCGATGTCGCACCAGCCGAGGGTGCGGGAGTGGTACTCGTAGATCGAGCGGACGATTCCTGCGGAGTCTTCTGGCGCGTAGTCGTTGCTACCGGCCGTGTGGTGCACGACGGCGGCGCGAATGCCTTGGTCGTACACCGGGTTTCCGCATCGCATCGCCTCATCGGCGCCCCACTGGGCGCGGGTGATGATGTGCGGTGGTACCCCGGGCGGGGTGGCGGCGGTGGGGAGGCTTCCGGTATCCACCGGAGCCTTCGGCGGGCTGATCAGCACGGCGTTGACGGTCTGGGCGAAGGGTTTCTCGACGGAAGCCGGCCGGTAACCGAGGCCGGGTTCCTGCGGCCCGGGCAGGGTGGTGCCGGGGTGTGCCGTCGGTAGTGGGCGCGTGACGGCTATCTGCACGGTGGTGGTACGGCCGACGAACACCGGTTCGGTTCCGCGTGGTCCTGTGCCACCCTCGTCGCCTACGCCGTCGAGGTTTTCCGCCTGATACCAGGGGCCCCAGGAGCCGTCGGCCTTCTGGGCTCGGACCTTGGCCGATGTGCCCCTGAGGTCCTGCGCGGTGAGCGCGACCATCGAGAACGGGGTGTCCTGGTGGATCTCGCGGATACTGTCGCCCGCGGCCAGATTGTCCAGTGGTTGCTGGGTGAGCACCGGTGCGGCGTCGCTGCCCTGGGCGCGGTTGCTGTCAGGCGTACCGCCGATCGCCCACGGGAGGATGACGACTGTCGCCGCGAGCGCAGTTAAGAGAAGTGACGGTGCGGAACGGCGGGACAGCACGGACTGATGTTACGTATGTGTCTGTTGTTACTAATGATTCGACACGCGATTTATCTGTGCACGCAACGGCACCGCAGAGCCTGCACTGGCTTCTGCGGTGCCGTTTTGTGACAAGCGTTTCGCGACAGGACCGTCAGGGCGTGGCCGGCGTCGGGACAGGTGCCGCCGCGGGTGCGGCTGCCGGAACACCCGACTTCATTGCCGAGGTGATGGCCGGCATCACTATGCCCTTGAGCAGATCGATCGCCTGGCCGGCGCCAAGCTGCTGGGCGGCGCTGGACAGATCGCCGAGGAGGCCACCGCCGCCACTGCTGGTGGTGGCCGGCATCGCGCTCAGGGACGGGTCGGCACCACCGAGGATCGGATAGGTGCCGCCCAGGCCCGGGTCGCCGGTGATGGGCACCTCGCCCGGGGCGGGCAGGGCGCCTCCGTTGGAGATGGGCATCAGTGACGGATCGGTGCCGAGCCCGGGTGTGGTCAGGCCTGTCGCGGGTGCGCCCAGGCTAGGCGTGGTGAGTCCACCGGGCATGGCTCCGGCCGGGTTGGTGAGTGCCGGGTTGCTCAGGCCGGGGTCGGTCAGCGCGCCCGGTGCGGTCAGGCTCGGCGTGGCCTCCGTCAGGCCTGGCGTGGTCAGGCCGGGGCTGGTCAGGCCCGGGTTTGTCAGCCCAGGGCTGGTGAGCCCGGGCGAGGTGAGGCCCGGCGAGGTGAGGCCGGGATCGGTCAGGCCCGGTGAGGTGAGACCCGGGCTGGTCAGGCCTGGCGAACCCAGGCCCGGCGACGTGAGCGTCGGTGAGGCGAGCGACGGCGACGCCCCGGTGCCGTTGAGCAAGCCGGTCGGCATCGGCGGCAGGTTGATGCCGAACTGGGCGAGTCCCTGGGAGAGTGCGGACATCAACTCGCCGGGCAGATCGGTGACCATCGCGGCCTGCGTGAATTCGCGCTGCTGGGGTGCGGGAGAAAGCTGGGTGACCGCAACCAATGCGGCTGGAGTTGCGACTGCCACTGCGGCGACTGCGCGCATGGCTGTCGAGAGCTTGCGTCGACGTCGGTTCGGCACGGAAGTCTCCTCAAATTGGACTGCATATATCTACTGCTCATTGCTGTCGGCAGCTAAAGGACGAAACGTGCGAAGCCCATGAGTGCCAACGTGATCGATGGTACTGGTGTGACTAATGGGCCTAGAGTGACGATATTGAATTGTGAGCGAATTGCGACCTGCGGTCGCTGTCGAATTCGGGGTGCAGCGGGCCGGTCGGATACCCTGGCTGCCGATGACGTCCTTATATCCCCGGGTCGGCGCGGTCCAGCCCACTGGTCGTTTCGACCTCATTGTCGTTGGTTCCGGTTTCTTCGGCCTGACGATCGCCGAGCGCGTGGCGACACAACTCGACAAGCGTGTACTTGTCATCGAGCGCCGTCCGCACATCGGCGGTAACGCCTATTCCGAAGCGGAACCGCAGACCGGTATCGAAGTTCACAAATACGGCGCCCACCTGTTCCACACCTCCAATCAACGGGTGTGGGACTACGTCCGGAACTTCACCGACTTCACCGGCTATCAGCACCGGGTCTTCGCGCTGCACAACGGGCAGGCCTATCAGTTCCCGATGGGGCTGGGCCTGGTGTGCCAGTTCTTCGGCCGTTACTTCTCCCCGGACGAGGCCAGGGCCCTTATCAAGGAGCAGGCCGCGGAGATTTCAGCGATCGACGCCGCAAATTTCGAGGAAAAGGCCATCTCGCTGATCGGCCGCCCGCTCTACGAGGCCTTCGTCAAGCACTACACCGCCAAGCAGTGGCAGACCGATCCCAAAGAACTGCCCGCGGCCAACATCACTCGGTTGCCGGTGCGCTACACCTTCGACAACCGCTACTTCAACGACACCTATGAGGGTCTGCCCGTCGACGGCTACACAGCGTGGCTGAAGAAGATGGCTGCCGACGACCGCATCCAGGTGCTGCTGGATACCGACTGGTTCGACGTGCGCGCACGCCTGCGTGCCGAGAGCCCGGACGCGCCGGTTGTGTACACCGGGCCGCTGGACCGCTACTTCGACTATTCGGAAGGCCGGTTGGGCTGGCGCACACTCGATTTCGAGGTTGACGTGCTCGACACCGGGGATTTTCAGGGCACGCCCGTCATGAACTACAACGATGCCGACGTGCCCTACACGCGCATTCACGAATTCCGGCACTTTCACCCCGAGCGGGATTACCCGGCGGACAAGACCGTGATCATGCGCGAGTACTCCCGGTTCGCCGAGAACGACGACGAGCCGTACTACCCGATCAACACCGAGGGTGACCGCGCCCTGTTGGCCGCCTACCGAGCCCGCGCCAAAGCTGAAACCGCGTCGGCCAAGGTGCTTTTCGGTGGCCGGCTGGGCACCTACCAGTATCTGGACATGCACATGGCCATCGCCAGCGCCCTGAACATGTACGACAACACGCTGGCGCCGCATCTGCGTGATGGTGCGCCGCTGACGACCGACGGCGAGACCAAAGCTCGATACCAAGAAAGCAGCAACGCATGAGTGACATCCCGTCCGGCGCGTTGGAGGCCGGAGAGTCCAGGGCGGTCAGTCTGCTGGCCCGCGTCATCCTGCCGCGGCCCGGTGAGCCACTGGACGTCCGCAAGCTCTACATCGACGAGGATCCGACCAACGCCCGCCGTGCCCATGCCCCCAGCCGCACGACGCTGGAAATCGGCCCGGAATCCGGGATATCGTTCGCGACCTACTTCAACGCGTTCCCGGCCAGTTACTGGCGGCGCTGGTCGACGCTGGAATCCGTGGTGCTGCGGGTCGAGCTGACCGGTAGCGCCCGCGTCGACGTGTACCGCTCCAAGGCCACCGGCGCGCGCATCACCGTCGGCGGCGCCCCCGTCTCCAGCGGGACCGGCGGACCGGCCGCCGGGCCTGATGGCGGCGCCCGCGCCGCGGAATCCATGGTCGGCCCCGCCTCCGTCGAATTCGAGATCGACCTGATGCCGTTCGAGGACGGCGGCTGGATCTGGTTCGACATCACCACCGATTCCAAGGTGACGCTGCACAGCGCCGGCTGGTACGCCCCGACTGCCGCGCCCGGGCGGGCCAACGTCGCGGTCGGCATCCCGACCTTCAACCGGCCCTCGGACTGCGTCAACGCCCTGGCCGCGCTCACGTCGGATCCGCTGGTCGACGACGTGATCGGTGCGGTCATCGTGTCGGATCAGGGCACCAGCAAGGCCAAGGACCATCCCGGGTTCGACAAGGCCGCGGCGGCCCTTGGCAACCGGCTCTCGATTCACAACCAGCCGAACCTCGGCGGCTCGGGCGGCTACAGCCGGGTCATGTACGAGGCGCTGAAGAACACCGACTGTGAACAGATCCTGTTCATGGACGACGACATCCGCATCGAGCCCGATTCGATCCTGAGAGCCCTGGCGATGAACCGGTTCGCCAAGGAGCCGACGCTGGTCGGTGGGCAGATGCTCAACCTGCAGGAGCCGTCCCACCTGCACATCATGGGTGAGATGGTCGACCGCGCGAACTTCATGTGGTCGGCCGCGCCCAACGCCGAGTACGACCACGACTTCGCCAAGTACGCCCTTGACGACATCGACGCCGAGCGCAGCAAGCTGCTGCACCGCCGGATCGACGTCGACTTCAACGGCTGGTGGATGTGCATGATCCCGCGGCAGGTCGCCGAGGAGCTCGGCCAGCCGGTACCACTGTTCATCAAGTGGGACGACGTCGAGTACGGGCTGCGCGCCGCCGAACGCGGCTATCACACGGTCACCCTGCCCGGTGCCGCGATCTGGCACATGGCCTGGAGCGACAAGGACGATGCGATCGACTGGCAGGCGTACTTCCACCTGCGCAACCGCTTGGTCGTCGCGGCCCTGCACTGGGATGGCGATGTACGGGGGCTGCTGGCCAGCCATCTCAAGGCGACGTTCAAACACCTTCTCTGCCTTGAGTATTCGACGGTCGCCATCCAGAACCGGGCGATGGAGGACTTCCTCGCCGGGCCCGAGCACATCTTCTCGATCCTGGAATCGGCGCTGCCCGACATCCGCGAGATGCGGTCGCAGTATCCAGACGCCGTGGTGCTGCCGGGTGCCACCGCACTGCCGCCGGCGTCGGATCTGAAGCGCAAGAGGGTGCGTATCCCGGTGTCCAAGCCCGCGATCGCGATCCGGCTGGTCCGCGGCATCGCGAACCAGCTGCGCGAGGCCGATCCGGAAACCCATGTCCGGCCGCAGATCAACGTGGCGACCCAGGACGCCCGCTGGTTCTCGTTGTGCATGGTCGACGGTGTCACCGTCACCACCGCGGATGGGCGCGGCGTGGTGTACCGGCAGCGTGATCGCGCGAAAATGTTTGCGTTGCTGCGTGCTTCGCTGCGCCAGCAGATGCGGTTGGCCCGTCAGTTCGACCGGCTGCGCAAGGTGTACCGCGAGGCGTTGCCTGCGCTGACGAGCACCCAGGAGTGGGAGAGCGTGCTGCTCACCGAGTCTGCCGAGAAGGTCTGACATGACCGATGCCCCGCGCGGCGAAGACGCTGTGCTGGTAGCCGTTCAGTCGGCACTGGCCGGCCGCCCCGGCGTACTGGCCGGGGCCCGTGCGTTGTCCCACTTCGGGGAGCACAGCTTGGGCTGGGTCGGGCTGGCCGCGGTAGGTGCGTTGGCGCAGCCGTCGAAGCGCAGGTCCTGGATTGCCGTGGGTGTCGGGGCGTTCCTGGCGCACGCTGCCGCGGTGCTGATCAAACGGGTGGTCCGCCGCGAGCGTCCGCACCACCCCGACATCGCGGTGAACGTGGGCACGCCGAGCCGACTGAGCTTCCCGTCGGCGCACGCCACCTCCACCACCGCGGCTGCGGTGCTGCTGGCCGAGACCACCGGTCTGCCGCTGCCCGCAGTCCTGGTGCCGCCGATGGCGCTGTCGCGCCTGGTGCTCGGTGTGCACTACCCGACCGATGTGCTCACCGGCGTGGTCGTCGGTGCCCTGGTGGGGAAGGCAGTCGGTAAAACGGTGGACCGGGGTTCCGGGGTCGAAGGAGACTGATGAGCGATGAGCACAGCTCGGATGAGTGAGGAAGCCCAGCCGACTTCTGGCCCACCGAAGAATGTGGTGACCGGTACCGTCAAGGCGATGCGCCCCCGCCAGTGGGTGAAGAACCTCCTGGTGTTGGCCGCGCCGATGGCCGCGCTGGGTGGCGGCGTCCACTACGACTACGCAGACCTGACCTACAAGATCTCGATCGCGTTCGTGGTGTTCTGCCTGGCGTCGTCGTCGATCTACCTGATCAACGACGCCCGTGACGTCGAGGCGGACCGGGCGCACCCCACCAAACGGTTCCGGCCGATCGCGGCCGGTGTGGTGCCCGAATGGCTCGCCTACGGGCTCGCGGTGGTCTTGGCCGTGGTGTCGCTGGGCGTCTCCTGGGCGCTGACGCCGAACCTGGCCCTGGTGATGGCGATCTATCTGGGTATTCAGCTGGCCTACTGTTTCGGCCTGAAACACCAAGCGGTGCTGGACATCTGCATCGTCTCGTCGGGATTCCTGATCCGGGCCATCGCCGGTGGTGTGGCCACCGGCATCCCGCTGTCACAGTGGTTCCTGTTGGTCATGGCATTCGGCTCGTTGTTCATGGCATCCGGTAAGCGGTATGCCGAGCTGCAGCTGGCCGAACGTACCGGCGCGAAGATCCGCAAGTCGCTGGAGAGCTACACCACCTCGTATCTGCGCTTCGTCTGGACGCTGGCGGCCACCGCGGTGGTGGTCTGCTATGGACTGTGGGCCTTCGAACGCGATCGCGTCGTCGGATCGTCGTGGTTCGCCATCTCGATGATCCCGTTCACGATCGCCATCCTGCGTTACGCGGTCGACGTCGATGGCGGCATCGCCGGCGAGCCGGAGGAGATCGCCCTGCGGGACCGGGTCCTGCAGCTGCTGGCCGTGGCGTGGATCGGGACCATCGGTGCTGCCATCGCTTTCAGCTGACCGCAGCGGGGTGATCGGCCTACGGCTGCGGGCTGTCGGCCTGGGCGAGCGATTCGAGCGCTCGCCGGCATTCCCGTACGACATCTCGGTGCGGGTCAGCCTGTGGGCTAGCGTCGTGGTGGTCGCGGGCCTGTTCGGGTGGGGCGCCTGGCAACGCCGGTGGATCGCCGACGACGGTCTGATCGTGCTGCGCACGGTACGAAACCTGTTGGCCGGCAACGGTCCGGTCTTCAACGCCGGGGAGCGCGTGGAGACCAACACCTCGACGGCCTGGACGTACCTGGTGACCCTGGGCGCCTGGATCGGCGGCCCGATGCGACTGGAGTACGTGGTGCTGGCCCTGGCGCTGGTACTCAGCGTGCTCGGCATGGTGTTGGTCATGCTGGGTACCGGTCGACTCTATGCGCCCAGCCTGCAGGGCCGCCGCGCGCTGGTGCTGCCGGCCGGTGCGCTGGTCTACATCGCGATCCCGCCGGCTCGTGACTTCGCCACCTCGGGGCTCGAAAGTGGTTTGGCGCTGGCCTATCTCGGCTTGCTGTGGTGGATGATGGTGTGTTGGTCGCAGGCACTGCGCGCACACCCCGATCAGCAGCGGGCGCAGCAGAACGTCACCGGCCGGGTCTTCGAGGCGTCGCTGGCCTTTGTCGCGGGCCTGAGCGTGCTGATCCGTCCCGAACTGGCGCTGCTCGGCGGCGGACTACTGATCATGATGCTGGTGGCCGCGCGCGGCTGGCGCCGCCGGACACTGATCGTCGTCGCGGGCGGGCTGCTGCCGGTGGGCTATCAGATCTTCCGGATGGGCTACTACGGCCTGCTGGTGCCCGGTACGGCGGTGGCCAAGGACGCGTCGGGATCCAAATGGGCGCAGGGTTTCATCTATCTGACCAACTTCAACCATCCGTATCTGTTGTGGGTGCCCGCGGTCCTGCTGGTGCTCCTCGGGATGGTGCTGCTGGCCACCCGGACCAGGCCGTGGTGGGTTCGGCGCCAGGTGCCCCGCGGTTACGGCTGGTTGCCGCGGACCATCCAAAGTCCGCCCGCCATCGTCATTTTCATGATTCTGAGCGGTTTCCTGCAGGCCGTGTACTGGATACGTCAGGGCGGCGACTTCATGCATGGCCGCGTGTTGCTGGCGCCGGTGTTCTGCATGCTGGCCCCCGTCGCGGTGATCCCCGTGGTGCTGCCCGACGGCACCAAGTTCACCCGGGAGACCGGTTATCTGCTGGCTGCGGCCACCAGCGTGCTGTGGGCGGCCGTGGTGGGCTGGTCCATCTGGGCGGCCAATTCGCCGGGACTCGGCGCGGACGGCACCAAGGTCACCTATTCCGGGATCGTCGACGAACGCCGCTTCTACTCGCAGGCCACCGGTCATGCGCATCCGCTGACCGCGGCCGACTACCTGGACTACCCGCGCATGCGTGCGGTGCTGGTGGCCATCAACAACACCCCCGACGGCGCTCTGCTCCTACCGTCCGGCAACTACGACCAATGGGATGTGGTGCCCGCGATCCCGCCGCCACCGGGTCTCTCGCCGTCGGCTCGCAAGGCGTTGACCCCGCCGCACACGGTTTTTTTCACCAATCTCGGCATGGTCAGCATGAACACCGGGCTCAATGTGCGGGTCATCGATCAGATCGGGCTGGCAAACCCGCTTGCGATGCACACCCAGCGCTTGACCGACGGGCGTATCGGCCACGACAAGAACCTGTTCCCGGACTGGGCCGTGGCAGAGGGGCCGTTCCTGAAGGAACACCCGTACATTCCGCCCTATCTCGACGAGGACTGGATCGCCGAGGCCGGGGTGGCCTTGGAGTGCCCGGGTACCGAAGCGATGCTGAATTCTGTGCGCGACGAGATGGGGCCGCGGCGATTCCTGTCGAACCTGACACATGCATTTGAATTCACCAAATACCGGATCGACCGGGTGCCGTTGTACGAGCTCAAGCGGTGTGGCTTGCAGCCTCCGCCGACCAAAACCCCGCCCTACGACGGGATGCCTGCAACCGGTCCGTAGCCCGCCTCGTGACGCCTATACCGCAAGGCGCGGATTTGGTCGTAAGCGGGTTCGTCTGTTTGGGTAACACTAGGCCGCCATGGCCCGATACGTAATCGGGCATCCGTGCTTCCGCCTGCGGTGCCCGATGGTCTGCCTTTGCTCGCGTCCTCGACGTCCGAGGCCCTGACCTGGGCAGACAACTGCTGAAAACGAGAAATAGGCCGTCGTGTGGTTGACTACACGGGCACGTGAGCCGCGTACGTCGGTCTGAATCGGCGTGCGGCACACGGACAGATGAGTGAGATAGGGAGCAGTATGAAGTTCGTTGGGAAGATGCGCGGCGCAGCGGCAGGTCTGTCGCGCCGGCTGACGGTTGCGGTCGCTGTTGCGGCCCTGCTGCCTGGCCTGGTGGGCGTCGCGGGTGGCTCGGCGACTGCTGGGGCTTTCTCTCGCCCGGGTCTGCCGGTCGAGTATCTCGACGTTCCGTCGGCGGCGATGGGACGTGACATCCGCGTGGAGTTCCAGAGCGGTGGACCGGGTTCGCCCGCACTGTACCTGCTCGACGGCATGCGCGCCCGCGAAGACAACAGCGGCTGGGATATCGAGCTGCCGACGTTCGAGTGGTTCCTGGACTCCGGCATCTCCGTCGTCATGCCCGTCGGCGGCCAGTCCAGCTTCTACACCGACTGGTACAAGCCGGCGTGCGGCAGCAAGGACGGCGGCTGCAAGACCTACAAGTGGGAAACCTTCCTGACGAGCGAGCTTCCGGCCTGGCTGGCGGCCAACCGCGACGTCAAGCCGACCGGTAGTGCCGTCGTCGGTCTGTCGATGGCCGGTTCGGCCGCGCTGATCCTGGCGATGAACCACCCGGAGCAGTTCATCTACGCGGCATCGTTGTCGGGCACCTTGAACCCGTCCGAGGGCTGGTGGCCCACGCTGATCGGTGTGTCGATGAATGACGCCGGTGGCTACAAGGCCGAGGACATGTGGGGCCCGTCGAGCGATCCGGCCTGGAAGGCCAACGATCCGACGGTCAACGTCGCCAAGATCGCCGCCGAAGGTACCCGTCTGTGGATCTACTGCGGTAACGGCAAGCCGAACGATGCCGGCGGCACCGATGTCCCGGCCAAGTTCCTCGAGGGTTTCCTGTGCCGGACCAACACGACGTTCCAGGAGAAGTACATCGCCGCGGGTGGCAAGAACGCGGTGTTCAACTTCCCGCAGAGCGGTACGCACGCCTGGGTTTACTGGGGCCAGCAGCTGCAGGCCATGAAGCCTGACCTGCAGCGCGTGCTCGGTGCCACTCCGACCGCCTGATCAGGCGGTCGGTACCGGCCGAATATGAATTGACGCTGATGGCGGCGACCCTTCCGGGGGCGCCGCCGTCAGTCATTCGCGGCCCTGCCGAGCGGCCGTGTGGTTCACTACAACGAGTCTGTGCTCCTCGCGTGCGCGGGGGCTGTGCTTCTCGCGTGCGCGGGCGACGTTAGGTGTGCGGGGGCACTTCTCAGCGATGGGGTCCGGCGGGCTCCCCGGGGTTCCCGGCAGCAGGAGGGGTTTGAGGATGCGACGTGCATTGATTGCCATCCGGGCGGTGCTGCTGGCCGCGGTTCTGGCGGCCGGGCTGTGGACTTCGTCGGTCCTCACCGGAACTTCGGCCCGCGCCGACGGTGTCGAATACCTGATGGTGCCCTCGGCCGCGATGGGCCGCGACATCCCGGTGGCGTTCCAGGGCGGCGGGCCGCATGCGGTGTTCCTGCTCGATGCCTTCAATGCGGCCCCCGACGTGAGCAACTGGGTCAACGCCGGGCACGCGATGACCACGCTGGCCGGCCGCGGCATCTCGGTGGCCGCCCCGGCCGGTGGGGCGTGGAGCCTCTACACCAACTGGGAGCAGGACGGCAGCAAACAGTGGGAGACCTTTCTCAGCGAGGAGCTGCCGAACTGGCTGGCCGCCAACAAGGGGCTGGACCCGGGTGGCCACGGCATCGTGGGTGCTTCGCAGGGCGGTACCGCGGCATTGACGCTGGCCGCATTCCACCCGGACCGGTTCCGCTTCGCCGGCTCGCTGTCGGGCTTCCTGACGCCGTCGGCCACCACCATGAACGGCGCCATCACCGCGGGGTTGGCGCAGTACGGCGGCGTCGACAGCTACGGCATGTGGGGTGCGCCGCAGCTGGGCCGGTGGAAGTGGCACGACCCGGACGTCCACGTGCAGCTCTTGGCCGATGCCAACACCCGGCTGTGGGTATTCACGCCCAGCACGATGACCTGCAGCGATCCGCCCGCCATGATCGGCGTATGCGATCAGGCCCAGGGCAGCAACCGGGTGTTCTACTCGCGCTACCGCGGGGTCGGCGGCGGCAACGGTCACTTCGACTTCCAGGGCAGCGGCCAGCATGACTGGGGCAGCTGGGCCCCGCAGTTGGCCCAGATGTCGGGCGAGCTGGTGGCCACCATCAAGTAACCGCGGCGAATTCGGCTGTCCCGGGACACTTTTTGGCAGCCGGTACCGTGGAGCCGTGCAACGCTCGGTACGGTCGGCCACCCTGGCTCTCGCGGTGTCCGCTGCGTCGTTGCTGTCCGGCTGCGGCGTGGGCAGCGACATGATGGAGCCGCTCGCCATGCCGACATCGCAAATCAACGATGCGCACCCCCAGTCGGGTGACCCCTCGTCGGCGTCGAGTTCTCCGGCCCTCAGCGCCCAGCAGCGGTCGTATCTCGACGCGCTGGCCGCTGCCGGGGTGAAGCCGTCGAGCGATCTTCAAGCCCTGACCATCGGGTCCTATGTCTGTCAGGCGCGGGCCGCGAAGCAGAATGATCAGGCGGTGTGGGATCTTGTGCTACCCCTGGTGCGCAGTGATGTGCAAGCCAAACACGCGGTGGACGACACCGTGTCGACCTGGGACGAGTCGGCCGGGGACGTGTCGGCTGGGGAAGTCACCACCGCGGCCACCGACTACATCCGCATCGCAACCGAACGACTCTGCTAGCAGGGAGACATGGCAAAAAATTCTCGACGGAAGCGGCATCGCGTCCTGGCGCTGGTCGCAGCCGGTGCGATGGCACTCGTCGTGGTGCTCGTGGTGGCGATCGTGGTGATCGTGATGCGGCGGCCGGAGACGCCGTCTGCGCCGCCCAGCGCCCAGCCGTCCCCCGGGGTGCAGGTGCCCCCGACGTCACGTAAGCCGCGTCCGGCGTTCCAGAGCGCGGACTGCCCGGACGTCTTCGTCCTTTCGATCCCGGGCACCTGGGAGTCCTCGGTGCAGCTGGACCCGACCAACCCGGTGCAGTTCCCGATGGCGTTGCTGCTCAACGTGACCAATCCGCTGCGGGACCAGTTCGACAACTCACGAATAGAGACCTACACCGTTCCTTACACCGCGCAGTTCCACAATCCGTTTTCCGCCGACAACCAGATGTCCTACAACGACAGTCGGGCGGAAGGCACGCGGGCCGCGGTCAAGGCGCTGACGGACATGAACGACCGTTGCCCGTTGACCAGTTACGTGATCATGGGTTTCTCCCAGGGCGCGGTGATCGGCGGGGACATCGCCAGCGACATCGGCAACGGTCGCGGCCCGGTCGACGAGGATCTCGTGCTCGGCGTGACCTTGATCGCCGACGGACGTCGTCAGATGGGTGTGGGTAACGACGTGGGCCCCAACCCCGTCGGACAGGGCGCGGAGGTCACGCTGCACGAGGTGCCGACGCTGTCGGCCCTCGGGTTGACGATGACCGGCCCCCGCCCAGGGGGTTTCGGTGCTCTCAACGACCGCACCAATGAGATCTGCGGCACCGGTGACCTGATCTGCTCCGCTCCGGAGGAGGCGTTCTCGATCGTCAACCTGCCGGCCACGTTGTCGACGCTGTCCGGAAGCACCGCGGGTCCGGTGCACGCCCTTTACAACACTCCGCAGTTCTGGGTTCTCAATGGTCAGACGGCCACCCAGTGGACGTTGGCGTGGGCGCAGAACCTCATCGAGAACGCGCCGCATCCCGCACACGGATAACAGTTCGGCCACGTGCGCGCCGGATTTGGTTGGGGCCGCTGGACTCCCCTAATATTAAGAGAAAAGTAAGGGCTTCATATATGTGTAGCGAGTCCGATCGCGCGTACCATCTTCGGGGTTTGGGTACGCGCGGTCGGTTGACTGGCTGAGGCGCACCGTGAATGACGTGCGACAACAGGCTTCACGATGAGTGCGGCTCCGACGGGAGAAGAGATATGCCGTTCCACAATCCGTTCATCAAGGACGGACAGATCAAGTTTCCTGACGGCGCCAGCATCGTTGAACACGTCGAGCGCTGGGCCAAGGTGCGTGGCGACAGACTCGCTTACCGGTTCCTCGACTTCTCCACCGAACGTGAAGGCATCGCCCACGACCTGACGTGGGCGCAGTTCAGTGCCCGCAACAAGGCCGTCGCCGCGCGGTTGCAGCAGGTCACCCAACCGGGAGACCGCGTCGCGATCCTGTGCCCGCAGAACCTCGACTACCTCGTCGCCTTCTTCGGCGCCCTCTACGCGGGCCGCATCGCGGTGCCGCTGTTCGACCCGTCTGAGCCCGGGCACGTCGGCCGCCTGCACGCGGTGCTGGACAACTGCCACCCGTCGGCGATCCTGACCACCACCGAGGCCGCCGAAGGTGTCCGCAAGTTCTTCCGCAGCCGGCCCGCCAACCAACGGCCGCGCGTGATCGCCGTCGACGCGGTCCCGGATGACGTTGCCGCCACGTGGGTCAAGCCCGATCAGCCCGACGAGACCACCATCGCGTACCTGCAATACACCTCCGGATCGACCCGCATCCCCACCGGCGTGCAGATCACCCACCTCAACATGGCCACCAACATCGTGCAGATCGTCGAGGCGCTGGAAGGCGAGGAGGGCGACCGTGGGCTGTCCTGGCTGCCGTTCTTCCACGATATGGGTCTGGTCACCGGGCTGATCGCCCCGATGATCGGTCACTACTTCACCTTCATGACCCCGGCCGCCTTCGTGCGCCGTCCCGAGCGCTGGATCCGCGAGATGGCCCGCAAGGAAGGCGACACCGGCGGCGTCATCTCGGTGGCTCCCAACTTCGCCTTCGACCACGCTGCTACTCGCGGTGTCCCCAAAGATGGCGCCGAGACGTTGGACCTGTCCAATGTCAAGGCCGTGCTAAACGGCAGTGAGCCGATCTCTGCGGCGACCGTGCGCCGGTTCAACGAGGCGTTCGGCCCGTTCGGGTTCCCGGCCAAAGCCATCAAACCGTCCTACGGACTGGCCGAGGCAACGTTGATGGTGTCGACTACCCCTGCCGCCGAAGAGCCCAAGATCATCACGGTCGACCGCGACGAACTCAATAGCGGCCGGATTGTCGAGGTGGCCGAGGATTCCCCGAAGGCCGTCGCACAGGCCTCCGCAGGCCAGGTCGGCATCTCCGAATGGGCCGTCATCGTCGACGCCGAAAGCGCCAGCGAACTGCCCGACGGACAGATCGGCGAGATCTGGATCAGTGGCGAGAACATGGGCACCGGCTACTGGGGCAAGCCCGAGGAGAGCCGCGAGGTGTTTCAAAACACCCTCAAGTCACGGACCAGCCCGTCGCACGCGCAAGGCGCGGCCGACGACGCCACCTGGGTGCGCACGGGCGACTACGGCGCCTTCTACGAAGGTGACCTCTATATCACCGGCCGCGTCAAGGATCTGGTGATCATCGACGGCCGCAACCACTACCCACAGGATCTGGAGTATTCGGCGCAGGAGGCCAGCAAGGCTGTGCGCACCGGATATGTGGCGGCCTTCTCGGTGCCGGCCAACCAGTTACCCGACGAGGTCTTCGAGAACGCCCACGCCGGGCTGCACCGTGACGCCAGCGACACCTCTGAACAGCTCGTGATCGTGGCCGAGCGGGCGCCGGGCGCACACAAGCTCGAGGTCGGCCCGATCTCCGACGACATCCGCGCCGCCATCGCGGTGCGGCATGGGGTCACCGTCCGCGACGTGTTGCTGACCGCGGCGGGAGCCATCCCGCGCACGTCGAGCGGCAAGATCGGCCGCCGCGCCTGCCGGGCCGCCTATCTGGACGGCACCCTGCGCAGCGGCAAGATTGCCAATGCCTTCCCAGACGAGACCGACTGATGAGCGCTTGCGCGAAGAAGAGATGGCACTGATGAGCGCTTGCGCGAAGAAGAGATGGCACTGATGAGCGCTTGCGCGAAGAAGAGATGGCACTGATCTGCGTTAGACATGTCGCCGACTCCCGCGGCCGGTCTGAGACAACAGTGAGCTGAACCCCGCACGCGAGGAGGACAACCCGCGATGGATGAAACACAGAACGACTCGAATCTTCCAGCGACCACCGAGTCTGCCGGCCAATCGACGTCGCGCCCCGACATGACGGTCGCGGAGATGCGTGAGTGGCTGCGTAAGGCGGTGGCCACCGCCACCGGGCAGTCGCCCGATGCCATCGATGAGACCACCCCGCTGATCGAGCTTGGCTTGTCCTCGCGTGACGCGGTGGCGATGGCCAGCGACATCGAGGATCTCACCGGTGTGACACTGACGGCCACGGTGCTGTTCCGGCACCCGACCATCGAGTCGCTGGCCACCGTGATCATTGAGGGTGAGCCCGAACCCGAGAACACCGGTGACGAGGACTGGTCCCGGGATGTGGACGAGGACAGCTTCAACATCGCCATCGTCGGCGTGGCAACCCGCTTCCCGGGGGACCTGAACACTCCTGACGAGATGTGGACCGCGCTGCTCGAGGGCCGCGACGCCATCACCGATCTGCCCGAGGGCCGGTGGGAGGAGTTTCTCGACGAGCCGCGCATCGCCGAGCGAGTCGCCAAGGCCCGCACCCGCGGCGGCTACCTCAAGGACATCAAGGGCTTCGACTCCGAGTTCTTCGCGTTGTCGAAGATGGAAGCCGACAACATCGACCCGCAGCAGCGCATGGCGCTTGAGTTGACGTGGGAAGCCTTGGAGCACGCCCGGATTCCGGCGTCGAGCCTGCGCGGGACCAGCGTCGGGGTGTACATCGGCAGCTCGACCAACGACTACAGCTTCCTGGCGATGAGCGACCCGTCTGTTGCCCACCCGTATGCGATCACCGGAACCGCGAGTTCGATCATCGCCAACCGGGTTTCGTACTTCTACGATTTCCGCGGCCCGTCGGTCGCGGTGGACACCGCATGTTCCAGCTCGCTCGTGGCTGCGCACCACGGCGTGCAGGCGCTGCGCTCCGGCGAGGCCGACGTCGCGGTGGTGGGTGGCGTGAATGCGCTGATCACCCCGCTGGTGACGGTCGGTTTCGACGAGGTCGGCGGCGTGCTGGCAGCTGACGGGCGCATCAAGTCGTTCTCGTCGGACGCCGACGGCTATGCCCGTGCCGAGGGCGGCGGCATACTGGTGCTCAAACGGGTATCCGATGCGCGCCGCGACGGCGACCACATCCTGGCGGTCATCGCAGGCAGTGCGATCAACCATGACGGCCGGTCCAACGGTCTGCTCGCGCCCAACCCCGACGCGCAGGAGGCCGTGCTACGCAAGGCTTACAAGGACGCGGGAATCAACCCGCGGACCGTCGACTACATCGAGGCGCACGGCACCGGCACCATCCTGGGCGACCCGATCGAGGCCGATGCGCTCGGCCGAGTGGTCGGCCGCGGCCGTGACGCCGATAAGCCAGCCCTGCTGGGTGCGGTGAAATCCAATGTGGGACACCTGGAGTCGGCCGCGGGCGCGGCCAGCCTGGCAAAGGTGACGCTGTCGCTGGCCAACGACAAGCTGCCACCGTCGATCAACTACGCGGGACCCAACCCCTACATCGACTTCGACAAGGAACATCTCAAGGTCAACGACACCCTCTCGGAGTGGCCGCGCTACAGCGGGCACGCCATCACCGGTGTGTCGGGCTTCGGGTTCGGTGGCGCCAACGCGCACCTGGTGCTGCGCGAGGTGTTGCCCAGCGATCTGACCGAGCCCGAACCGAAACCCGAAGCCGTCGAGGATAAGTCGGCTTCCGACGCCACCGACGCGGTATACGTCGGTGGCGTGCGGATGGATGAGTACGGCGAGTTCGTGCACAATGAGCCGCTTGCGCGAAGAGCAACAGACAGCGATGAGCCGGAAGTGGACGAGTACCCGGCCTACGGCTCCGCTGATTACGAGGCGACCTACGAGCTGCCGGGCCTGACTGACGAGGCTAAGCGCCTGCTCGAGGTGGCCCGCGAGGAACTGGCTGCCGCTGAGGCCGCCGAGCCCACCAAGAAGGTTGTCCCGCTGGCAGTTTCGGCGTTCTTGACGTCACGCAAGAAGGCGGCCGCGGCCGAGTTGGCGGACTGGATCGATAGCGCTGAGGGTCGGGCGTCGTCGCTCGAGTCCATCGGGCGTTCGCTGTCGCGACGCAACCACGGCCGTTCCCGCGCGGTCGTGCTGGCTCACGACCACGACGAGGCCGTCAAGGGTCTGCGCGCGCTGGCCGAGGGCAAGCAGCATCCCAGCGTGATTACCGCCGACGGGCCGGTTACCAACGGGCCGGTGTGGGTGTTGGCCGGATTCGGTGCGCAGCACCGCAAGATGGGCAAGAGCCTGTACCTGCGCGACGAGATCTTCGCCGAATGGATCAACAAGGTCGACGCCCATGTGCAAGACGAGCTGGGCTATTCGATCGTCGAGCTGATCCTCGACGACTCGAAGGACTACGGCATCGAGACCACCCAGACCGTGATCTTCGCGATCCAGGTTGCGCTCGGTGAGCTGCTCAAGGCACATGGCGCCAAACCCGGTGCGCTCGTGGGACAGTCGCTCGGCGAGGCTGCCGCGGCCTACTTCGCCGGCGGCCTGTCGCTGGCTGACGCGACCCGCACGATCTGCTCGCGCGCGCACCTGATGGGTGAAGGCGAGGCGATGTTGTTCGGCGAATACATCCGGCTCATGGCGCTCGTGGAGTACTCGGCCGACGAGATCAAGACGGTCTTCAGCGATTTCCCCGATCTTGAGGTGTGCGTCTACGCCGCGCCGACCCAGACCGTCATCGGCGGCCCGCCCGAGCAGGTCGACGCGATCATCGCGCGCGCCGAATCGGAGGGCAAGTTCGCCCGTAAGTTCCAGACGAAGGGCGCCAGCCACACCCAGCAGATGGACCCGCTGCTCGGTGAGCTTGCCGCGGAAATTCAAGGGATCCAGGCGCATCCACTGACCACGGGCTACTTCTCGACCGTGCACGAGGGCAAGTTCATCCGCTCAGGAAGCGAGCCCATCCACGACGTGGAGTACTGGAAGAAGGGGCTGCGGCACAGCGTCTACTTCACCCAGGGGATCCGCAACGCGATCGACAACGGGCACACCACGTTCCTGGAGCTCGCCCCGAATCCGGTGGCGCTCATGCAGGTTGGGCTCACGACAGCGCCCGCGGGGCTGCACGACGCGCAGCTGGTCCCCACGCTGGCCCGTAAACAGGACGAGGTCGCCTCGATGACCACGGCCATGGCGCACCTGTACGTGCACGGTCACGATCTGGACCTGCGCACGCTGTTCCCGCGCAAATCCAGTGGCCTGGCCGGTGCGCTCGATTTCGCCAACGTCCCGCCGACCCGGTTCAAGCGCAAGCAGCACTGGCTCGACGTGCACTTCACCGGTGACAGCTCGGCGGTCATGCCGGGCAACCACGTTGCGACCCCGGACGGCAGGCATGTCTGGGAGTTTGTGCCGAAGGGTGCGAGTGACCTAGCGGTCCTAGTGAAAGCCGCTGCCGCACAGGTTCTTCCGGACGCCAAGCTGACCGCGTCCGAGCAGCGCGCGGTGCCCGCCGAGGGATCGCGACTGGTCACGACGCTGACGCGGCATCCGGGTGGAGCCTCGGTGCAGGTGCACGCCCGCATCGATGAGTCGTTCACCCTGGTCTACGACGCGATCGTGACCCGAGGTGGTGCGGCGACCGCGTTGCCGACCGCCGTGGGTGCCGGGGTTGTCGCCCCAGTGGTCGGCCAGGCACTGGTCGAGGACGAGGCTGAGCCCGACGTCACCGTCGGGGCGGCTCCGGAGATCCTGCAGGACAACCTCACCCAGGGCGCCAATCTCGGTGTGGGCTTTGCCAAGTGGTCACCGGACTCGGGCGAGACCGTCGCACAGCGATTGGGCACGATCGTCGGTGGCGCTATGGGCTATGAGCCCGAGGACCTGCCGTGGGAGGTACCGCTGATCGAGCTGGGTCTCGACTCGCTCATGGCGGTGCGGATCAAGAATCGCGTCGAGTACGACTTCGACCTGCCGCCGATCCAGTTGACCGCGGTGCGCGACGCGAACCTCTACAACGTCGAGGAGCTCATCAAGTACGCGATCGAGCACCGCGACGAGGTCGATCAGCTCGCCGAGTCCCAGAAGGGCAAGACCGCCGAGGAGATCGCCGCCGAGCAGGCCGAGCTGCTGGGTGGGGCGTCGAGTGTTGCCGAGGTCGAGGCCAAGCTTGCAGAGGTGAGCGGAGCGACGGGGGATAGTCGAGCGACGGGGGAGTCGGAAGCCGCTATCCCGGCTCCGCCCACCGATCCGAGCGGACCTGCTGGCCCTTCCAAGGCCACCGCGGCCGCGGCAGCGGCCAAGGTGCTCACCCAGGAGGCGGTGACCGAGGCGCTCGGTGCTGACGTTCCGCCGCGTGACGCCGCGGAACGCGTCACGTTCGCGACGTGGGCGATCGTCACCGGTAAGTCGCCGGGCGGCATCTTCAACGAGCTCCCCGCGGTCGACGAGGCTACCGCGACCAAGTTGGCCGAGCGGCTGTCCGAACGCGCCGAGGGCACCATCACGGTCGACGACGTCAAGTCGGCCACGACCATCGAGCGCTTGGCCACGATCGTCCGCGACCAGCTCGAGGAAGGTGTGGTCGACGGATTCGTCCGCACCCTGCGGGCTCCTGTAGAAGGTTCCTCACGCGTCCCGCTCTTCGTGTTCCACCCGGCCGGCGGATCCACCGTCGTCTACGAGCCGTTGATGAAGCGGCTGCCGGCAGACACCCCGGTGTACGGCATCGAACGGGTCGAGGGTTCCATCGAAGAGCGCGCCGCCGAGTACGTGCCCAAGCTGCTGGAGATGCACAAGGGTCCGTTCGTGCTGGCGGGCTGGTCGCTCGGCGGTGCGCTGGCTTATGCGTGCGCCATCGGGCTCAAGCAAGCCGGCGCCGATGTGCGCTACGTCGGGCTGATCGACTGCGTGCGCCCCGGTGAGCCGATCGACCAGAGCCAGGCGGGGATGCGGGCTCGGTGGGACCGCTACGCACGGTTCGCCGAGCGCACTTTCAACGTGGACGTTCCCGAGATCCCCTACGAGGAGCTCGAGAAGCTCGACGACGAGGGCCAGGTGAAGTTCGTCCTGGAGGTCGTCGCGCAGAGCGGCGTGCAGATCCCGGGCGGGATCATCGAGCACCAGCGCACGTCGTACCTGGACAACCGCGCCCTGGACACCATCGAGATCCAGCCGTACGACGGGCACGTCACGCTGTACATGGCCGACCGCTACCACGATGACGCGATCGTCTTCGAGCCCGCGTATGCGACCCGTAAGCCCGACGGCGGGTGGGGCGAATTCGCCAAGGACCTCGAGGTGGTGCCCATCGGGGGCGAGCACATCCAGGCCATCGATGAGCCGTACATTGCCAAGGTGGGTGCGCATATGAGCGAGGCGCTCAACCGTATCGAAGCTGAGAGCGAGAGCAAGTGACGACTGAACCGTCCCCCGCCCATTCGCCGAGGACCACCGCTGAGCTGCTGGCCGACCTCCGCGAGAAGCTCGAGCTCGCCAAGGAACCCGGCGGTGAGAAGGCCGTCGCCAAGCGCGCGAAAAAGGGTATCCCCAGTGCCCGCGCGCGGATCCACGCGCTGCTCGACCCGGGCAGCTTCCTGGAGATCGGTGCGCTGTGCAAAACCCCGGGTGACCCGAACGCACTGTTCGGCGACGGTGTGGTCACCGGCCACGGCACCATCAACGGCCGCCCGGTCGGCGTGTTCAGCCACGACCAGACGGTGTTCCAGGGCACGGTCGGTGAGATGTTCGGCCGCAAGGTGGCCCGACTGATGGAATGGGTGGCCATGGTCGGCTGCCCGATGATCGGCATCAACGACTCCGGCGGCGCGCGCATCCAGGACGCGGTGACCTCGCTGGCCTGGTACGCCGAACTCGGCCGTCGCCACGAGCTGCTGCGCGGCATGGTGCCTGAGATCTCCATCATCCTCGGCAAATGCGCAGGCGGCGCGGTGTATTCGCCGATCCAGACCGACCTCGTGGTCGCGGTGCGCGACCAGGGCTACATGTTCGTCACGGGACCGGACGTCATCAAGGATGTCACGGGTGAGGACGTGACCCTCGACGAGCTCGGCGGCGCGGACGCACAGGCCCGCTACGGCAACATTCACCAGGTGGTCGAGGACGAGGCCGCGGCGTTCCAATATGTGCGTGACTACCTGAGCTTCCTGCCTCCCAACACCTTTGACGATCCGCCGATCGTCAACCCGGGCCTGGAGCCCGAAATCACGCCGCACGACCTTGAGCTGGATTCCATCGTGCCGGACGCCGACAACATGGCCTACGACATGCACGAGATCCTGTTGCGGATCTTCGACGACGGCGACGTGTTCGACGTGGCCGCGCAGCGCGGGCAGTCGCTGATCACCGCTTTCGCGCGGGTCGACGGGCACCCGGTCGGGGTGATCGCGAACCAGCCGATGCACATGTCGGGTTCGATCGACAACGAGGCGTCTGACAAGGCCGCCGGTTTCGTCCGGTTCTGCGACTCCTACAACCTGCCTTTGGTTTTCGTGGTCGACACCCCGGGCTTTCTGCCGGGTGTCGAGCAGGAGAAGGGCGGCATCATCAAGCGCGGCGGGCGGTTCCTCAACGCCGTCGTGGAGGCCGACGTGCCAAAGGTGACCATCACGATCCGCAAGTCCTACGGCGGTGCGTACGCGGTGATGGGCTCCAAGCAGCTCTCGGCCGACCTGAATTTCGCGTGGCCCACCGCACGCATCGCGGTGATCGGTGCCGAGGGTGCGGCGCAGCTGCTGGTGAAGCGCTTCCCGGATCCCACCGCGCCCGAGGTGCGTAAGATCCGCGACGAATTCATCAAGGGCTACAACGAGAACATGGCCACGCCGTGGATCGCCGCCGAGCGCGGGTTCATCGACGCGGTGATTCAGCCGCACGAGACCCGGCTGCTGCTGCGCAAGTCGCTGCACCTGTTGCGCGACAAGCAGAATCACGCTCGCATCCAGCGTAAGCATGGTCTGACCCCGATCTAGCGCGAGCAGACACTGCGGTCCACGACACGCCGCCGTTCCGGTACCGCAGTGTCTGCTCACTTATCAAGTCCCACAAGGGAACCACGCTGTGCATAGCGTCCCCGCCGAGAGTGCATTCAACCCAGCTGTCCAAGCAGCACCTGTAGCAACCGGCGCGCGGCTACGATTCGAACCGTGTCAGGCCTAGAAGATCATCCTGTGGTGACGGTTGCCGCGGGTGCGGCAGCGACCGCCGTCGTCGGCGCCGGAGCGGTCTACCGCGGTGTGGAGCGGCTGCCCGTGGTAGGCGGGCTGCTCAAGCAGGCGCGCAGCGATCTGTCCGCGCGCGGTGGGCGCGTCATCGCCGCTGGCGTCGAACCAGTCAAGGCGGTCGTGGCCGCCATCGCCGTGCAGGTCGTCGACATGGTCCTGGACGAGCTCGACCTCAACGAACTGGTACGCGAGCGCGTCGACCTCGTCGGGCTGGCCAACGAGGTGGTCGACGGAATCGACCTGCCTGCGATCATTCGCAAGTCGACGGATTCGGTGACCGCCGAGGTGATGACGGACGTCCGCAGTCAGAGTGAGCGGGCCGACGACGTGGTGTCCGGCTTCGTCGACCGGTTGCTGGGCCGCGGGTCACAGCCGTGATCGAGGATGTCCGAACGGCTGGAATCGTGAGTCGGGGAGTGGCCGCGGTGATCGATCTGGCCGTCGTCGGAGTCGTGCTCTCAGCGTTGTACATCGGCCTGATCCTGATGCGGTTGATGTTCGGCCCCACTACATTCATCCTGCCGACCGTGTCGGCGATCTTCTCCTCGGTGGTGATGTTCACCGTCTCGGTGCTCTACCTGACGGCGTGCTGGGCGGTGTCAGGCTGCACCATCGGCGCGGTCGTCATGGGGCTGCGAGTGGTGGGGCGCCGATGTGACCGGTTGCCGCCGGTGGTGGCGCTACTGCGCGCCGTGGCCTACGTGCTGTTCCCCGTCGGCTTGCTGTGGGTCGTGGTTGATGCGCGGCGAAGATCGTTGCAGGACATCGTCTTGGGTAGTCGCGTGGTGTACGTGCGGGTGTAGCTTGTTTCCGCTGCGGTCCGGCATTATCAGAGGTTGGATGGCATCATGTCGAACCACTTCACCGGGCTGAGCCTCGGGCCACCGCTGGGCGATCAGCGACTCGATTTATGCGATCTGTATGCCTTCCAGTCACCGGCAGATCCGGAGCGCACGGTGTTGATTCTCAACGCCAATCCGCAAGCCGACGCGCTGCATCCCGATGCCATCTACCGCCTGGCCATCGACAACGACGGTGACCTGCGCAATGACATAGCGTTCAGCTACGTCTTCTCCGAACCGGTCGACGGCCGTCAGACCGTGGACGTGTACCTAGCGTCCGGCGACGACGCGGAATCGCCCGAAGCGGTGGGGGAACGGCTCTTCACCGGTGTCGAGGTGTCATTCGGGCGGGAGCCGGTGATCGCCCGGACGAACGCCTACACGTTCTTCGCGGGCGCCCGCAGCGACGCCTTCTTCTTCGACTTCGACGGCATCAAGAACCTGTTCGACACCACCGGCGGCCGCAATTTCACCGCGCTGCACCTCAGTGGCCAATTCCCGTGGACGGGTGTGGATTCCAACATCGAGGCCAATGTGTGCTCGATGGTCTTGGAGTTGCCGACCGAACAGCTCGGCGCCGACCCGGACATTCGGATCTGGGGTCGGTGCAGCGTGCGCATCGACGGTGAGCTCCTACACGTGGACCGGGCCGGGCATCCTTCGGTGAGCAGCTTCTTCAACACCGACGACACCAAGCTGGAGTACAACGCCAGCGTTCCGATCCACGACCGGGAGCGCTGGATGGGCCTGTTCATCCACTTGCTGGGGCACACCGGTGGCTACTCACATGACGAGGCGATCGCCGCCATCGACGCCGAGGGCATCCTGCCCGACATGTTGACGTTCAACCCGTCGAAGCCCGCCAAGTATCCGAACGGCCGGGTGTTCACCGACGACGTGATCGACTACCGCCTGGCGTCGTTGACCAAGGGTGACTGTCCGCCCTCGGGGCTCAGCCCCCATACCGACACCCTGCGGGTTTTCCCGTATCTGGGGCCGCCGCACTGAAGTACTTTTCCGCCGAATGGCCAGTTATGTACGCGTACCGCGAAAAAGCGTGCAGTAACTGGCCACTCGACGCGAAGTGCTAGGGCTGGATGCGGATCTTGCCCGGCGTGTACAGCCCGCTGCGGGTGGCGGTGCCCAGGTCGATCTGCGCCGGTGTGGCGTCGACGATGGTGTCGAACCTGCGCAATGAGCCCCAGTCCCGGCCCCAGTCCTTGTTCAGATACGCCGCCATCACGTGTTGCCGCAGCAGCACGTCTGTGATGCCCAGCAGGCCACCGTTGATGCCGTCCTCCCAGGTGTCGGTGTCCTTCATCTTGGCGTTGTAGTCCGGCGTGATGCGGAACTTCGGGACCTCGGTGACGCCGTTGGCGTGCAGCATCGGTTGCTGGCACGGGAAGGCCAGGCCGACTGCCCAATCCATCAGTACCGGCTGCTCTGAGCCGATGTACTGCTGAACGGTCTTGACCTCGGGCACCCGCGGCGGGGTGATGGCGATCCAGTCGCCCAGGCTCAGTGACTTGTCCTCGGCGATGACCCGGACGAACGTCGCGTCGGCCGGGATCTGACTGCGGTCGAACCGCAGGTTGCGCCACGACGGGATGGGCCCGAGGTCATAGGGCACCAGCCGGCCCGCGGCCACCGGTGCACCGTCGGGCCCCGGACGTCCGTATTCCAGCTCGACGGTCTGGCCCTCGGTGCGGCCGTTGAAAACGCTATTACCCGTGATGGTTCCGGCAGCGGTCACGACGACCAGCGGGCTGCCGGGATCGGGGGCGGGCAGCTGGTACCACGCCGACGCGAGCTTGCTCTCCTGCTGCGCAGACCCTTCCACGTAGCTGCCGGCCACCGGAACCCGGGCCGGGTCCAGACCGTAGGGCAGCGGCACGGTCGAACCGTTGATGCCCGGGGTCTTCAGCTTGGCCGGAGCATCCCAGTCGGAATCGATGCCCGGTATCGGTACGGTCAACCGAATCGCTTCGGCGACAATGTGATCCGGAACACCGTTGGGGGTGAACCCGGTCGGTGCGGTGCCGCCCAGCGGGCCCAGCGGGCCGTAGTCACCGGGCAGCGGCGTCAGGAAGCCGTTGTTGGTGTCGGGTTCGACCAGCACGTCGTCGGCCAGACCACAACCACCGCTTAGCGCCTGCAGGTTGGACGATGCATTGGAGTAGGTGCCGTGCTGGCGTACCACGCCGTAGAGCATCGAGCCGACGAACACGACGCACATGAACCCCGCCGCGAGCGGTACCGGCGCCGTGGTCAGCACCCGGGTCAGCTTGCCGCCTGTCCCCGGACGGAAATGCAGCCAGAACGCCCACAGTGCGGTGATCACGAACAGCGTGAAGAAGATGGTGCTCACGGTGATGCCACCGATGGCCGGCTTGTCGTTGTTGAACGGCACGCCGTAGCTGGAGACGTACCACCAGCCGTTGGTGGTGGCGAAACACAGTGCCATCACGAACAGCACAGCCGAGGTGAATGCCATGCGGTTGCGTGCCGACCGCAGCACCGCGGGCGACGCCAGCACGGTGACCACCGCGGCCATCGCCGCACCCACGGCGGCGAACAGACCGAAGTGGTGCACCCACTTGGTCGGGGTGAACATCAGGCAGAACATGGTCGCGAAGATGATGCCCATCAACCGCCACACGGGTCCGCGGGCCACGCCGGGAATCCTCTTGCGCCGCAACATGATGAACATCGAGGTGAACAGGCTCAGCGCGGTGATCATGAAGCCGAACCGGCGCGACAGCGATCCGTCGACCGTCGGCAGGATCAGGTAGTAGTAGCGCAGGTTCTCGGTGTACCAGGCCTGGCTGGGCCCGATGGCCGTGCGAATCCTGGTGGCCTCCAACACCGTTGCCAGTGTTTGGTCGGCGAACACCACCGTGAGGATCACGGTTCCGGCGGCCAGCAACGGCAGGATCAGCGGCCACGTGCCGACCACCTTGTGGCGCTGCACCAGGATGCGCACGATCGGACGGCCACCGGCCAGCAACGCGGCAACCGCGATGAGCCCGGTGGGTTGGATGCCGAGGGTGAACGCCGCCGCGATGATCGCCAGCGCGGCGGGGGTGACCCTGCTGGAAATGATGGCACGTTCGATCAGCACGTAGGTGATCAGCGCGCCGGTGGCGATCTGGCCCTCGGGACGCAGACCGTTGTTGAACGGCATCCAGGCGGCCATCAGCACCAGGCCTGCGGCCCACAGGGCGGGCTTGCTCGCGATGACGGCGGGCCCAAGCCGCGGCAGCACCTCGCGGGAGAGCAGCAGCCAGCACACCAATGCGCAGATCAGGTCGGGCAGCCGCATCCAGATGCTGGCGTCGCTGACATGGGTCATCAGCGCCAGCAGGTTGTAGAACCAGCCGAACGGGTCTTCGGGGCTGCCGAACCAGCGGAAGTAGTTCGACATGTATCCGGCGTGATCGGCCACGCGGGCCATCTGCAGGATGTAGCCGTCGTCGGACGAGTTGGCGCCGATCACATGCCACACCAAGAACCCGCCGACCACCACCACGTCGACCGCGCTGAACGTGCGCCAACGCGACGGGATCAGGGTGTGCATCCGGCGGCCGTCGAGCCGGTCGAGGCGCCACAGCGCGAGCACCGCGATCACGGTGGCCGCGATGCCCAGCAGCATCGCCGTCAGCTTGAGCGCCGTCGGGGTGGTGGTGAACCGGGTGTCGATGGTCGCCGACAGGGAAAGTCCTTGCGGCGCAGGCCCGCTCAGGTCGGTGAAGACGCCGACGATCGCCGGCCGCAGATTCGGGTCGGCGAAGCCCGTGCGCTCCTGCCCGCCGTCGGTACTCGTCAACCCGACGAACGTGGCGAAGGTGCCCGCCTCCGAGGACGTGATCTCGATGCGGGAACATCCGGGGCTGCCGGCACCGCCGACCGCTTTCTCCCGGGGAACGCTGGCGATCACCACGTTGCGGTCGGTGATGTCGACGCGCTTGCTGGTGACGTTGACGAACAGCGCGTTGAGCGGGGCCTGTCGGCCCTCCTTGGGTGCGGTGCCCAGCACCAGGGCACCTTCGGGCGGCAGTGAGCGGATCAGGTCACACGGGATCGTCGCCGTCATATTGACCGGCGTCTCGCTGATCAGCGGTGCGGTAACGCTGTTCAGCTGCCCCCCCTGGGGCCAGTTCAGCGTCGCCGTCGTCTGCACCACCGGCAGCAGCGGCGTCAGCACCGAGCAGACGAACCCGATCAGACCGGCGATCATGGCGACCCAGCGGGCCGTCTTCACGTCCTTCGCCGCCGCCGGCGCACTCTCGGCGGGCTTGAGTTCCGTCGTGGTCATGGCAGGGCCCGGATCGGTCCGGGCCGGCTGAAGCCGAACACTCGCTTTGTCCCCTGATCGATGTGGGCAATGGGTGCCGCCTCAGGCGGTACCACCGGGTCGTACTTCTCGATCGAGCCCCAGTCGCGATACCAGTCGTCGCGCAGATACGTCGGGATCGTCGACGTGCGCAGCAGCGCCTGAATGAACAGGAAGGGGCCACCCTTCTGGGCGGACTGCCACATATTCGACGACACCACCACTTGCTTGACGTTGGGCAGGATGCGGTACTCCGGCAGCTCGGCAACACCGAGGTGCTCGGAGAACGGGCGCTGGCACGGGAAGTTCGCGGCGGTCGCGATGTCCATCAGGATGGGGGTCTGCGAACCGAGGAACCGCTGCGCGGTCTGTAGCGTCGGCACCCGTGGCGGGGTGAACCCGAACCACTGGTCATCGCTCAGGTTCGGGTCGTCGGCGACGATGCGCGCCACGTTGGCCTCGGCCGGCGCCCAGGCCAGCGGGAAACGCAGGTTGCGCCAAGCGAATTGGGCGAACACGTCGATCGGCTGGACCGAGTTGAGCGCATGGTAGCTGCCGTCGGGACGGTGTACACCCCACTGCAGCTTCAGCGACTGGCCGTAGTGGAATTCGTGCTCCTCGTCGTAGTACCAGATGGCGCCGGCGGCGGCGACGGTGACGAGCGGCCGGTCGGGGCTGCGGGGCGGCAGCTGATACCAGGCCGAGGTGGCCTTGGCGGCGACGGTGTTCTCCTTGTAGCTGCCCATCACCGGGGTGCGGGCGGGGTCGAGACCGAAGGGCAGGAACACGCGGGATCCGTTGATGCCGGTCGGTCCGTAGCCGCCGCCCGTGCCTGCCGCGTAGGCGATACCGACGTTGGGTTTGTTGGGGGAGCCGTCGGAATTCACGGTGCCGGGGTTGGCGACGACGGGTTTCGGCGGCTCCAGGGTGTCGCTGATCCCGTTGGGGGTGAACCCGACCGGATTCTCGCCACCGAGCGGCCCGTACTCGCCGTAGGTCTGGCCCGGTACGGGCTGCAGCATGCCGGCGTTGGTGTCGGCTTCGACCAGGACGTCGTCGGCCATCGCGCAGCTCGTGTTCGACAGCCCCGAACTCAGTGCGCTCAGGTTAGCTTTGGCGGTGGTGTAGACGGGGTAGCGCTGGACGAAGCCCTTGGCCATCGAGCCGACCTCGAGCACAACCATGATGATCGCGACCACCAGCAGCGGTGTGGAGGCCAGTGCGCGGTTGCGCCGGGTATTGGCCACTTCGGTGTGCCCGGCGTAGTCGATGCGGAAGTGCAGCCAGCCGGCGAGCACCGCGGTGATGATGGCCAGCACCAGGAACATCGTGGTCACGGGGTGCCCGGCGAGCACGGGCTGGCGGTCGAACCACGGCACGCCGAAGTTGCCGATGTAGAACCAGCCGTTGATCCCGGACGTCGCCCAGGCCAGCACGAACAGCAGCGCCGTCACGTACAGCGCGAGGTTGCGTCGGCTGTGCAGGCCCACCAGGGCGAACGCGAACGCCGTAACGCCGCCGAGCGCGCCGGCCAGCCCGGCGAACTCACCGAACTGCACGGCCCATTTGGTCGGTGTGAAATGCAGCAGCAGCAGGCCGATCGCGGTGACACCGAGCAGCCGCCACACCGGGCCGCTGGCCAGCCCGGGTACCCGGCCCTTGCGCAGCAGCACAGCCATCATGCCGAACAGGCACAGCAGCATGGTCAGCACCGCGAACCGCCGAGTCAGCGAGCTGTCCACAGAATCTTCCACGGTGAGGAAGTAGTAGCGCAGGAACTCCTGGTACCAGGAGATGGTCGGGCCGACGGTGTACTTGATCCGGGCCGATTCGGCGACCGTGGCCAGGGTCTGGTCGCGGAACACGATGACGAAGACCAGCGCGGCCGACCCGGCCAGGGCCGCCAGCGCGGGCAGTGCGATACGCCGGGCCCTCATGATGCCGACGACGGCACGGGCCCCGACCAGCAGCGGTGCCAGCGCGATGAGGCCCTGCGGGGCCAGCGTCACGCTGAACATCGCCACGATGACAGCCACGCAGGCCGGCCACAAACGGCGTGTTCCAATCGCATTTTCTATGAGCGCCCACACCGCGAGCACGCCGAAGGCGATCAGCGGCTCCGGCCGCAGGCCGTTGTTGAACGGCAGCCAGGCCGCCAGAAACACCGCGCCGGCCGTCCACACCGCGATGCGGTTGGTGGCGAGTTTGCGACCCAGCCGGGGCAGCACCCAGCGGCTCAACAGCAGCCAGGTGCCGATGGCGGCCAGGGTTGCGGGCACCCGCATCCATACGCTTGCGGTGCTGATGGCAGCGAAGTGCGCGAGCACCGACTGATACCAGTCGAAGGGAGCCTCGGTGGTGCCGAAGTAGCGGAAGTAGTTGGCGGTGTAGCCGGCGTCGGCGGATACCCGTGCGATGGTGAGGTTGTAGCCGTCGTCGGATGAGATGGCGCCGATCATGTGCCACAGCAGCAGCGTCCCGACGACGCCTGCGTCGGCGATCCATGTCGCAACGGGCACTCGTAGAAATCGGCGCCACGCACCGCGCACCCGGTGGGCGCCGTGGTGGTCCAGCACGGCCAGCGCCACGATCGAGGCCACCACGCAGACCACGCCGAGCGCCATCACCAGCAGCTTGAGCGCCGTCGGGCTGGTGATGAACCGGGTGTCCACGTCTACCCGTGCCGACAGGCCGGGCTGCGGCGCCACCTTCAGATCGGTGAACACGCCGGCGACCTGGGGTTTCTTCTCGACGGCCGCGGTGCCGGTCGCGCCGGGAATGCCGGCGAAGTCAGCGCCCACACCGCCGAGGTTGGCCCAGATGTGCAGCGCGCTGCACGTCCCCGCGTTGACTGCGGCACGTGGCGCGACGGCGGTGACGGTGTCGCGGAACGCGACGAAGACGGTGTCGGCGGTGGCCCGGACGAACAGACCGTTGCGGGTGGCGTCGATGCCATCGGGCGGAATGGTGGAGAACACCAGCCCGCCCGCCGCGGGCAGGGTCGCGATGGCGTGACAAGGGATGGAGACGTCGAGGGCCTGCGGGGCCCCGGACACCAGCGGCGCCGTGATGTTGGTGATGTTGCCGTCGGTACCGGTGCCCTGCGGCCACAGGATGGTCGCAGTGGTCTGTTTGACCGGCAGCAGTGGGACCAGTCCGCACAGCACCACACCCGCGACGCCGGCGATGATCGCGATCAGGCGAGCGATGCGGGTTCGATCAGTGGCTGTATTACCTGTTTCTCGTTCATGTCGCTCATCGCCCGGCACGAGGGTCGATGGTATGCGACCCACATGTGAGTCCCGGTTTCCCCTGCCGCGTGGTCGCTGAGTCGTGATCCGCTCAGCTGGGCCGTAGCGGAGCCGGGCTCCACCACCCGCTGCGGGTGGCGGTTCCCAGGTCGAGCCGGGCCGGCACGGCGTCGGTGTACCACGGTGTCAGCCGCTGCAAAGAACCCCAGTCCCGGAACCAGTCGTCTTTGAGATAGGTCGGCACTGTCGCGGCCCGGAACATCAACTCGGTGATGCCCAGTGGCCCGCCGCCCAGGTAGTCCATCACCGGCGAGTTGGCCTCCGCGCCGAACCGGTCCGGCAGGATCCGCCACTTCGGCACCTCGATCACGCCGTACTGGTGGCCGAACGGCCGTTGGCACGGGAAGGCCAGGCCCACCAGCCAGTCCAGCATCACCGGATCGGTCGAGCCCACCACGTCCTGCAGGGTGCGCAGGGTGGGGATCCGCGGCGGGGTCACCGCGATCCAGTGCTGCGGGGCCAGATCGTCGTCGGTCGCGACAAGCCGGATCTGGGTGGCGTCGCTCGGGATGGCCGCCAGCGGCGCCCGCAGGTTCCGCCATGCCGGGGCTGACCCGACGTCGGCGAAGCCGAGACTGCCTCCCGGCCGGTCCGCGGCAGCCTGCTTGTCGGTGGCCCACTGGACCACGACCTCGCCCGCATTGAACCGTCCGGCGGCTGCCACCACGAGCAGAGGCCCGGCGGTATCCCGGTTCGGCAGCCGGTACCACGCCGAACGCAGCTCCGACGGAATCTGGGTGCCGGCCCGCCAGCTGCCCAGCACCGGTGTGGTGGCGGGGTCGAGGCCGTAGGGCAGCCGCGCGCGCGACCCGTTGGCGCCTGCCGCGGCCGTGGTCCCGCCCTCGGTTCCGCCTTGGCTGGCGGTCGTGGTGCCGGATTCGGTGTCGGCGAAGTTGGTGGAGCCGGGTTGCTCCATCACCGGGTCGGCCGAGACGTCCGACGGGATGCCGTTGGAGGTGAACCCCTGTGAGGTGACCGCACCGAGCGCCTGGCTGGGGGGCTGGTCGATCGGCGTGAGCATGCCCGCGTTCGGGTTCTCCTCGACCATCACGTCGCTGGCCAGCCCGCACGTCTTACCGGTCAGGGCCTCCAGATTGGAGCGTCCCACCGACCAGGCCGGGTACTGGTTGATCATCGCCAGAGTCAGTGACACCACCTCGAACATCACCAGCACCCACGCGGCGATCGCGAGTGGTGCCTGCACGAGCCGCTGCCATCGGCCCGGCGGGCCGGCGGGGGACACGTCACGTCCGCTGAAGTGGAACCAGGCGGCCAGCAACAGTGCCAGCACCGAGAACCCGAGGAGGATCGTGGTGAAGCCGAAGTGCCACTGCGGGAACGAGTTCGACCACGGCACGCCGAAGTTCGACACGTACCACCACCCGTTGACGGTCGCGAACGACAGCGCCGTCACGAACAGCACGGCCGCGCCGAACATGGCGCGGTTGCGTCGCGATTTCATCGCCGCGGCGGTCACCGCCACCGCGGCCAGCGCCCCCAGGGAGCCGGCCAGGCCGGCGAACACGCCGAAGTGATGGGTCCACTTGGTCGGGGTGAACATCATCGCGAAGAACGAGATGATCGTGATGCCGATGATGCGTCGGCTCGGACCCGCCGCAGTGCCGGGCACGCGGCCCTTCCGCAGCGACATGGCGATCGAAACCGCCAGCGCCAGAAGGAGAGTCAGCACCGCGAAGCGTCGAGCCACCGAGCCGTCGGGGCTCGTGGTGAACAGCCGCTCGTAACGGATGTGTTCGTCGAACCAGGCCAGGCTCGGACCCACGGTCGACTTGAAGGTGCTGGCCTGGATCTCACCGATCAGCGTCTGGTCCCGGAAGATCAGGATGATGGTGACCGTGCACGCGGCCAGGATCGGAGCCAGCAGGGCCAAGTGCCCGAAGCGGGAAGTATGCCGGGCCACAATGGTTTTCAGTGGTCCGACGGCCACCAGCAACGCGCCGATGGCGGCGATGCCGGTGGGACCGGAGAACAGGGTGAGCGCACCGATGATGATCGCTATGGCGACCGGCAGCATCCGGTTGGTGGCCACGCCGCGTTCCACCGAACACCACGTCAGCAGGATGCCGAGGGCGATGATGGGCTCGGGGCGCAGCCCGTTGTTCAGGGGTAGCCAGAACGCCAGGAACATGCCGGCCGCGGTCCATGCCGCTGCCCGGCTGTGTTTGACGGCGTGCCCGAGTCGTGGGATGACCTCGCGGCTGATGACCCACCAGCAGGCCAGCGCCATCACCAGCGTCGGCAACCGCAGCCACACGCTGGCGGTGCTGACATGCGCCCACAGCGCCAGCAGGTCGTAGTACCAGCCGAAGGGGGCTTCAGGGGTGCCGAACCAGCGGTAGTAGTTGGCCATGTAGCCGGCGTGTTCGGACACCCGGGCCATGGTGAGGATGTAGCCGTCGTCGGACGTGTTGGAGCCGACGAAATGCCACCACACCAGCACAGCGCTGACCAGCGCGTCCAGCGGCGACACCGACCACCAGCGGGCCGGCAGGAAGTGCCGCTGTTTGACGCCGTCGGCGGCGTCGAGCACGTGCAGAGCGCCCAGGGCGACGATGGTCATGGCGACGCCGATGATCATCGCCAGCATCTTGAGCAGCGTGGGGGAGCTGCTGTACCGCGTGTCGATCGTGGCCGAGAAGGTAAGACCTTCCGGCGCGGGGCCGGACAGATCGGTGAAGACGCCGACGATCTGCGGGCGGAAGTCGTAGCCGCTGCGCTCACCGCGCAGCGGCGCATTGGGATCCTGGGACGGGTCACTCGACGGGCCCTGCGTAAGTCCGACGAACTCGCCGGTGACCTTGTCGGCGTGCGCGGTGAAGGTCAGGTACTTGCATGCGGGGCTGAGCACCCGATCCAGCGAGGCGCTGACCACCGGGGTGTTGCGGACGATGACCAGCAGGTCGTTGTTGACGCGTTCGATGAGCAGACCGCGGTCGACGGCCTTGGGCGCCTGCTTGGGCACGGTCGACAGCAGGACCGTGCGCTCGCGGTACTGCGGGCCGACTAGCCCCGCGGCGGCCTGGCACGGCACGTTGATGGTCAGGTCGGTGGCGACATATCCGATCAGTGGGGCGTCGACGCTCTGCCAGGTGCCGTTCTGTGGCCAGTTGAGCTGCGCAGTGGTCTGCTTGACCGGCAGGAACGGGGTGGCGATGGCCATGATCGCACCGAGCAGACCGGCGACGATGGCGATGAGTCGCGCTGTCCGGTGGTTGGCGCCCGTAGCGATCACGGGTTTCGATGCTATCGGCGCGTCAACGGCCATCGGGAGTCGCTTTCTGACTGGCGTTCTGATCAGGCTTGCGGATGGCCAGTACGAACGGCCCCACATCCGACAGGTGGAACCGCGGATCGTCGAACAGCGCTGAGTTCAGCTCCACGTGGTAGCGGCGCACATTGGGCTGGTTCGGATAGACGTCGGAGGCCAGCCGCAGGGTGTAGGTATCGCCGGCGCCGCGGCGCATGAGAAACACCGTCGGCGCCTTCCAGGGCAGCCCGTCGAGGGCCTTGATGAACTGGTCGGCGGTGCTCAGTGTGCCCCAGCCCTCGATGGTGGCTGCGCGTTCCTTGAACTGGGCCAGCGGGTTGGCGTAGTGCGATGTCAGTCCCTGGAAGCCGTAGTACGGGTAGTACGACAGGAAGCTGTAGTCGGCGGTGAGCACCACGGTCTGGTCCCGCGGGACGCCCGTGACCTCAAGGATCTTGGCGTCGACCTCGCGGTAGTACTGCTCGGCGCCGGGCGGCCTGCGGTCAGCACGTACACCGGTGCCGTCGGTGTCGGTGTAGGCGACGTTGATGTCGGGACGCAGCACGTCGGGAATGTCCTGGCTGAACGTGAGCGCGCCGACGGCGCCGATCGTCGCTGCCACGGCGATGACGCGTCGCCGGGTGTCCGGCTGATAGCGCCGGGCGATCGCGAGCGTCGCCTCGATGAACCCGAACGCCCCCGCAGTGGTCAGCAGCACGGTCAGCATCGACTGCAGCCGGAATGACAGCAGCGTGGTGCCCACAAGCGTGGTCAGCATCGACAGCAGCGACCAGGCGTAGATCGCGACCACGCCGAAGGCCAGCGCTGCAGCCGTCTGCTCTTCGCGCGAGTTACGCGCCCGCACCACCAGCCACAGCGTGCCGACCATGCACAGCGCCCCGAGCAGCGTGAAGCTCAGCATCGGGAAGGTCAGTTGCGCGCCGGCGTCGGGCAGATAATGCTGGGCGGTGCCCTTGTCGGCGGGCCGGCCCTTGGCTGCGGCCAGCAGGTACGGGCCCCAGCTGATCAGGGCGATGAGCCCCGAGATCGCCGCGATGACGACCAGCCGCAGCAACGGGTCCCAGTGCCTGCGGGCGGCTGCCAGCAGCAGCCCCATGATGGCCAGCGTGAACGCGCAGTAGGCGAACAGCAGCGTGTAGAACAGGGCGGCCACGCCGAGGAAGATGCCGGTGCCGACGATGGCCGCCCACCCGCCGTTGCGGGTGCCGCCGTCTCCTTCTGTGCTCCTCGCGTGCGCGTCTCCTTCTGTGCTCCTCGCGTGCGCGCCCAGCCCGGACCAGGCCAGCACCAGTACGGGCGGCAGCAGCACGGTGATGATCGCGGCATACGGTTCGGCCGGCGAATAGGCCAGCATGGCGGCGGTACTGGCCGTGGTGACGACCAACGCGTACTCGAACCGGACCATGGCCGCCCACAACACGAGTGCCAGCGCCGCGGCGACGGTGATGGAGCCGATGGCCCATGGTTTGAACATCTCCCAGGCCGGGGTCCCGGTCCAGGCGGCGATCCGCCCGCCCATCCAGAACCAGCCCGCCGGGTAGTAGGGCGGCAGCCCGAAGTAGGTCATGTCATGCAGGCCCGCGGTGTCGGTGAGCCGGGTCAGGTACTCGGTGCGGAACTGCTGGTCCACCGACACCCCGAACAGGTACAGCTTGGTGGCGCCCAGCGGCATCGCCAGCGTCACCACCGAGAAGGCCGACAGGAAGATCAGCGCGGCAAGGCGGGCCAGGGTGCGCCATCCGCGCCGCCAGATCAGACCCGACACGAAAAGCCCTGCCAGGCAACCGAACTGGCCCACGGTGGTCAGGGCGTGCAACTGGTTGGAGGTGTTGTAGGCCGGCCACTGCACCCGGGCGATCGCGGTGATCGCCACGCCGGCAACCACCGAGGCGATCAGGGCGGCGATGACCATCTGGCCGACCACCCTGGCCGGACCGAGGAGTCCGGCCCGCATCAGATGGGGAGCCGACGGAAGATGGGTCGCGGGATGTGCCGCAACACCATCATCACGTAGCGGAACGCCCCTGGCGCCCAGACCAGCTCCTTGCCCTTGGCCGAAGCGGTGACCGCCAGGTCGGCGACGTATTCCTTGTCGACGGTCAGCGGGGCTTCCTTGACGTGCGCGCTCATCCGCGTGCGCACCTGGCCGGGCCGGATCACCAGTACCCGGACACCGAATTCCCGCAGTGCCTCACCGAGGCCGAGGTAGAAGCCGTCCAGGCCGGCCTTGGTCGAGCCGTAGACGAAGTTCGAGCGACGCACGCGCTCACCGGCCGCGGAGCTCATCGCGATGATGCGCCCGGAGCCCTGCGCGCGCATCTTCTCGCCCAACAGCACACCGACCGAAACGGCTGCGGTGTAGTTGATTTCGGCGATCTGCACGGCCTTGCGCTGGTTCTGCCACAGTTCCTCGGCATCCCCGAGCAGCCCGAACGCCACGATCGCGACGTCTATATCTCTGGGGCCATCGCCTCCGTCGAATGCCTTGTCGATGACCGCGGGATGGCTGGCGGTGTCGACGGCGTCGAAGTCGATCACCTCGACCTCTTTGGCGCCTGCAGCACGCATCTGGGCCACCGCACCGTCTCGGCCCGGGTCGTCGGGCAGCGCGGCCAGCACGATACGGGCCGGGGCGTTGCGCAGATAGCGCTCACAGATTGCCAGCCCGATCTCTGAGGTGCCGCCGAGCAGCAGGATCGTCTGGGGGTTACCTACGGCGTCGAACACCATCTAACGCAGCTCCAAGCCTCGGGGGACATCGTGACGAGGGTACCGTGCGGCCTTCTTCCCACGGCCGAACGCCGAACGCCCAGGCGGCCGCGAGGCCGACCTGGGCGTTCGGGTACTTCGGTTACTTGCCGATCAGACCTCGAGGTCGAACCGGTCGTTGTCCATCACCTTGGTCCACGCCGCGACGAAGTCCTTGACGAACTTCTCGCGTGCGTCGTCCTGGGCGTACACCTCGGCCAGTGCCCGCAGCTGCGAGTTGGAGCCGAACAGCAGGTCCACCCGGCTGGCGGTCCACTTCGGCGTGCCGGTGGCCCGGTCGGTGCCGACGTAGGTGCCGTCGTCGGCCGGTGCCGGCGCCCACTTGGTGCCCATGTCGGTGAGGTTGACGAAGAAGTCGTTGGTCAGCTGACCCTTCTTGTTCGTCAACACGCCGACATCTGAGCCGCCGTGGTTGGCGCCGAGCACCCGCAGACCGCCGACCAGCACGGCCATCTCGGGAGCCGTCAGACCGAGCAGGTTGGCCCGGTCGATCAGCCGGTACTCGGACGGCAGGGTGTCGCCCTTGCCCACGTAGTTGCGGAAACCGTCGCCCTTGGGCTCCAGGTAGGCGAAGGACTCGATGTCCGTCTGGTCCTGGCTGGCATCGCCGCGACCCGAGGTGAACGGCACCGCGACATCGAAGCCGGCATCCTTGATCGCCTTCTCCAGGCCGACGACGCCGCCGAGGACCACCAGGTCGGCGAAGGACACGCCAGTGTTGGACGCCTGCTGGATCTCCTCGAGCTTGCGGATCACCTGGGCCAGCTCGTCGGGCTCGTTGACCTCCCAGCCGAGCTGCGGCTGCAGCCGGATCCGGCCGCCGTTGGCACCGCCACGCATGTCGCTGGAGCGGTACGACGCGGCCGCCTTCCATGCGGTGTCCACCAACTGCTGGACGCTCAGACCCGACTCCGCGATGGCCGTCTTGAGCGCGGCGACATCCGCGGCGGACAGCGTCTTACCGGCAGGCACGATGTCCTGCCACAGCCAGGTCTCCTTCGGCGCCAGCGGTCCGAGGTAGCGCGCCACCGGTCCCATGTCACGGTGCAACAACTTGAACCAGGCCTTGGCGTACTCCTCGGCCAGTTCCTCCGGGTGATCCAGCCACCGGCGGGTGATTTCGCCGTAGATCGGGTCCATCCGCATCGACAGGTCTGTGGTCAGCATCGACGGGTGGGTCTTGCCCTTACCCTGTGCCATCGGCACCGAGTTAGCCCAGCCGTTGTCCTTGGGACGCCACTGATTGGCGCCCGCGGGGCTCTTGAACAGCTCCCACTCGTTGCTGTAGAGGATCTCCAGGAACGAGTTGTCCCACTTGGTGGGGGTGTGGGTCCAGGTCACCTCGAGGCCGCTGCTGACGGTGTCGTTGCCGACGCCCGGGTTGGCCCAGCCGAGGCCCATCTGCTCCAGCGGGGCGGCTTCGGGCTCCACGCCGTTCTCGATGTCGGTGGCACCGTGGGTCTTGCCGAAGGTGTGACCGCCGACGATCAGTGCGGCGGTCTCGATGTCGTTCATCGCCATCCGGCCGAAGGTCTCGCGGATGTCGATGGCCGCGGCAACGGGATCCGGCTTGCCTTCGGGGCCTTCGGGGTTGACGTAGATCAGACCCATGTGGCTGGCGGCCAGCGGGTTTTCCAGCTTGGTGCGGTCAGTGCCGGCGTAACGATCCTGCGAACCCAGCCATTCGTGCTCGGCGCCCCAGTAGATGTCCTCCTCGGGCTCCCAGAAGTCCGGGCGACCGAAGGCGAAGCCGGCCGTCTTGAAGCCCATGTGCTCCATGGCGCGGTTGCCGGCGTAGACGATCAGGTCGGCCCACGAGATCTTCTTGCCGTACTTCTTCTTCAGCGGCCACAGCAGACGGCGGGCCTTGTCCAGGCTGACGTTGTCGGGCCAGCTGTTCAGCGGAGCGAAGCGCTGCATACCGCGTCCGCCGCCACCGCGGCCGTCCTCGACTCGGTAGGTGCCCGCGGCGTGCCACGACATGCGGACGAACAGCGGGCCGTAGTGCCCGAAGTCGGCAGGCCACCAGTCCTGAGAATTCGTCAGCAGCTCGTCGAAATCGCGCTCGAAGGCCTCGAAATCGAGGGTCTTGACGGCTTCCCGATAGTCGTAGCCCTCGTCCGTCGGGTCGACGGCGGGGGGATTCTTTTGCAGGATCTTGAGATTCACCGCATTGGGCCACCAGTCGCGGTTGCTACCGCCCTCGACGGGAGGCTTGATCCGCATGGGACAACCGCTTTCGGCGGGTTCGGTCTGAGCTTCGCCGATGGGGGGGTGAGTTTCGGTCTCGGCCATGACAAATCCTTTCCGGGCTGGGGTGGGCTGTTTGTGAGTTATCTACTTGGAGCAGTGGAACATTCGGGGCAAGTGCCCCAGTAGATGACCTCGGCCTCGTCGATCTCGAAGCCATGGTCTTCTGACGCGGTCAGGCAGGGGGCTACGCCGACCGCACAATCGATGTCGGCGATGGCGCCACACGAGCGGCACACGATGTGGTGATGGTTGTCGCCGATCCGTGACTCGTAACGGGCTACGGATCCGGAGGGCTGGATCCGTCGCACCAGGCGCGCCGCGGTCAACGCGTGCAGCGAGTCGTAGACGGCTTGGTGTGACACCTCGGGCAGCTCTTCACGCACGGCGCGGATGATCGAATCCGTGTCGGCGTGAGGATGTGCATGCACCGCCGTAAGCACTGCCACCCTGGGGCGGGTCACTCGCATGCCGGCGGTCCGCAGCACTCGCTGGAGGTCCGCAGTCGTCGCCACGCCCTGAAGTCTCGTCCCTTTTCTGGAATTAGTCAAGAAAAAGTTCTCGGCTACTCCCGCCGCCCGTTCCGGCGTATCCGGACTACAGAAGTTCCAGTCGGCGCGCCATGTCGGAGGCGAACACCCCGTCCGGATCTACCTTGCGCCGCACCGCAATCCACTCGTCGATGCGCGGGTACATGGCATGGAACGTCTGGGCCGTCGTGCGCGAATCCTTGGCGGTGTAGAGCCGCCCACCGAACTCCAGTACCCGGCGATCCAGGTCGGTGAGGAACTCACCGACACCCGGCTTGACGGGGAAGTCGACACACACGTTCCAGCCGGGGATCGGGAAGCTCAGCGGCGCCTGATTGCCCTTGCCGAACAGCTTGAACACGTTGAGGAATGAGTAGTGTCCGGAGCGCTGGATGTCGTAGATGATGCCCTTGAACTCCTCCACGGCCTCCGTGGGGACCACGAACTGGTATTGCGCGAAACCGGCCGGACCATAGGCGCGGTTCCACTCACCGAACATGTCCAGCGGGTGATAGAACTGCGTCAGGTTCTGCACCTTGTCGCGGTAGGTGCCCGATTTGCGGTACCAGACTTCGCCGATCGGGCCGAAGGTGTACTTGCTCACCAACATCCCGTTCGGAACGATGTCGGGAATCGTAAGCAATTGCGGCGCATCGAATTTCAGCGGATTCTTCTGCAGCTTCTTGGGCAGCTGGTCGACTTTGGCCAGCGACCCGCGGGAGATGGCGGCGCGGCCCAGCTTCGGTGGGGCGCTGATGGCGTCGAACCAGGCCGATGAGTACGTGTAGTCGTCCTCGCTGCCGTCGCTGTGGAAGGCGATGGTCTCGTCGAGGGTGTGCGTGACGTCGCCGTCGGCGATGAAATACGCGGTCTCCGTCGGCGTCATCTCGATGGTGGCGCGCAGGACGATGCCGGTCAGCCCGTTGCCGCCGACCGTCGCCCAGAACAGTTCGGCCTCCGGGCCGTCCGGCGTGAGCTTGCGCACCTCGCCGTTGGCGGTCAGCAGATCCATGCTGCGGACGTGATTGCCGAAGCTTCCCGCGCTGTGGTGATTCTTGCCGTGGATATCGCAGCCGATTGCCCCGCCGATGGTGACCTGCCGGGTACCCGGCAGCACCGGGACCCACAGCCCGAACGGCAGCGCCGCCTTCATCAGCTGATCGAGGTTGACCCCGGCGTCCACGTCGACGATCCGGGTTTCCGCATCGATCGAATGGATCCGGTTGAGCGCGGGCATGTCGATGACCAGGCCGCCGCCGTTCTGCGCGTTGTCGCCGTAGGAGCGCCCCAGACCGCGTGCGATCACACCGCGTCCGCCCTGCTCGGCGGCCCGCGCGACAGCCTTGGCGATGACCTCGGGATCAGGTGTGGAGAGCACCTGCGCGACGGTCGGTGCGGTGCGGCCCCAGCCCATCAGGCGCTTGTCCGTGGTCGGGAAATCGGTGGTCGACATCGCTAAGGAGGGTACCGCGCCGCGGCGGCCACTCAGTGCAGGCGGAAGATGACCGCCCGCTGCACGATGAAGTTGATGACGGTCGCGGTGCCCTGGGCGATGACGAAGGCAACGACCACGGCCATCGGCGTGTAGTTCAGCAGATGCAGGAACAGGTGATTGAGGCCGACCTGGACGACGAAAGTGACGAGGTAGAGCACCCAGACCGCGATCAGCCGGGCCGTGCTCGGCGGCGCCTGGAACGTCCAGCGCCGGTTCAGCAGGTAGGCGGTGGTGGTACCGGCCACGAAGCTGATCATCTTGGACGGATCAGGAGGCAGCCCGAAGGCCTTGTAGAGCAGCACGTACAGGCCGAAGTCGACGATCGCGGAGAACCCGCCGGTGACGATGAACCGGAACACCTGGGTTTTGAGGCTCAGGCGTTGGGTCGGCGACATGACGGGTTCGGCCACCACGGCAGCTTAGCGAGCGCCTACGGTTCAGACGTGTTGCAGACGGTCCTCAACTACGGCGGTATCGCGGTTTTCGCCTCGTCGGGGGCGATGGTCGCGATCCGCAAAGGCTTCGATTTGTTCGGCATCGCGGCGCTGGGTGTGCTGACGGCAGTCAGCGGCGGTGTGCTGCGTGACCTGTTCCTCGACGTCACCCCGCCGACGTCGATCCAGCACTGGCCCAACGTCACGGTCGCCGTGGTCGCGACGGCGGTGGCGACGGCGACGGCCCGGATCTTCATCCGAATGCGGCGGATCGTGCTCACCCTCGACGCCGTCGGGATGGGTTTCTTCGCGACGTCGGGTGCGGCCTTCGCCACCGACCATGGGGCGACCTGGTTCGCGGCCGTACTGATCGGTGTCACCACCGCGATCGGCGGCGGCATCGTCCGCGATGTGCTGGTCCGCGAGATCCCGTTACTGATGGGGCAGGACGATCTGTATGCGGTTCCGGCAATGATCGGTGCGACGACCTATGCCGTCATCGACTACTTCGGCCCGCAGTGGATCGGTCTGGTGGCCGGCACGGTGTTGGCCACCGCGTTGCGGCTGGCCGGTCTGGCCTTCCACTGGCGGCTGCCCACCGGCCCGCGCGACCTCTTCGTCGGCGGGGATTCCTAGCGCTGCGCCCACGCCACAGCAGCTCCGCGGCGCTGATCCACGCGGCCCGGTATCGACCAGGCGTATTCATCCCCTGGAGTTGCCCTCTTCGTGGACGATTGGTGGACCAGAGTCACCATGGTCCGGGAGGTCACCATGTCCACCGTTTCGGGAACCCAGCCCGGCCAGCGCCAACTCAACGGCCCTCAGACCACCGGTCGCAACTACCGCAACCTCAGCGAACCGCGGTACGGCACCCGCCACGACCTCGACGTCGCGGTCGAGGTGCGGGACGGCACCACACTGCTCGCCGACGTGCACCGGCCCGACGCAGACGGCCGATTCCCCGCTCTGATCGCGGCATCGCCCTATCCACGCCAGATCCAAGATCTCGGGGCGCCCGCCGGTTTCATCGAGGCGGGCGCCACGGATTTCTGGGTGCCGCGCGGCTACGTCCATGTCATCGCGAACGTGCGCGGCACCGGGGGATCCGGCGGTACGTTCGGGTTCTTCGACTCCGCGGAACGCCGCGACATGCACGACCTCGTCGAGTGGGCGGCCGCCCAGCCGTGGTGTGACGGCAACGTCGGCATGATCGGGATCAGCTACTTCGCCATGACCCAACTCCAAGCCGCTGTCGAGCGGCCGCCGCATCTCAAAGCAGTCTTCCCGGTGGCCGTCACTGCCGACCTGTACGAGGCCGCGATGCACCATGGCCTTTGCAGCGCTTCGTTCGTGACGCCGTTTCTGTCGATGCTGGGCCTTACCGCCGAGCGCAGCGACCATGTGTGGCGGAGCCCACTGCTCGGCGGGCTCCGGCACCTCCTGACCACCCCGCGCATCCACCACAAGTTCGCCACGATGAACGGCGAGGCCGCGGTCACGATGATGCACGCGATGCTCAAACTGCCGCATGAGCCGCATCCGTGGGACGATCTGTGGCTCGACGTCGTCGTCAAACATCCCACCCGCGACGAGTGGTGGGAGGAGCGAAATCTCATACCGCTGCTCGAAACCGTCGACATACCGGTCTATCTCGGCTGTGACTGGGAGAATGCCCCATTGCACCTGCCGTCGACCTTCGCCACGTGGCAGGCGTTGTCCAACAGCCCGGCGGTCAGGATCGGCATGCTCGGTGAGTTCGGCCTGACCTGGCCGTGGGAGAGCCTGCACGTCGAGGCGCTTGCCTGGTACGACCACTGGCTCAAGGGCCGCGACACCGGCATCGTCGACGGACCGGCGGTCCGGTACTACCTACCGGGAGCCGACGAATGGAACACGTCCCCGTCGTGGCCGCCCGACTGCGAGCACCGGGAGTTGGCGCTGCGCGCCGACGGCACGCTTGCCGAGGACGAAGGTGCCTCGGGTGCCCGCGAGTTCATGGTTCTCGGCGGTGGTCTGGGACGGGCCCGGAGCAGTCCCATCGACCCGCCGGCGTCGCTGTCGTGGACCGGTGCACCGCTGGGCGCCGCGATCGACGTCGTCGGCGCCATCGAGCTGAGGCTGTTGGCCTCGGCCACCGCTGCCGACACCGCCTGGATCGCGACGCTGCAGGACGTCGCACCCGACGGCAGCGTCGAAGACGTCACCGCGGGATGGTTACGCGCCAGCCTGCGCGAGGTCGACGAAGCGGCCAGCCTGCCTGGTGCACCCGTGCTGCCCTGTCGGACGCCGGTCGCGGTGCCGATCGGGGAAGCCGTCACGTATCGAATCCCCCTGGTGCCCAATGCTCGTCGCTTCAAGACTGGTCATCGCATCCGGCTGGTGCTGACCGGTGACGACCAAGACCCAGACACACCGGCGATCATGAACTTCCGGCACGCGAGCGTCGGCACCAGCAGTCTGAACACTGTGCGATCGTCGTCGCGCCTGCTGCTGCCGGTGTTGGCCACACGCTGACAGGACCGGCCGCTGGGTTGGCGTGCAGGCTGCTGTCGCCTAACGCTGGGCGCCCTTAGAAGGGTGGGGGGTCGGCAGCGTAGCGGATGCGGTTGGATCTTCGTTCGGTTTCGATCCGGTAGGCCTTTTCTTGGGCGCGGGTGCGGCGACGGGTGGGCATGGCCAACCCGCGTGCCGGGATGTCCAATCGCGGGCGCTTCGGCAGGTTGAGGTCACCGGTCGGTGCCGATAGTTGCGGGAAGAACAGTGCCCCATGGGGTTTGGTGGTGTAGGTCCGTCCGGTTGGTGAGGTCCAGATGACCGTGCCGTCGGGGAGTTGTTGGTCGTTCCAGGTGGTGTAGAAGGTCTTCATCAAATGGTGAAAACGGCACAGGGTCTTCAGGTTTGAGGCGTGGGTTGGTCCGGCGGGGTAGGGCACCGTGTGGTCGATGTCGGCGTACTCGGCCGGGGTGTCGCATCCGGGGAAGCGGCAGGTCAGATCGCGGCAACGGATGAACTCGGCCAGTGCTGGTGACGGTCGGTAGTGCGGTTCGGCAGGGGAGGCGGCTGGGTGGGTCAGGGGTCGAATCTTGGCGTGGGTGGCCATTTCCCGCACGGTGTCGGCCGGGATGGGGCCGAGTTCGGAGGCGTAGCCGGGGGTGTCGCTGGCGGCGTCGAGCGTGGCGGGTTCGGCGAGCACGTGAATGACGAACGGGCTGATCGGCCTGGCGGCGTTCTCGGTGGCGGGGCAGTCGGGTAAACCGCACATACAGGGCATGGTGGTTTGGTATTCGGATAGGGCGCCGGTCGCGTCGGCGCGGCGTTGCCGTTTGGTGCGGGGGTCGTTGGGGCACACGGTGGCGGCGAGCTGGTCGAGGCGGTGGGTCAAGGCGGCCGCATCGGAGGCACGCAGGCTGCCCCAGATTTCGGTGACGCCGTTGCAGGGGGTGTCCATCTCGAGGTGACGGTCTTCGGCGGCGCTGCGGGCCACCCGCACGGCATCGGGATCGTGGGTGATGACCAGCCAGTCGAGGAGTTCGGCGATCTTCTTGTCGGATAGGTGGTTCCAGCCGGGCGCGCGGCCGGCCAGTTCGGTGTCGACGGTGCCGAGGATGTCGGGGTCGGTGATCAGCCCGGTGCGGTAGTCGATGATGGCAAACACTCGGAAGTCCAGATCGCCGGCAACAAAGACTTGGGCGAGTTGGGGCAGACGGTCGACGAGGGTCTTGCCGTAATTCATCTTGGTCAGGGCGCGGGCGCGGCTGATGCCCAGTTCGGCGGCCACCTCGGCGGCGACGACATCTAAGTCGTCGACGCACCAGAAGTCGTGTTTATCAGCCTCTTCGTCCATGCGCTGAATGGCGTAGGTGCCGATCGCGATGAGCTGTTCGGCTATCCCTGAACGCTCGGTGCGCTGGGCGCGGACGGCGGTGCCGAGGAGCTCCGACAATGCCATAGATTCGAACATATGTTCTATAGTACCCGTGCTCACCACTCTCTGTCCAGCAAATATCCTCGGGAGCAGCGCGCGCTGGCCCGGCTGTCGATTAGGGTTCGGGTATGGCGCCCGAGTATCCGGTGTCGATCCTCGGTGAAGACGAAAGCTGGCACCTGCTGGCCAGCGTGGCGCTCGGTCGCCTCGTCACGACGATCGGCACCAGAATCGAAATCTTCCCTGTCAACTTCGTCGTGCAGCGGCACACTGTGCTGTTCCGCACGGCCGAGGGCACCAAGCTGATCACCTCCATACTCAGCGACCGGGTGGTGTTCGAGGTTGACGACCACAACCTGATGAACGGCTGGAGCGTGATCGTGCGCGGTGCCGCCGAACTGTTGGAGACCCCGGAGGACATCGCCGCGGCCGAGCGGGCGCAGCTACTGCCCTGGACGGCGACCGTGAAACGTCGCTACGTGCGGATCACGCCTCACGAGATCTCCGGGCGTTACTTCGAGTTCGGCACTCAGCCCGACTGACCCGTCACACCCAGTACGGCACCCGCGCGCGGTACTGGCGCATCGCGACGGCCGCGAAGCCCCAGCCGATCACCGTGAGGGCAAGAACCACCACCCAGTGCCGCACCTCCTGGTCAGCGCCCAGCAACGGGGCCCGCACGATGTCGAGATAGTGCAGCAGGGGGTTCAATTCGACGATCTTGGCCCACGATCCGGCGCCCTGCTGCCGCAGCGTGGATTCGTTCCAGATGATCGGCGTCATGAAGAACAGCAGCTGCACCACCGAGCCCAGCAGCGGGCCGATGTCGCGGTAGCGGGTGGCCAGGATGCCGAAGCACAGCGACACCCACACACAGTTGAGCATGATGAGGCCCAGAGCCGGGATGGCCGCCAGATCAACCCATTTCCACGGCTTGGGAAAGACGATCGCGATCACCACGAAGATGACGATGTTGTGGGCGAACAGGATCATCTGCCGCCACACCAGCCGATAGACGTGAACCGACAGCGGTGTCGGCAACTGTTTTATCAGCCCCTCGTTGGCGATGAACACCTCGGAGCCTTCGAGAATGGACGCGTTGATCAGGTTCCAGAGGATCAGCCCGAGTGTGACGTAGGGCAGGTGCTCCTCGAGCGGCAGCTTGAACAGCTTCGAGTACAGCAGGCCCATCGCCACTGCCGTGGTACCGGTGGCGATCGTGATCCAGAACGGTCCGAGCACGCTGCGGCGGTACCGCTGCTTGATGTCCTGCCAGCCCAGATGAAGCCACAGCTCGCGTTTGCCGAACCCCTCGGTCAGATCGGCCCAGGCCCGGCTCATGGTCTTGGACTGCGCCGCCGCATCGGTGAACGTCATCGCCTATCTTTCCCGTCGCTTCGCTCGCCCCGAGGTTTTTTCCCGTCGCTTCGCTCACCCCGAAGGTCCATCCCGAACCTTTCGCGTCTACCCAAGCGCCGCAGGCGAATCCACTCGCGCAGCCCCGCGGGGTCGCGGCGGGACACCAGAAAGTACCAGCCGAACCGCAACCACTCCTGCGGAAGCAGTTTGCGCAGTCCCGGCTGGGAGAGCAGATAGCCGCGGTTGCGGTAGGTGAAAAACCGCTTGGTCTGGTCATCGGGGTACTGGGTGTGCATCCGTCCGCCCAGGATCGGTTTGAACTCGTCGGTGCCGCACGGGTGCAGGTACTTTGCGGTCAGACAGGTTCCGAATGGCAGCCCGGAGCGCACCAATCGGCGGTGCAGTTCGACCTCGTCGCCGCGGACGAACAGGCGCAGATCCGGAACGCCGACGGCCTCCACGGTGGCGGCCCGGAACAGGGCTCCGTTGAACAACGACGTGATGCCCGGCAGCAGATCTCCGGAAACGGTTGAGTCCTCGGTCTGCAGTTCTGACACCAGCCGGCGCCACACCAGACCGCGGCGCAGCGGGAAGGCCAGTCGGTCGGGATCGTCGAGGTTGCACACCATCGGTGAGACCTCAGCCAGGCAGTGCTGCTCGGCGCACGCCAGCAGGGTGGCCAGCACGGTGGAGTCGGCCGGGCGGCCGTCGTCGTCGGCCAGCCAGATCCAATCGGATCCCAGAGCCAGCGCGTGCAGCATGCCGAGTGCGAAACCGCCCGCACCGCCCAGGTTCCGGCGAGACCCGAGATAGGTCGAAGGCACCGGCTGCCCCGTCACCAGCTCTCGCACCGCGGGATCGTCGTCGTTGTCGACGACGATCAGATGATCCGGGCGACGTCGTTGGCCGACCACGGCATCCAGAGACTTCGCCAGCAGTTCGCGGCGCCGATGGGTGACCACCACCGCGCAGACTGTGTCAGGCTCCACGCGCGGTTTCCTCCAGCACCTCACGGACAGTGCGCGCGGCGTCGTCGCCCTCGTAGGCGCGGACGACCTCTTCGATGCCGCCGGCCATTTTGATCGTGCCGTGGTCGATCCACATAGCGGTCTTGCACAACCTGGCCAGGAACTCGTTGGAATGGCTTGCGAACACCAGGATTCCGGACCGCTCGACCAGACCCTGCAGCCGAGACTGTGCCTTCTTGAGGAAGTCGGCGTCGACCGCGCCGATGCCCTCGTCGAGCAGCAGGATCTCCGGATCGATGCTGGTGACCACGCCCATCGCGAGCCGTACTCGCATGCCGGTCGAGTATGTGCGCAGTGGCATCGACAGGTATTCGCCCAGCTCGGTGAACTCGGCGATCTCGTCGACCTTGGCCAGCATTTGCTTACGGGTCTGTCCGAGGAACAGCCCGCGGATGATGATGTTCTCGTACCCCGAGATCTCCGGGTCCATGCCGACGCCGAGGTCGAAGACCGGTGCCACCCGGCCGCGAACCGTGGCCGAACCACGGGTCGGCTCGTAGATACCCGAAAGCAGGCGCAGCAGCGTGGATTTCCCGGCGCCGTTGTGGCCGACCAGGCCCACCCGGTCACCCATCTCCAGCGACATCGTGATGTCGCGCAGCGCTTCGATGACGACGACGTTGGACTGGTTGCGCCCGATGGCACCGCCGGCTCTGCCGAGGAACGCCTTCTTCAGCGAGCGGGTCTTGGCGTCGAAGATCGGGAACTCGACCCACGCGTCACGCGTGGAAATATGCGGATCGGACAACGGCGGACCTACAGGTACTGCCCGGTGCCCGGGTGCGCGGACCCGCCACGCTGGCCGCCTGACCCGCCCGCACCCGGGGGCAGTGCGCCCTGGCGCATCTGTTCGAGCTGGGCACGCGCGGCCATCTGCTGCGCGAACAAAGCCGTCTGGATGCCGTGGAAGAGTCCCTCCAACCAGCCGACCAACTGGGCCTGGGCGATACGCAGCTCGGCGTCCGATGGGATGGAGTCCTCGCTGAACGGCAGCGTCAGCCGCTCCAGCTCCTCGCGCAGCTCGGGTGCCAGCCCGTCCTCCAGCTCGGAAATGCTGGTCCGGTGGATGTCGCGCAGCCGGTTACGGCTGGCGTCGTCAAGCGGAGCTGCCCGCACCTCTTCGAGCAGCTGCTTGATCATCGTGCCGATCCGCATCACCTTGGCCGGCTGCTCGACGAGGTCGGTCAGCGATTTGCCGTCGGCGTCGGCGTCAGCATCCGGATCGCCGGCGTTGCCGGCCAGGATCTCGATGTTGTCGTCGTCGGGGTTGATGGTCATGACCTTCCCGTCGTCTGTTGGTCTCCGCGCCAGCGGTAGATGCGGTCTTTACCGTCGTCGTAGATCTTCTCCCACGACTTCGACTTGTCTAGCGACACTAGCCCGTCCGGCATGGTGAACCCGCGCACCACCGGAGTGCTGGTCAATACGTACTTGATGTTGAGGGCCTTGACAGCCGCGGCAACGCGAGGATCGGTGTCAGCATCGTCGGCGTATGCCCAGAAAATGAACCGGTTGTACCCAGGGCCCTGCTGCACGGGGTAGTCGTAGTGGGTCCACAGCGGGTGCAGCCCGGCGATCGCGTACATCCACGCCGTGCCGTCGGTGTTGGCGTCGCCGATCACCGTGGTGTGCGCGTCGGGTAAACCGGCCAGGTAGGCGAACGCGCGCAGTTTGTGGTCGTCCACCATCACCGAGTCGTATTTGTCGCCGAACAGGAACCGGTGCCGCGGGAAGTAGTGCCAGGCCAGGCCCACCGAGACGGCGACCAGCACGACAGCAGCGGTGGCCCGGATCAGCGTTTGCCGCTGCGTCACGCGGCCCAGCAGCACCGTCAGGCCCAGCACCAGGGTGCACAGCCCGATTGCCGCCATCGGCGCGTAGAGCATGGTGACCACCGCGGACAGCCGGCGCGGGTCGCTGTAGAACAGGTCGCTGAACTTGCCGATGACGGTGCCTACCGGACCGCCGAACGGCGCGCCGGAATGCACGATCGACACGATCATCAGTGCCCAGATCGCCAACGGCCACCAGATTTTCCTGATCAACATGACCAGGGCACCGATGGCGGCGAGCGCGATCAGGACATTTTGGATCGGGTAGTCGTTGAGGTGGCGCGTGTGCTGCACCACGGCCGCGAACAGGGAGCGTTTGCGGCCCAGATGATTGACGAACGCGTGCCCGGCGATGATGTCGGCCTGGTCGGCGACGGTGAGGAACTGCGGCAACATGATCAGCAGGGTGGGTATCCCGACGATGAGCAGTGCCACGAAATCGGGTAGCCGGCCCCGCACCGGGTGCGGCAGGCAGTCCAACAGCCACCACGCACTGACCAGCAGCACGGCCACGACACCGCCCGTGATGTGTACCGAGAAGACCCCGACGAGCGCCAGGATCGCCAGCGGTATGCGATCCCGGTGCCGCAGGGTCGAGGCGACCAGGACGAAGGCCGGCACCGCCAGGCCGTAGGCGACCAGGTTCGGGACAGCCGCGACATCGAACTCGACGTAGGGCACCGCTGTGAACGATGCCGACAACGCAGCCGCCGTCGCGGATACCACCGCCGTACGCCACTGGCAGGTGAGCGGGCGCACGATCTTCCAGGTCAGCATCGCGGCGCTGAGCGGGAACAGCCACACCGACGCGGCGACCGTGCTCACGGTATAAGCGGTGGTCGCCGCGGCCCCGGTCACCTGGCTGTACACCGCGGCCAGGGCGTGGAAAGCCGACGGGTAATACAACACATCGTGGGTCTCAACATTGCGCAGCTCACCCATGTGCGTAGGGGAGGCCTGCCCGGTGTCGAGGATGAACCGCACGGTGTTGGCGTGCCACACCGAGTCCCACGTGCTCGGCGCGGACTGCCAGTGCACCACCCCCGCCGCAGCCGCCCACATGATCAGCAGGGCACCCAGCACGACGCCCGCGCCAACGATCAGAGCCGGCCCCGTCGAGGGCGCCAACTGCTCGGTGTCGCGGTCCCGAAACCGCCCCAGCACCATCCGCAACCCCGCTGCAGCCGCAGCGGTGATGGCCACAGCAAACAGTGCCGACCACTCGTTCCATGGCACCCCAATGGCGCCGAACGGGACGATGAACAGCGCAACGATGCCGTAGGTCAGGGCCGGGCCCACAGCCACGGCTACCGGCAGGCTGAGGCCGCCGGCTCGTGCGGTCAACGACCCGGGGATCACTAGCAACAACAGTGCAACTAGCACCCCGAACCCGAAGCCCACTGGACTAGTATGGCTGCCCAGGGCGACTCGGTCCTGCGCGGCCTACGTGGCCGAAACACGCGGTCGGGCGCCCACCTCGATTGTCTCGGTTTGTCATATTTGCGAACGCTCTAAGGTGGCTGGCATGGCTTACGACGTCGCCCGGGTGCGTGGTCTGCATCCCTCCTTGGGCGACGGGTGGGTGCACTTCGACACCCAGAACGGCATGTTGGTTCCCGACGCAGTCGCGACGACAGTCTCGACGGCGTTCCGTGGCTCCATGCCGACGACGGTCGGTCCCCACCCGTCTGCCCGCCGCAGCGCTGCCGTGCTCACCGCGGCCCGCCAGGCGGTCGCTGATCTGGTCAACGGGGATCCCCGCGGTGTGGTGCTCGGGCCCGACCGTGCGCACCTGCTGACGGCGCTGGCCGAGGCCTCCTCGGCCCGGGTCGGTCTGGGCTACGAAGTGGTGGTGACGCGCCTGGACGACGAGGCCAACATCGCTCCGTGGCTGCGGGCGGCGAATCGTTATGGCGCCAAGGTGAAGTGGGCCGAGGTCGATATCGAGACCGGCGAGCTGCCGTCCTGGCAGTGGGAAGGGCTGATCGAGAAGCCCACCCGGCTGGTGGCGATCGCGTCGGCGTCGTCGGCCGTGGGAACTGTCACCGACCTGGGGGAAGTGACCAAACTGACCCACGAGGTCGGAGGCCTTGTGGTGGTCGACCACTCGGCTGCCGCGCCGTACCGGTTGTTCGATCTCGACGAGGTCGACGCGGACGTCGTCGCACTGAACGCCGTCGTGTGGGGCGGCCCTCCCATCGGCGCCCTGGTGTTCCGGGATCCGTCGATCATCGACTCGTTCGGTGCGGTGTCGCTGAACCCGGACGCCAGCGGACCGGAGCGTCTCGAGATGGGCGTGCATCAGTACGGTCTGTTGGCCGGTGTGGTGGCCAGCGTCGAATACCTGTCCAACCTCGACGAGGCGGCGACGGGCACGCGGCGCGAAAGGCTTGCGGTTTCAATGCAATCCGCAGCGTCGTACCTGAGCCGGCTGTTCGACTACCTACTGTCCTCGCTGCGCTCGTTGCCGCTGGTGATGGTGATCGGCCACCCTGAGGCGCACATTCCGGTGCTGAGCTTCGCGGTGCGCGACGTGCCGGCCGAACGGGTGGTGCAGCGGCTGGCCGACAACGGCATCCTGGCGGTCTCCAACACCAGCTCGCGACTGCTCGACGTGATCGGGGTCGACGACATCGGCGGCGCGGTGACAGTGGGGCTGGCGCACTACTCGACCATCGCCGAGGTCGATCAGCTGGTGCGTGCCCTGGCGTCGCTGGGCTAATTTGTGCTCCTCGCGTGCGCGGGCTGATCTGTGCTCCTCGCGTGCGCAGGCTAGTTTCCTACACCCGCAACAGCACTTTCCCGGCTACTTCGCCGGAAGCCAGCAGCCGGTGGGCGCGCTGCGCCTGTTCAATAGGCAGCTCCGCGCCGATGACCGGGCGCACCCGCCCGTCGGCGACCATCGGCCACACGTTGTCGACGACGGCCGCGACGATCTCAGCCTTACCGCCCGGGCCGTCGACCGGCCTGGGCCGCAGGGATGTGCCGATCACGCCGGCTCGCTTGCCGATGAGCTTCCCGATGTTCAGCTCGGCCTTGACGCCACCCTGCATGCCGATGATGGTGATGCGCCCACCGGTGGCCAGCGCATCGACGTTGCGGTCCAGGTAGACCGCGCCCATGATGTCGAGGATCACGTCGGCACCGCCCTCGGCTTGCACAACCGCCACGAAATCCTCGTCGCGGTAGTTGATGGTGATATCGGCGCCGAGGCTGCGGCACAGAGCCAGCTTTTCGGCTGATCCGGCGGTCACCGCGACCCTCGCGCCGAGCGCGTGGGCAACCTGGATGGCGTGGGTGCCGATGCCACTGGCGCCGCCGTGCAGGAGGACGAGCTGTCCCGTCGTCAGGCCCGCTGTCATCACCAGGTTCGACCACACAGTGCATGCCACCTCGGGCAGAGCTGCCGCCTCGTCCAGGCCGGCGCCGTCGGGGACGGGCATCACCTGCGCAGCGGGCGCCGCGACGTATTCGGCGTACCCGCCACCGGCCAGCAGGGCGCACACTGGCTGGTCGACAACCCACCCGGTCACGCCGTCGCCAAGCCCGGCGATCACACCGGAAACTTCCAGCCCGATGATTTCGCTCGCCCCCGGTGGCGGCGGGTATTTACCCGCAGCCTGTAGCAAGTCCGCACGATTGACTCCCGCGACACTGACGCGGATCAGAACCTCGCCGTTTCCCGGCGCGATGTCGGCAACGTCTTCCCAGGTCAGAGAACCGTCCGCGGCAGCGACAATTGCGCGCATTTATTGAACGCTACAACGATTGGATTTCGGGCACCCAGCAATACTGACGTCCCTTACGATTGCGGCCATGTCAGGCATGATTGCCGGGCGTACGGCAGGTGATATGCCGGGCCTGGATATTGCCGAGCAGAGGTCGTGGCAGCACTATCTCGACTCGGCTTTGCGGTTGTATGCGACTCTGAACCGGTCGCTTGTTGATGAGCATCAACTGACGCTCAACGATGTCCGGCTGCTCGACATGCTGGACAAGTCGGCGACCGGATCCGCGCGGATGGGGGATCTGGCGGAACGTCTGATGTCCCTCCCGAGCCGGGTCACCCGGCAGATCCGCCGACTGGAGGTACAGAACCTCGTCACGAGGTGTGCGAGTCCCGACGACGGCCGGGGGGTGATCGCGACCATCACCGACGACGGCCGAATGGCGGTGCGAGGCGCGATGGTGACCTACGGGCAGTGCGTCCGTGCGCACTTCCTGGGCAGGCTGTCCCGCCCGCAGATCGCGGCCATGGGGGAGAACTGCCGACGCATCAGCGTCGCCCTGCAGTCCGGAGCGCCGCCCGCCAAGCTGGGCCGGGTGTAGACCCTTTACGCTTATCGGCGGTGGCGTGGCAGAGCGGCCTAATGCACTCGCCTTGAAAGCGAGAGATGTCTAACAGCATCCGGGGGTTCAAATCCCTCCGCCACCGCAGGTCAGGCGGGATTTCGGGAGTTCGTATCAGGTCCCGGGATCACGCCACATGACACGATGTGACACATGGGCTCCGGCATTGACGGCGTCCGACATCTGCGGTCGGCGTGGGGACGGCGGCTCCGCATGCGAGGCCGGACGGCGCCACACGTCAGGGCGCTGCGAGAGACCATCGTGAACGGACCGAATCCCTTGAGCCGCAATCGAATACGAGCGCCAAAATGATTCCAGTGATTGATGCCGCAACGCGCGAAGAATGCGCGACGGTAATTTAGTACAGACGCCGATCACCGCACGACGGACGATTCCGCCGGTGGCTCCAGAGCCCGATCGAGTCACCCGTTGCCATTCATCGGAATCGCCGCAAATCGGACGATATGGTGACGTTGAGTGTCTGATCCAACAGTTTGCTGTTGGTGTGAGTGCGACGGATTGTACGAGGTCGGATAGGGGAGCGCGATTCGTCTGCGGGTACCGAAAAGTCCGACGACGACTCATTGGCAACACTCCTTGCGCTATCTCATTCAATCCGGGCGGTGTGATAAATGTGGGTCGCACGAATTTGCTTAGGACTGCGTTGGTGCGTTATGACCTTGCGTGATGCGGATCACTGCACGTTAGATGTCGACCAATTCTCGATTGAGTGAGTCAGAAGGAATGAACGCCCACAATGATGGTTGCGAAAGGTCCCCGGTTCTCTGAGTCCGACCGCGCGGCACTCCTGCGCATCGCTGCATCGCGGCAAACGCCCCAAGGCGTGGCGACCCGCGCCAGGGCCGTCATCGACTGTGCGGATCTTGGCATCGCCGAAGCCGCCCGACGGTCCTCGGTGAGCCGTACGACGGCGGCCAGATGGTGGCAGCGCTACCTCGACGCCGGCGTCGAAGGTCTACGCGATGTCTCACCCGCCGGCCGCCCTCCGGCCCCTGATGAGGTTGTCCACCGCGTCCTGAGCTGTTCCCTCGATGATCCCCCGGGTGGCCGCCAGCGATGGTCGACCCGAGCCATCGCTGAGGTCACCGGCGTCAGTCAGGCGACCGTCAGCCGGATACGGCGCCACTACTTCCCTCCGCTGCAACCGGGAGCAGCTGTCCTACAGGACTTTTCGACATCGGTCCTCGACTACGTCGACGTCCACCGGTCAGGATGCGCCCTGGGCTTTCTTGCGTCGAACGAGGCCTCACCGCGCCGCACACCGCCAGCCGTCCGCCTCGACATCGTGGAGACGGTCATCTGTGCAGCACTTCTGCGCTTGCCGAGTCGCGGACAGGCAGAGACCGTAGACGACGCGCCCGACGCGGTTACCCTCCTCGAACGCGCGGTTGAACGACTACCCTCCACGCCGGCGGTGACTCTCGTCGTCAATGCCAAACTCGACGCAGCCGCCCGACGATGGCTCTCGCGTCACCCCGAGATCACCGCACACGCGGTCACGGGAACAGACTGGTTCGGTCTGCTGCACTCGGTAGCCGACGCCATCGACCCACGCCAGCTGGCCGAGCTACGCGAGGTTCAGCAGCACATCCGCCACGCGCGACGCGACGGCGCCGACGAGTTCGTCTGGTGCCGAGCAGTCACTCCGCCGGCGCCGGTAGCGACCCGGACCGCTTCCGACGCCGAGACCGAGCCTCCCGCAGGCAACTTCACTCACGTCATTCGAGGTATCTGCACCGCTGTCGCCGAAGGCGAGGTGCAGCCCGGCGACACCATCTCCGCACACCACATCGCCCGGAAATGTGGTGTCTCCCCGGGCCGCGTTGCCGATACCCTCGCGCAGCTGGCGGAAGAAGCTCTGGTCGACAAACACGCCGGCCGTTACCTGTTGCCCGTTCCCACGCCCCGCGATGTCATCGAGACTTATACCGCTCGCAGCCTGCTCGGCACCGTGATCACCCGGCGGCTGGCCTCCACGCGCATCGAACTGCCGCCGGTTGTGGACGAGTATTTTGCCGGATTGGTTCGATGCGACGAACTCGGACGCGTCTACGAGGCCGGCGACCTCGACCTGGATCTGCAGGACGAGTTGGCGACGACGGCGGCGATGCCGCGGATCGGATCGATGTTCATCCGGTTGACCCTGCAATTGCGGCTGTTCGTCACGATTTTCGGATTGAACTACCGCTATCCGACCGATGAGATCATCAGGGATGACCGTCGAATCCTCGACGAGATCCGGCGCCGCGATCTGGACGGAGCCGTCAGCGCATGGCATAGCAAGATCGACAACTGCGCACGCTTCATGCTCACCCATCTCCGCCCGATCCAATGACGCCCAGCGTTCATGGAACCCGTGTCGCCACGCCTCAAATGTTCTGACTCAAGCGGTCGCCGCATATTGACACTTTGCCTCCGTCGCCGAGTATCTGACGAAGGATGCAAGTCGATTGGAGGTAATCGCGCCGATCATCAAGCACCGGGCGTTCTCTGACATCAGTCCCGCCGCCGAGACCGGTCTTCCGGTCGGCATCAAATCCGGTTGAGGTCTACCGTCTTTCGCCGACCAAGCCGGTGGATCAGGGCCGGCGTCGGCAACGGCTCGGTGAACCCTTCGCTGTTCTGGGAGACTTCATGACTGAAAAGCGGTTAGATAAACCCGGTTTCGTTGTTGTCCGGTGGGGCACACACGGCGCAGCCTATATCCGCTTGCCGATCTACGCCGTTCGGGACGCCGCACTGGCCGCCCTCATCAACGAGACCTGCGAGCTGGTCGTCGCGTGGAAAGGGACGGACACCGACACTCTCGCTGGGATCAGCGAACACAGCTGGAGCACGGCACGGAAGCACTGACTGGGATCAGACCCCCTTCGGAGGCGCAGCCGGACCCCAAGCCGAAGCGGAACCTCGCGAGGCGGAGCTGTTCACCATGACGCCCGGTCAGCGTTGATCGCCGCCGGCGATCGGCGGTGCCCACCCGGTGATGTAGGACGCCTTGTCGAAGTCCAGGAGGTGAGGAGGCAATATTTACGAATAGCTAGCCGGAACAATGCTGATCCTGGCCATGGCGACGAGAAACAGGCGAGGATTAAACCATGAAAATCACTGCAGTCGAGGCGATTCCGTTCGTCATCCCATTTCTCAAGCCGGTGAAGTTCGCCTCGGGTGAGGTATATACCGCCGACCATGTATTGGTCCGCGTGCACACCGACGACGGCGTCGTCGGGGTCGCCGAGGCGCCGCCCAGGCCGTATACCTACGGCGAAACGCAGGCCGGGATCGTCGCTGTCATCGAGCAGATCTTCGCGCCCGCGCTGGTCGGGCTACCCCTTACCGCTCGCGAGATCGCGGGTAAACGGCTGTCTCGCACGGTGGGGAACCCGACCGCCAAGGCGGCGATCGACATGGCGATGTGGGATGCATTGGGCCACACCCTCGGTTTATCGGTCGGCGACATGCTCGGTGGCTACACCGACCGCATGCGGGTCAGCCACATGCTGGGTTTCGATGATCCGGAGCGCATGGTCGCCGAAGCCGAGCGAATGCGAGACATCTACGGCATCGGCACATTCAAGGTCAAGGTCGGTCGTCACCCGGTGTCGTTGGACACCGCGGTGGTTCGCGCGCTGCGAGCGCGGTTCGGGGACTCGGTCGAACTCTACGTCGACGGTAACCGCGGTTGGTCTTCGTCGGAATCGTTACGCGCAATGCGCGAAATGTCGGATCTGGGACTGCTTTTCGCCGAGGAGCTGTGTCCGGCCGACGATGTGTTGGGGCGGCGCTGGCTGGTCGGCCAGCTCGACATCCCGTTCATCGGCGACGAATCCGTGCCGACACCCGCCGACGTGACCCGTGAGGTGCTCGGTGGGGCGGCCACCGCGATCAGCATCAAGACGGCACGCACCGGCTTCACCACCTCCACCCGGGTGCACCACCTGGCAGAGGGCCTCGGGGTGGAGTTGGTGATGGGCAACCAACTGGACGGCCAGATCGGAAGTGCCTGCTCGGTGGCCTTTGGTACCGCGTTCGAGCGCACGTGCCGTTACGCCGGCGAACTGTCCAACTACCTCGACATGAGCGATGACCTGCTGAGTGTGCCCCTGCAGATCACCGACGGTCAGCTGCAACGCAGCACAGGTCCGGGACTGGGTATCGAGATCGACCCGGACAAGCTCGCCCGCTACCGCACCGACAAGTGAGACCGTCACCAACCTGCGACGGGAATATCCGGGATGCCAGGGTTAGCGGATATGCAGCGACGCGGTGGGAATTAGACGTCGGACGGCTCGTTGACACCTTCTTGTTCGGCGGCGCGTGAGCCGCGTTCCTCCGACTGCACCGCGGAAGCGGGTGCCGACCAGCTGGCCAGCATGCGCAGCTTCTCATCCGACTCGCTGCCGGGAGTGGCGGTGTAGCCGTTGAGGATGAAGCGGTCATCACCGGTGGAGCGGACGTCAAGGGAGTCGTAGGCGAGGTCGATGGCGCCGACGATGGGGTGATTGAAGTGTTTGAGCCCGGTGCTGTGGTTGCGGACATTGTGGGCACCCCAGCGACTGCGGAAATCCTCGCTGCGGGTCGCGAGTTCGCCGACGAGGTCGGTGAGGTCTTTGTTGTACGGGTCGCGGCCGGCCTCGGCGCGCAGCAGCGCGACGGTGGTGTCCATTGACCCCGCGTAGTCGGGGAAGAAATCGACAGCGCGTGCGTCGAGGAAGTTGAACCGGGCGATGTTGGCTTTCCAGCCGGGCTCGTCCAGCACCGGGGCGTACAGCGCCCGGCCCAGGGCGTTGGTGGCGATGATGTCCAGCCGTCCGTTGCGGATGAATGCGGCCGCTCCGGTCATCGCGTCAAGCAGCTGCTGCAGGCTCTCGGGCAGCTTGGCGGATGTGCGCCGGCGCGGAGTACGTGCGGGTTTGGCGGCACGAGCCAGATGGAACAGGTGGGCGGTCTCGGCGTCGTCGAGCAAGAGCGCGCGGGCGACGGCGGACAGTACGTCGTCAGAGACACCGCGGATGTGGCCCTTCTCGAGGCGGGTGTACCAGTCGGTGCTCACCCCGGCGAGCACTGCGACTTCTTCACGGCGTAGTCCGGGAACCCGCCGTTGAGTACCGCCGGCTGGGAGCCCGACCTGTTCGGGGGTGATCCGAGCGCGGCGGGTGGCGAGGAAGTCGCGGATGTCGGTTCGGTCTGGGATACCGCTGGTGTTCACTCTTTCGACGGTACGACGGGCCGCCTTGGTGATGGGGGTTGTGTTTGTACCCCCTCTGACTCGACCTGCCGCGCGGGGCCCAGACGGCGTTCTCTGGTTGGTGGCTGCGGTCTCCGCCCTGATCGCGTCTCTGTCCCCGGCCGCACCACCCAACACCACGAGGAGCCCTGATGACCGATCCTTGGCCGACAGATGTTCTAGACCGGTTCGGCACGGCTGAGGAGATCGAGATCAGCACCCGCCGGGTTGACGGTTCCCTGCGCGGGGACGATCGCACGGCCGTCGACGCCGCCTACCGTGCCATCGCCACCACTCTGCGCGTCACGCCGCAGATCTGATCAGGAACATCCCCGATGAAAGGAACCGATCACATGACCGACCAACAGAACACCGGCTGGACCGGCGGACAGAATGTGTTCGGTGATTTCGCCCCCGGCATGGTGCATTACACCGACCGCGTGCTTTTCGACGAGGTGTGGGAACGGCCCGGCCTGTCCAAACGCGACCGCAGCCTGATCACCGTCGCCGCGCTGACCGCTATGGGCAAGGCTGAACAGCTGACCTTCCACCTCGACTACGCCCGCCGCAACGGCGTCACTGAAGAAGAGCTGAAAGAGGCCATCTTGCACCTGGCCTTCTACACCGGCTGGCCCAACGGGATGTCCGCCATGTCCGTCGCCAAGAAGGTCTTCACCGACGACGAGAAAGAGAACTGACATGGACGATTACACGTCCCTCGGGTCGACTGGGGTGCAGGTATCTCCGTTGTGCTTCGGCGCCATGTCGTTCGGTGCTGAGGCCGACGAACAGATCTCGGCGGCGATGTACCGACGGGTGCGCGACGCCGGCATCAACTTCTTCGACACCGCCGACGTCTACGGCGGCGGCGCATCGGAGGAGATTCTCGGCCGGCTGATCAAGGACGAACGCGACGACGTGGTGATCACCTCGAAGGTGTTCTACCCGACCGGCACCGACCCGAACGCCTGCGGGCTCTCTCGCCGGCACATCGGTCTTGCCGTCGACGCCAGCTTGCGGCGCCTCGGTACCGATTGGATCGACGTCTATTTGGTGCACGCCTTCGACGAGAAGACCCCGATCGAGGAAACGCTCCGTGCCTTGGATCAGGCGCAGCGATCGGGCAAAATCCTCCACCTCGGTGTCAGCAACTGGGCCGCCTGGCAGATCGCGCTCGCTCTCGGTATCTCTGCCCGCGAAGGTCTGGGCCGGTTCCAGGTCATTGAGCCGATGTACAACCTGGTTCGCCGACAGGCCGAGGTCGAGATTCTGCCACTGGCGCAGGCGCAGCAGCTCGGCGTCATCACCTACAGCCCGCTGGGCGGTGGACTTCTCACCGGCAAGTACACGAGCACCAGCAAGCCGTCGACCGGGCGGCTGATCGAAAATGCCCGCTACACCGACCGATTCGGTCTCGACAGCGACTTCACCACCGCGGAACAGTTCACCGCGCTGGCCGCCGAACTCGACGTCGCCCCGGCAGCCCTCGCCGTGGCGTGGGCGATGGCCAACCCTGCTGTCACCGCACCGATCATCGGCGCCCGCAACCTCGACCAGCTCGAAGGCTCCCTCGCCGCACTCGATATCAAGATGACCGCGGAGCTGTACCACCGGGTCACCGGTCTGTCCGCTACTCCTGCCCCGGCAACCGACCGCACCGAGACTCTCAAGCCAGGCTGGACCTGACGCGGAAAATCACCAAAACCACTATGTACCTTCGCAGTACAGATCAGTACCAACCCGCCACCCTTGGCGGCGCCGTATCCGGCGGAAGCGTCGAGTTGACCAGCCCGCCGGATTCAGTCAAATACCTGCGCTGGACCTCTATTCCCCGGTGAACTGCGGGGGGCGCTTCTGGAACATTGCGGTGACGGCCTCGGCCAGGTCCTTCGACGGCAGGAACGCCGAGTTCCAGGCCGCCACATAGCGCAGGCTCTCCGACACCTGGGCGATGCGTTGCTGATCGAGCACGTCCTTGACCCCTGCGACCGTCAGCGGCGGATTGGCCGCGATCTCGGCGGCGGTGGCGTGAGCGGCCGCCAGCGAGGCCTCGGCATCGGCGTAGATGTCGTTGACCAGGCCGATCTTCTCGGCGCGCGCTGCGTCGATGTCCTTACCGGTCAGAACGAGTTCCCGCAGATGCCCGTCGGACAGGATCAGCGGCAGTCGGGCAAGGCTGCCGACGTCGGCGACGATCGCCAGCTTGGTCTCGCGTACCGAGAATTTCGCGTCGGCGCTGGCGTAGCGGATGTCCGCGGCACTGATCAGGTCGACGCCGCCGCCGATGCACCAACCGTGGATGGAGGCGACGGTCGGAGTCCGGCTATCGGCCACCGCGGTGATCGCGGCCTGCATTCCCCGCAGCTTCTTGTGGAACTCGGCTCGGGCCTTGGCGCCCGCGTCGAGGCCCGGGAGAGTAGCGCCCATGGCGGGTAGATCCAGCCCGTAGCTGAAGTTCTTGCCCGAACCGGTGAGCACGATGGCGCGCACCTCTGGATCGGCGTCGAGTGTGCCGAACACCTCGGGCAGCTCCGCCCAGAACGCCGGGCCCATCGCGTTGCCCTTACCGGGCCCCAGCAGGGTGACCTGGGCGACGCGGCCCTTGACGTCGACGGAAACGGACTCATAGGTGTCAGCCATGCTGGCGACACTACCCAACCGGTCGGTCGGGTCGTACGTCCAGTCGCTGCCGTTCCGACGAGACGCGCGCGAAACGCAACATTGCCGGCGACGCCCGGCCGGGACAATATCGAGTATGGACGAACTCGAATCCGCCGAGGCAACGCTGGCTGTACTGCAAGGGGTTCTTCAAGGCATCACCGCCGGGGACTTGGCTCGGCAGACGCCCTGTCGAGAATTCGACGTGGCTGCCCTGACCGATCACCTGCTCAACTCGATCACGGTGATCGGGGGAGCCGCCGGCGCCGATATCCCGGTCCGCGACCTGGACACCCCCGTGCGTCATCAGGTTCTCGCAGCGGCGCAACCCGCCGTGGCGGCGTGGCGGCAGCGGGGTGTCGACGGGACTGTCCCGTTTGGTGACGGTGAGGCACCTGCGGCGATGATGGCCCGCATCCTCTCCCTCGAATTCCTGGTTCACGCATGGGACTACGCCCAAGCTGTCGGCAAGCCCGTCGAGGTGTCAGACGCGCAAGCGGAACCCGTTCTGCAGTGGGCCCGGGAGATCATCACGCCCGACGGGCGGGTGCGCGCCGGCTTCGACGATTCGATCGAGATCGTGGCGGACTCGACGGCGCTGGACCGGCTGCTGGCATTCACCGGCCGCCGGCCCGCACTCCCAGCTTGAAATCCAAGTGCAGCCGGTTTCAGAACCGCCCAGAACGCGTCGGAGGTGCGGCGTCGGTCACTGTTGTCCGATCCAGCGTCGCGCGAATTCGAGGAATGCGTCGTTCTCGTGCGGGGCACCGATGGTGGCGCGCACACCGTCGGCACCGTACGGCCGGACGACCAGTCGGTTGTCGGCGGCCCGTGCCACGAAATCCGTGGTGCGCTCGGCCAGGGGCAACCAGACGAAGTTGGCTTGTGACTGCGGCAGTGTGAATCCGGCCTCACGCAACGCGGCGGTCACCCGGGCGCGTTCGGCGACGACGGTGTCCGTGCGGGCCAGCAGTTCGTCGGCGGCGTTGAGGCAGGCGATGGCGGCGGCCTGCGACAGACTGGTGGCGCTAAACGGCACATATACCTTGCCGAGCGCAGCGACGATGTCCGGGTCGGCCACGGCGTAGCCGACCCGTAACCCGGCCAGTCCGTAGGCCTTCGAGAAGGTACGCAGGACAACCACATTGGGGTGGGTCCGGACCAGGCCGAGGCTGTCGGGTACCAGGCCGTCACGAATGTATTCGACGTACGCCTCGTCGAGCACGATCAGGATGTCCGACGGGACCGCGGCCACGAACCGGGCCAGGGCCTGCGGGGCGACGACCGTGCCAGTCGGGTTGTTCGGGTTGCAGACGAAGATCAGCCGGGTCCGGTCGGTGATGGCGGCCAGCATGGCGTCCAGATCGTGGGTGTGATCACGCAGCGGCACCTGCACCGGGGTGGCGCCGGCGGTCCGTACCTGCAGCGGATAGATCTCGAAACTGCGCCAGGCGAACAGCACCTCGTCGCCGACGGTCGAGGTGATCTGGATCAACTGCTGGCACAAGCTCGCCGAGCCGCAGCCCACCGATATGTGCCCAGGCGTGAAATCGGTGTGCTTGGCCAGTTGTTCCCGAAGATCGCTGTAGCCGTTGTCCGGGTACCGGTTGAGGTTGTCCATGGCCTCGGTGATCGCCGCTCGGACACTCGGTAGCGGACCGTGCACGGTTTCGTTGCTTGCGATCTTGATTGCGCCGGGAACCGTCTTGCCGGGTGTGTAGGCGGGAATGTGGTCCAACACGGGGCGCAAACGGGCGGTCACCTGACCAGCATAGGGTGGCCGAAATGCCGCTTTGCTTCTAGCGGTCAGGCATGTGTAGGCTTGCCCCTCGGCGGTTCCGGGGACCGGTCTGAAAGCCAGATTGGGTCCGGTACTCTCAAGAAGTTCAGGAGGCGTGCCAGAGCGGCCGAATGGGGCTCACTGCTAATGAGTTGTCCCCCTCAAAGGGGACCGGAGGTTCAAATCCTCTCGCCTCCGCCACGGTTGATCCGTCAACCGCACAACTGAATATGTGCAAGCGCCCGTAGCTCAACGGATAGAGCATCTGACTACGGATCAGAAGGTTAGGGGTTCGAATCCCTTCGGGCGCACTTCAAGTATCGGCAGAGACGACTCCCGCGGCACCAGCACCATGCCCCGGGAGTCGCTACTTTCCTGCCCCGCCTCCGACCGCGCTCGTCCCAGACGCGGTGACAGGTGGAGCTGCCGGGAGTGCCCGTACTCGCGTGGGGATTTGTTGGCAAATTGCCGTGAAGCATTGCGCTGACCAGTCATCCGGAGCAGTCGAGCCAAGCGGAGTCGGTTGTACCTTGGAAATGCGATAGTAGTTTTCAAGGTTGGCGCGCGTAGATGGACGTTGAGAGACTTCGTGAAAGTCCGGTAGGGCATGTGGTGCCCATATCGGGTTACGACTCGCGGTTCGGTGAGCAGTACGACTACTTCGCGTTCGTCCCGAACCCTCTCCCGCCTCAGTTGGTGCTCGATGCGGCAACCTACGCGGCGCTTCCCGACGTGTTCGAGGCAGACTTCCTCGCAGTTATACGGGGTGTCATATCAGGCAGCGAACACGGCGATCGCAAAGCTGGTCGATCGGAAAATTCTGAGGCAGCGCACATCGGGCCGATACGACAGGATCTTCCAGTGCGACGCGGTGATGGCTGTGCTGGAGTACTGAGCGTCTGACTCTGGAGCAGAAGGTTAGGGGACGACGACTGCGATTGTGGCCGATCCGGGCGCACGACAAAGTCACCCAATGAGAAAGGTCGACGTGCCACGCTCCAGCTAGGGGAGAAGCGTGGCACGCCGACCTAGGTCAGAGTAAACGTGAAATCAGTTCATGTTCCAGGGGTCGCCGTAGGTGGTGACGCTGTCACCGGTGGAGGCGATCAGACGGGCGAACGGACGCAGCAGCACACCACCGGCGGCACCGGTCACGGTGCCATGAGCGTTGGAGACCGCCACCCCGCCGGCCGGGCCCTTGACGTCCACCGAGAAGGTCGCAACCTCCTGGATACCCGGGCCGTTACCCAGGTCAGCCGAGATCGACACACCGGGGAACAGGTTAGGAGTGATCACCGAGCCCAGCGGGGAAAAGCCACCGCCCAGCGGCGGCGGTGCGATCGATGCGTCGTCGAGCAGGATGTTCGGGGTGGTGTAGCTGAAGTTGATGCCCACACCCAGGGACCACGGGAAGCCGATCTGATAGCCCAGTTCCAGCGTGCCCGCGAAGTCATCGGCACCGGGGCCCTCGACGTGGTACTTGGCCCGACCGGAATGGAACCACTCACGGGTCAGCCGGTTACGGTCCAGGGGAAACACCCCATTGAGGAAGGTGTCCCACTGCTGAACCGTCAAGGTCCGATCCTGGCCATCGACCAGACTCAGCTCATTATCCAGACCTGCATGCGCGGTCCCGGCGCCGGTGAATAGCGCTGCGAAGCCAGCGACCGCGGTTGCCATCGCAACCACCAACGCGGCCAGCATCCGACTGAATGCTTTCATGTCTCTTCCTGTCGCCAGTTGTCGTTGTGGGCGCCCGGGACGGTAGGTCTCGAACGGGTCTCGATTAGGATTCGGTGAGGTTTCCCTCAGAGATACAGCACCGTACACCTCTGCTGTCTCTTCTGCACCACGTACGGTGGATTTTGTGCGGTTGCTCCTCATCGCAGACACTCACGTCCCCACCCGCGCTCGCGATCTTCCGGCTCCGGTCTGGGAAGCGGTGGGCGCCGCTGATGTCGTGATCCATGCCGGCGACTGGGTGGAGCCCGCTTTGCTCGACGCGCTGAGTGGCCGCGCCCGGCAGCTCGTGGGCTGTTGGGGCAACAACGACGGCGCCGAATTGCGGCGACGGCTACCCGAGCGCGCGGACGTGACGCTGCAAGGGGTGCGGTTCACCATCGTGCACGAGACTGGCGCGGCGACCGGACGTGAGGCCCGGATGGCCAAGTCTTATCCGGATACCGATGTGCTGGTGTTCGGGCACAGTCACATTCCGTGGGACACCACGGCGAAAACTGGTCTCCGCCTGTTGAATCCGGGATCGCCCACCGATCGACGGCGTCAGCCGTTCTGCACCTATATGACTGCAGATGTCGTCGGCGGAGTTCTTTCTGGCGTCACCCTGCACGAACTCTGACGAGCTCATCCGAGACCGCCGCGGTGTTACATGCGCGGTGCGGAAATCATCAGCGCCCGGCCACTCGATGCCGCCAGCGTGGCTATTTTGACCAACATAGGCATATGGGTGTGCTAAATCGAAATCTTATATTGACAAGTGACATGAGTTGGGCCACGGTAATGTCATGGGAAATCAGCAGCGCTACGACGTCGTCGTCGTGGGCGCCGGCATCGTAGGCCTGGCGCACGCGTATCACGCCCACGAACGTGGCCTGAGCGTTGCCGTCATCGACCACGCCGAGGGCGTCGTCGGCGCATCGGTGCAGAACTTTGGCCACGCCTGCATCACCGCACAGTCCGGTGTTGCCCGCGATTACGCGCGAGCGGGCCGCAGGCACTGGCTCGACCTGTCGCGTAAGGCCGGTTTCTGGTCGGCGCAGGCCGGAACTTACTGCGTGGCCCGCCATGCGGACGAACTCGCGGTGATGCATGAGTTCGCCCCCACTCGCTCCGAAGATGAAGTGGTGCTGCTGGATCGCGAACAGATCCTGAGCCGCATCCCGGTGGCCGAAGCGGGCGTCACCGGCGGTATGTACCTGCCCAACGACGTACAGGTCGACCCGCGCACAGCGGCTCCGTCGATCGCCCGGTGGCTGGCCCGCGAGGGTGTCGAATTCTATTGGCGCACAGCGGCAACCAGCTTCGCCCAAGGCGTCGTGAACACCTCGCGCGGGCCGGTCTCCGCCGGCGCCACGTTCGTCACCGTCAACGACGACATCGACCGGCTGTTCCCCGGCTTGGCCGAACGCGACGGGCTGCTGCGTTGCCGGCTGCACATGCTGCGCGCCCGCCTGCCACTCACTTTCACGCTGCCGGCGCCGCTGTTCACCGGCTGGTCACTGCTGCGCTACTCCGGATTCGAGAATCTGCCGAGCACCCAGGCGGTGGCCGACCGGTTGCGTGCGGAGTACCCGGGATACGTCGCCATCGACCTGCATCAGATGTACACCCCGCAGCCCGACGGATCCCTGCTCATCGGCGACACTCACTATCGCGACGTGTCCGCACCCGCGTTCCAGTCCGAGGAAGGTTTCACCGCACTCGTCGATGAGGCGCGGAAGTTGTTCGGAGTCAACGATATCGAGATCAGTGAGCGATGGCAGGGGGTGTACTGCTCGGCACCCGGCCAAGAATTCCTGATCGAGGAGCCGATCGAGGGAACCCACGTCGTGACCGTGACGACCGGCATCGGCATGACTACCAGCATGGGACTGGCCCGTAGCAGCGTCGACAACGCATTAGTGCGCGACAGTGCTGACCCGGTGATCATCGCAAACCCCTGACCGAACCCACTGAAAGAGAAACACCATGACCGACAACACAAATCAGCCGATCAGCCTCGTCGTCTTCGACATGGCCGGCACCACGGTCGAAGACACCGGACTGGTCCAGCAGTCGTTCCTGGCCGCCGACAGCCACGCCGGGTTGTCGAAGACCGACGCCGATCGCGAGGAGATGCTGCGCTACGTCAGCGACACCATGGGGCAGTCCAAGATCGTCGTGTTCCGGCACCTGGCCCGCGGCAACGAGGAACAGGCGCAGGCCGCCAACAAAGAGTTCGAGCGCTGCTATGCGCAGCTGGTCGCCGAGGGCAACTGCAGCCCGATCCCGGGCGCCGAGGATGTCATCACGTCGCTGCGGTCCCGCGGCATCAAGACTGCGCTGACAACGGGATTTGCCCGTGAGACCCAGTCGGCCATCATCGACGCGCTGGGTTGGCAGAACCTTGCCGACGTGGTGCTGTGCCCGGAGCCGGGAGTTCGCGGGCGGCCTTACCCGGATATGCCGCTGACCGCGCTGATGCGTACCGAGACCGATTCCGTGTCATCGATGATCGTCTTGGGTGACACCTCATCCGACGTCATCAGCGGGCTGCGTGCCGGCGCACGCGCCTCGATCGGTGTGCTGACGGGTGCGCACGACACCGCCCAGCTGTCGGCGGCGGGCGCGACACACATTCTCAACAGTGTTGCCGATCTGCCCACCCTGGTGGCCAGGCTCGGCTGACAGCTCTTCCAGCTGATTCCGCGCCGGAACCGAAATCTTTCGCCTATGTCCGTGCGTCGATGGTCTTGGCGTTGACGATGCTGAACGCGACCAACTCGGGACGATAGCGGTCGTCGGCGTATTCGAAGACCTGGCCGTTCTGATCCCGCGAGGTGCGGCGCTCCCGCAGCAGAGGGCCGCCGACATCGATGCCGAGGTTCTCGGCATCGACCTCGGTAGCCGCTACCGCGTCGAGCACATGCTCCATCGAATCGAAGTACACTCCGCGGCCGGCCAAATAGTCCGTCATCGAGCCGGAGTCCGTGTCGAAGTCGAACAACATCGAGCCGACAGAATCGACGAAGGTACTGCGCTCGATCATCGCGGGCTCGCCGTCGAGTAGGCGCACGCGCAGCACGTCGACCACGAAGTCCGTCGCCGTCAGGTCCAGCGCCACCTGAGCCGGTTCGGAGGGCCGCCGCCGCGCGATCTCGACCGTCCGGCTGCCCGGTTTGCGGCCGTTGCGCCGTGCCCACTGGGTGAACGGTGTGAACGTGTCGAGGGTCTGGGTGGCGTCGTGGCTGCGCACCACCGCGGGCTTGCCCTGCGAAAGTCGGATCAGGCCTTCGCTTTTCAGCGTCGCCAAGGCCTGACGCACAGGGCCGCGGGACACTCCGAACTCGGCGCACAGCGCGTTTTCGGTCGGCAGGGACTCGCCGATCAGATAGTCACGCCGGATGATCCGCTGACGCAGTTCGCCCGCGACATAGGTGTGGCGGGGCAGCGAATCGGAAGGAGCCATCGGCGCAGCACCTTTCTGGCAGTTGTCAAGACAAGTATGTCAAGAGTAATCACCTAAGTTCACCTGCTCGGCGCGTCAACGGGTGGCAGGCTCGTCGACATGGAGCAGAAGCCGCCCACTGCAGTCGTCGAATCCGCCAATCGGGCCAGCTTGGACAAGTTGCCCTTCCACGACACCCGAGACTTCGCCGACGCCGACCGCGGATTCATCGGTGCGCTAGAACCCTGCGTCGTCACCGCCGCCGACAGCCGAGTGGTGTGGGACAACGACTCCTACGGGTTCCTCGACGGAGATGCGCCCACAACCGTGCACCCGAGCCTGTGGCGGCAGAGTCAACTGTGCGCCAAGCAAGGCCTGTACGAGGTGGTCGAGGGCATCTATCAGGTGCGCGGGCTCGACCTTTCGAACATCAGCTTCATCGAGGGCGACACCGGCATCATCGTCATCGACCCACTGATCTCCACCGAAACCGCCGCGGCCGCGCTCGCGCTGTACCGGTCCCACCGCGGAAATCGTCCAGTCATCGCTGTCATTTACACCCACAGCCACGCCGACCATTTCGGCGGAGTGCTCGGGGTGACCAATCAGGACGACGTCGACGCGGGCAAGGTGGCGATCATCGCTCCCGAACATTTCACCGAGCACGCCGTGCAGGAGAACGTCTACGCCGGCACGGCGATGACCCGCCGCGCGGCCTACATGTACGGTCTGGCGCTGGCCCGCGGACCGCAGGGACAGGTCGGCTGCGGTCTGGGCCAGGCCGGATCGACCGGCGAGGTGGCGCTCATCGTGCCAACCCTCGACATCCGGGAGACCGGTGAAACCCACACCATCGACGGTGTCGAGATCGAGTTCCAGATGGCACCCGGCACCGAGGCCCCCGCCGAGATGCATTTCTATTTCCCGAAGTTCCGCGCGCTGTGCATGGCCGAGAACGCCACTCACAACCTGCATAACCTGCTGACGCTGCGTGGTGCGCTGGTTCGCGATCCGCACGGCTGGTCCGGCTATCTGACCGAGGCCATCGACAGCTTCGCCGACCGTACCGACGTGGTGTTCGCCTCGCACCACTGGCCCACCTGGGGCCGCGACAACATCGTCGAATTCCTGTCCCTGCAGCGTGATCTCTACGCCTACCTGCATGATCAGACCCTGCGCCTGCTCAACCAGGGTTACACCGGGGTCGAGATCGCCGAGCAGTTCCAAATGCCGCCCGCGTTGGAGGCGGCATGGAACACCCACGGCTACTACGGCTCGGTGAACCACAACGTCAAGGCCGTCTACCAGCGGTACATGGGCTGGTTCGACGGCAACCCGGGCCGGTTGTGGCCGCACCCTCCTGAAGCCTTGGGTCCACGCTACGTCGAGGCCATCGGCGGCATCGACCGGGTCGTCGAGCTCGCTCGGGCCGCCGCTGATACGGGTGACTTCCGTTGGGCGGCAACACTGTTGGACCACGCGATCTTCACCGACGAGAACCACGCCGCGGCCCGGGAACTGTACTCCGACACCCTGGAACAGTTGGCCTACGGCGCGGAGAACGCGACCTGGCGAAACTTCTTCCTGTCGGGCGCGACCGAACTTCGGGAGGGCAATTTCGGTACCCCGACCCAGACCACATCGCCGACCGTTCTCGCGCAACTGACGCCCGAGCAGATGTTTGACACCTTCGCGATCAGTGTCAACGGTCCTCGTGCCTGGGACCTCGACATCGCCGTCGACATCGCGTTCGTCGACACCGGATCCAACTACCGGCTGACCCTGCGCAACGGCGTTCTGGTCTACCGCAAGGTGCCCGCCGACCAATCCACCGCTCAGGCGACGGTCACCCTGGCGAACAAGCTGCGGCTGCTGTCATTCGCTGCGGGCGACGCGACATCGCCGGGCCTCGAGACCACCGGTGACAGCGCTGTTTTGGTATCGCTGGTCGCTGTGCTGGACCGGCCGGACCCCGACTTCGACATCATCACGCCGTAGGAACCTATGGTGTCACGGTGCAACTGCTTCTGGTCCGCCACGCGCTGCCCATGCGCAGCGAACCCGGTCAAGGGTCCGACCCGCACCTGTCGGAGGCCGGGGTCGAGCAGGCCAACCGGCTGCCTGCCGCGCTGGCTCGCTTCCCGGTCTCCCGGCTGGTGAGCAGCCCGCAGCTGCGCGCGGTGCAGACTGCCGAGCCGGTCGCTGCCGCGCTCGGGCTGACAGTCGACGTCGATGACCGGCTGGCCGAATACGACCGGGACATGTCGCACTATGTGCCGATCGAGGAGATCGCCAAGGAGAACCCCGAGGAGCTGGCCCGGCTCACCGGCGGGCACCTGCCCAGCACTGTGGACGAGGAAGCCTTCTCCGCCCGCATCAGTGCGGCTTTCGAGGACCTGGTGGCTGCGGGCGATCACAGGCAGACGGTCGCGGTGTTCAGCCACGGCGGGGTGATCAATGTGCTGCTGCATCAAATTCTGGGCACCGAACGGCTGTTGTCCTTCCACGTCGATTACGCCTCGGTCACCCGGCTGCTCTCGTCGCGCTCGGGCAAGCTGGCGGTCGCATCGGTCAATGGCACCGAGCATGTATGGGATCTGCTGCCTCGTAACTCACGGTGGTAAACAGTTCCCGTGACGTCTCTGGCAGGCCTCGACCTCGACGCCCTGGATCGCCATCTGCGTGCCGAGGGCATTGCCCGCAGCGGTGAGCTGCGCGCGGAGCTGATCTCCGGAGGCCGGTCCAATCTCACCTTCCTGATCACCGACGATGCGTCGAAGTGGGTGCTGCGGCGGCCGCCACTGCACGGGCTGACCCCGTCGGCTCACGACGTGGCTCGTGAATACCGGGTGGTGGCCGCGCTGGCCGACACCCCGGTGCCGGTGGCCCGCGCGGTGACGATGAGCAACGACGACTCGGTGCTGGGCGCCCCGTTCCAGATGGTCGAGAACGTCGACGGCCACGTCGTCCGCAGTGCTTCAGAGCTCGAAGCGCTCGGTGACGCGACGGTGATCAGCAACAGTGTCGATGCCCTGATTCGGGTACTGGCCGACTTGCACGCGGTAGATCCGGAGGCAGTCGGTCTCGGAGACTTCGGCAAGCCAGCCGGTTACCTGGAACGTCAGGTGCGACGGTGGGCTTCGCAGTGGGACCTGGTCCGGCTGCCCGACGACCCCCGCGACACCGACGTCAAACGACTGCACCAGGCGCTGGCCGAGTCGGTTCCTGCGCGGCACCGCAGCTCGATCGTGCACGGCGACTACCGCATCGACAACACCATTCTCGACACACAGGACCCGACCAAGGTTCTTGCGGTGCTCGACTGGGAACTGTCGACGCTCGGCGACCCGTTGTCCGACGCGGCGCTCATGTGCGTCTACCGGGACCCGATGTTCAATCTGATCCTGAGCATGCAAGCGGCGTGGAGTTCGCCGCTGATGCCGTCAGCCGATGATCTGGCCAACCGATATTCGGTGCAGTCGGGCCAGGAGCTGGCGCACTGGGACTTCTATATGGCGCTGGCCTACTTCAAGGTTGCCATCATCGCCGCGGGCATCGACTTCCGCCACCGTCAGGGTTCCGAGGCCCTGGGCAGCTCAAGCGTGGGCACGGCCGTTGCCCCGGCCATCGCGGCGGGGCTTGCCGCGATGCGCTGAGCGTCAGCTGCTCAGCGCGGCCTTCAGATTCTTCTTCGCGGTGCGGCGCAGCTGGAAGATCCGCGCAGTGCCCGCGGCGACCGTCAGCAAGCCGCCGCCCACCGCGGCGCCGAGGATGGCCACGCCCTTGGGCAGCGACCACCGCCAGCCGAGGAAGGCCAGCTCGACCGGGTCGGTGTTCTGCGCGATGAAGATCAACAGGACGATCAGAATCAGGAAGCCCACGATCAGCGCTGACCAAAGTGCACCCGCGCGGGTGAGCTTGGGTGCTGCCGGTGGCTGCGACTTGGGCGCATCCGGCGTCGGCGTGGGTTGGTCCGGTTGATCGGGCGATGCGGGCAGATCGCTGGTCATGGGTCCATCTTTGCCCGTATCGGCGGCAAAGCAAACAACCGGATGGTAAAGACGGGCAGCATGTCGGCCCTGCGGTTAGGGTCAGGAAAGCCGGCCGAGGTCATCGGATTCGGCTGCAGCCGTCGGAAGGACGTTCGCATGCAGCATCGAACCCTGGCAGTGCTCGCGGTTCTGCTCGCTCTGATAACACCCTTTTTCACCGCGTGCGGCAGTGCGAATCCGCTGGGCGGCGGACAGATCTCCGGTGACCTGAAGTCGATCGTCGTCGGGTCGGCAGACTTCACGGAATCGAAGATCATCGCCGAGATATATGCCCAGGCCCTGGAAGCCAACGGTTTTCAGGTCGGCAGGCAGTTCGGCATCGGCAGCCGGGAAACATACGTACCTGCGGTACAGGACCACTCGATCGATCTGATCCCCGAGTACACCGGGAACCTACTGCAGTACTTCGACAAGAACACCACCGCGACAACGTCCGACGCCGTACTGATCGGCCTGTTCAAGGCATTGCCCGGCGATTTGTCGATCCTGTATCCGGCGCCCGCCGAAGACAAGGACACCCTCGCGGTCAGCGCCGAGACCGCCCAGCGCTGGAACCTGAAGACCATTGCCGATCTGGCCGCACATTCGGCAGAGGTGAAAGTCGGCGCACCATCGGAGTTTCAGACGCGGCAGACCGGCCTGGTGGGCCTGAAGGACAAGTACGGGCTGGACATCGCGCCCGCCAATTTCGTCGCGATCAGCGACGGCGGTGGTCCCGCCACGGTGCAGGCGCTGACCAGCGGTGCCATCACGGCCGCCAATATTTTCAGCACCTCGCCTGCCATCGACCAGCACCACCTGGTGGTGCTGGAGGATCCGAAGAACACGTTCCTGGCCGCCAACGTCGTACCGCTGGTGGCCTCGCAGAAGATGTCCGATGAGCTCAAGACGGTGCTCGACGCGGTATCGGCCAAGCTCACCACCGAATCCCTCATCGCGCTGAATACCGCGGTCGAGGGCAACTCCGGGGTTGACCCGGACCAGGCGGCCGCAAAGTGGATCAAGGACAACGGATTCGACGAACCCGTGCAGGGCAGGTGAGCACCGATGATCACATTCACCGACGTCACCAAGCGGTATCCGGATGGCACAGTCGCGGTCGACACCCTCAATCTTGAGGTGCCGCAAGGCACCTTGACGGTGTTCGTCGGGCCGTCGGGCTGCGGTAAGACCACGTCGATGCGGATGATCAACCGAATGATCGAGCCCACCTCGGGCACCCTGACCGTCGACGGACGTGACGTCACCACAGTCGACCCGGTCAAGCTCCGGTTGGGCATGGGTTACGTCATCCAGAGCGGTGGGCTGATGCCACATCAGCGGGTGATCGACAACGTGGCGACGGTCCCGGTGCTGCAAGGTGAATCACGGCGTGCCGCACGTAAATCCGCCTACAGTGTGCTGGAGCGAGTGGGCTTGGACCCCAAGCTGGCCAACCGGTACCCGGCCCAGCTCTCCGGCGGCCAGCAGCAGCGTGTCGGGGTGGCCCGCGCATTGGCCGCTGACCCGCCGATCCTGTTGATGGATGAGCCGTTCTCGGCGGTCGACCCGGTGGTTCGGGAGGATCTGCAGACCGAAATCCTGCGTCTGCAAAACGAATTGCGCAAGACGATCGTGTTCGTCACGCACGACATCGACGAGGCTGTCAAGCTCGGGGACAAGGTCGCGGTGTTCGGCCGCGGTGGTGTGCTGCAGCAGTACGACGCCCCGGCACGCTTGCTGTCAAACCCGGCCAATGACCTGGTCGCCGGATTCGTCGGTGCCGACCGTGGTTATCGCGGGCTGCAGTTTCTGCACGCCACGGGGCTGCCGCTGCACGACATCTGGCATGTCGGCGAATCGGAGGTCGACACGCTCGAGCTCCGGCCCGGCGACTGGGTGCTGGTGACGCAGCCAGACGGGGTGCCCTACGCGTGGATCAATGCCGAAGGCGTCGAGGTACACCGCAGCGGAAAATCGCTGTACGACAGCACGATCGCGGGCGGGTCTCTGTTCCGGCCGGACGGTACCCTGCGGCTGGCTCTTGATGCGGCACTGTCCTCGCCGTCGGGTCTCGGGGTCGCGGTCGACGAGAATGAACAGGTCATCGGCGGCATACGGGCCGAGGATGTGCTGGCGGCCCTCGCCGATCAGCGGCAGATACCCGAATTGGGGTGCTGATGCGGTATCTGCTGACCCATCTCGACACGCTCTGGGCGTTGACCATCGTGCATCTGCGGTTGTCGCTGGTGCCGATTGTGTTGGGATTGCTGATCGCGGTGCCGTTGGGTGCAGTGGTGCAACGCACCACCACGCTGCGACGGTTGACCACTGTCATCGCCAGCATCATCTTCACCATTCCCTCGCTGGCGCTGTTCGTGGTGCTGCCGCTGATCATCCCGACCCGCATCCTGGACGAGGCCAATGTCATTGTGGCGCTGACTCTCTACACCACCGCCCTGCTGGTACGAGCGGTCCCCGAGGCGCTGGATGCGGTGCCTGAGCCGGTCCGGGACGCCGCCACCGCCGTCGGCTACCGGCCGCTGGTTCGGATGGTGAAAGTGGAACTGCCACTGTCGATTCCGGTTCTCATCGCCGGGATCAGAGTGGTCGCCGTGACCAACATCTCGATGGTGTCGGTGGGTTCGGTGATCGGTATCGGCGGGTTGGGCACCTGGTTCACCGAGGGCTATCAGGCCAACAAGAGCAGTCAGATCGTGGCAGGCATCATTGCGATCTTCGTGCTGGCCGTCGTGATCGATACCCTGATCATGCTTCTGGGCAAAGCCATCACGCCCTGGACCCGCACGTCCCGTACGCCTCGCGCCAAGGCGGCAGTATGAACTTCCTGCAGCAGGCGCTGAGCTACATCTTCACCGCGGCAAACTGGACCGGCCCGGCCGGGTTGGCCGTCCGCATCGTCGAACACCTTCAGTACACGGCCGTCGCGGTGGTGTTCTCGGTTCTGATCGCAGTCCCGGTCGGATTGCTCATCGGACATACCGGTCGCGGCACCTTCCTGGTGGTCACCGGGGTCAACGCGCTGCGGGCGCTGCCCACGCTCGGCGTGCTGCTGCTCGGGGTGCTGCTGTGGGGGCTGGGCCTGGTTCCGCCGACAGTGGCCCTGATGCTGCTGGGCATTCCACCGCTGCTGGCCGGCACCTATTCCGGCATCGCCAATGTGGACCGGGCAGTGGTGGATGCCGCGAGATCGATGGGGATGACCGAGTCCCGGGTGTTGTTGCGGGTCGAGGTCCCCAATGCGCTGCCGCTGATCCTGGGCGGGCTGCGTACCGCGACGCTTCAGGTCGTCGCGACTGCGACGGTGGCGGCCTATGCCAGTCTCGGCGGGCTGGGCCGGTATCTCATCGACGGGATCAAGGTGCGCCAGTTCCACATCGCCCTCGTGGGTGCGCTCATGGTGACGGCGCTGGCGTTGATCCTCGATGCCGCGCTGGCGTTTGCGGTGTGGTTGTCGATGCCGGGTACAGGGCGCTGGCGCCGGCTGCCTCAGCCGTTGATCGACGACGAGGTGGCACTCGAATCGCGGCCCTCTGCCGCATCGCGCGGGAGTTCCGGAGTCGGCCACGAAGCCAATGGTGCGTCGCATACGGTAGAAGAGTGAGTGAAGCGGTACACACAGACGAGCAGACGAGCGAGCCGGGGTCGGCCTGGCCGGCTGTCCTGACGTGGCGGGCGCGCGATGTACCCCGGATGGAGTCGGTACGTGTGCAGCTGTCGGGGAACCGCATCAAGGCCTACGGGCGAATAGTGGCTGCTGCCACCGCGTCTCACCCAGCGTTCTCGGCATCCTATGATCTGGTGACCGACGAGGCGGGGGCGACGAGACGGCTTTCGCTCACGGTGACCCTCGCCGAGCGGGAACGCCAGCTCTCGGTCGCCCGCGACGAAGAGAATATGTGGCTGGTCCAGGACCACAACCAGACCAAGCGATCAAGCTACGCCGGCGCGCTAGATGTCGACGTCGTTTTCAGCCCGTTCTTCAATGCGCTGCCGATTCGTCGGACGGGCCTCTACCTGAAGAACGAATCGGTGACGCTTCCGGTCGTCTATGTCCGCTTGCCCGAGCTGTCGGTCGAGGCCGCCACCATCAGCTACACCAGCGCGGAGACGGGCATCGAGCTGTCCTCGCCCGTGTCGCAGACGACCATTACCGTCGACCCGTACGGCTTTATTCTCGACTACCCAGGACTGGCAGAGCGGATCTGATCACCCCGCCGGCCCGGCCCGCGGCGGCCAGCTCGGTCCGCCAGTTCTCCGCGCCGACGACGGTGGTGACGATCTCGGGGCGGACGAAGTTGGCGTAGCGCATCCGGGCGGAATGGCCACCTTCGACCAGGTCGGCCAGCGAGCCCGTGGTGGCGAGGCTGTCCCGGGCCTGCTTGAGCACCTCGATGCCCTGCTCCAGAGCCGGAAGCAGCTGTGCGGCGTTGGCCTCGCACATGGCGCGCACCAGATCGGGCGCGGTCGCCGCAACGCGAGTGCCGTCCCGGAATGAACCGGCGGCCAGGGCAAACGCCAGCGGTACCTCAGCCGCGTTCAAGGCCAGTGTCTCGGCGAACAGATGGGGAAGATGGGAGATGGCGGCCGCCGCCGCGTCGTGCTCCTCGGAGCAGGCCGGGACCACCACGGCGTGACAATCCAGCGCCAGCTTGGTCACCTGCGTCCACACCTCGGCGTCGACGTGGTCGTCAACACTGACCACCCACGGCGCGCCGACGAACATCCCGGAGTTGCCCGCGGCCCAGCCCGAGTCCGCCGTGCCCGCCATCGGATGCCCGCCGACGAATCGGTTCAGCAGGCCGAACTTCTGAACCTGTTGCAGCACAGCACCTTTGACGCTGATCACATCGGTCAGCGGGCAGGTCGGGGCGATGTCGCGGATGTGGCCCAACATGAGCGGTAGGGCAGGCATGGGCACTGCGAGCACGATCAGCGCGTCGCGGTCGACGGCCCGGCGCAGGGTCTCGTTGAGATTGTCACTGGCGTCGAATCCGTCGAACCGGGCCGCCTGGACCACGTCGACCGAACGGTTGTAACCGAACACTTCGCGGCCCGCGGCCGCCGCTGCCCGCATCAGTGAGCCACCGATGAGTCCGAGTCCCACCACACATACGGGTGTGTTTGTCACCTACCAAGATTGGCACACTCCCCTGGGAGAGGTGGACGGTGATACCTGGTCAACATCGCTGGTCGGCGACTACCGTAGGCGTTCATGGGAGCACAGCGTGCGCCGGCGGATCTGCCCGACGGCTTCGGCGTAGCAGTTGTCCGCGAGAACGGCAAATGGCGATGTGCGTCGATGCGCCCGGCGTCACTGAACAGCCTGACCGCCGCGGAGACCGAGTTGCGGGAACTGCGCAGCTCGGGGTGCGTGTTCGGGCTGCTGGACATCGACGATGAGTTCTTCGTCATCGTGCGGCCTGCACCCGCTGGAACCCGGCTGCTGCTGTCGGATGCCACCGCGGCGCTGGATTACGACATCGCTGCCGAGGTGCTCGAGACGCTCGACGCCGAGATCGACGCCGATGATCTCGACGACGCCGATCCCTTCGAGGAAGGTGACCTGGGGCTGCTCTCCGATGTGGGGCTGCCCGAGGCCGTGCTCAGTGTCATTCTCGACGAGACGGACCTGTATGCCGACGAACAGCTCGGCCGCATCGCCAGAGAGATGGGCTTCGCCGACGAACTATCGGCGGTGCTCGATCGACTCAATCGGTGAATTCGTCTGACGAAACCCTGATCCGCGCTGCTCTGGACGCTGCCGGCATGGCCGGTCCCCGCGATGTGCCGATCGGTGCGGTCGTCTTTGCGGCCGACGGTACCGAGCTGGCCCGGGCCGCCAACGTCCGTGAGGCCACGGGTGACCCGGCCGGACATGCCGAGATCGTTGCGATGCGCGCGGCCGCGCAGGTGCTCGGTGACGGTTGGCGGCTGGAGGGCACCACCCTGGCCGTGACCGTCGAACCCTGCACGATGTGCGCGGGTGCGTTGGTATTGGCCCGGGTGGCGCGAGTGGTGTTCGGGGCCTGGGAACCCAAGACCGGAGCGGTCGGTTCGCTGTGGGACGTGGTGCGAGACCGTCGGCTCAACCATCGGCCGGACGTGGTGGGCGGGGTGCTGGCCGACGAGTGCGCGGGCCTGCTGGAGGAGTTTTTCGCGCGTCAACGGTGAGGACCTCGCCGAACGTGAACAAGATGGCGAGTTTTCGATCTTCGTCATCTTGTTCACACTCGCGGACGGATGATTAGGGTCAGCGGCCCACGTTCGGTAAGCTGCCACACGGTGGCGTGTCCGAGCGGCCTAAGGAGCACGCCTCGAAAGCGTGTGACGGGTAACCCCCGTCCGAGGGTTCAAATCCCTCCGCCACCGCCATAGCTCCCCTGCCGATTCATGCGGTCGGGGAGTTAATGTTTCCGGCTCCTCGGCCGGTGGGGCCCGGTTGTGGTTTTGGCCAAACCGCTTGGGCGATAACCATTTTCATGCCATTTGGCGTTCACCGGATGTGTCTAGGATCGAGCGATGCGGGCCCCTTCGCGCGGTTCGGTCCTCGTTTTCCCACTCTCATTCATGGCGAAGCGTTGAATGGGTCGCATGGAGTTGATGTCGCCGACCGATTCGATGTTTCTCATCGCCGAGACACGTGAGCACCCCTTCCATGTCGGTGGCCTGGCACTCTACGATCCGCCGGAGGGAGCGGGTCTCGAATTCGTGCGTGAATTACACGAGGAAATGCTCGCGCACAACGACTTTCAGCCGGTATTCCGTAAACACCCGGCAACCATCCTGGGCGGTATCGCCAACGTCGGGTGGACCTACGACAACGACGTCGACCTCGACTACCACCTGCGCCGCTCGGCGTTGCCGTCGCCGGGCCGCGTGCGTGACCTACTCGAGCTGACATCGCGGCTGCACGGCGGTCTGCTCGACCGGCACCGTCCGCTGTGGGAGGCCCACCTGATCGAGGGGTTGGCCGACGGCCGGTTCGCCGTCTACACCAAGCTGCACCACGCACTGATCGACGGGGTCTCGGCGCTCAAGCTGATCACGCGCACCCTGTCGGAAGATCCGAACGACACCGAGCTTCGGGTGCCATGGGATCTGCCGCGCAAGAAGCGGCCGCACCAGAGTCCGTCGCTGCTGCACGCCGTGACGGATGTGGCGGGTGCCGCGGTCGGGATCGCGCCGTCGACGGTCAAGTTGGCTCGCGCGGCGTTGCTGGAACAGCAACTCACGCTGCCGTTCGCCGCACCGAAGACGATGTTCAACGTGAAGATCGGCGGTGCTCGCCGCGTGGCGGCACAGTCGTGGCCGCTGGAGCGGTTCAAGCGGATCAAGGACGCCACGGGCGTAACCATCAACGACGTGGTGCTCGGTATGTGCGCCGGCGCGTTGCGCGCCTATCTGCTCGAGCAGGACGCGCTGCCGGACCGGCCGTTGATCGCGATGGTTCCGGTCAACTTACGTTCGGAGAACGAGGTCGATTCGGGTGGAAACCTCGTCGGCTCGATCCTGTGCAACCTCGCGACCGATCGTGACGACGCCGCAGAGCGGCTCACCGTCATCAGCGAGTCGATGCGCGGCAACAAGAAAATCTTCTCCGAACTGCCACGTGTGCAGGCACTTGCCCTGTCAGCGCTCATGATCGCACCGCTGGGGCTGGCCGCGGTGCCCGGCTTTGTCAAGGCCACCGCGCCGCCGTTCAACCTCGTCATCTCCAACGTGCCCGGGCCGCGACATCCGTTGTACTGGAAGGGTGCCCGGCTGGACGGCAACTATCCGCTCTCGATCGCGCTGGACGGGCAGGCGATGAACATCACCCTGGCCAACAATGCCGACAACCTCGACTTCGGCCTGGTCGGTTGCCGGCGCAGTGTGCCGCATCTGCAGCGGATACTCGGGCACCTGGAGGATTCGCTCAAGAGCTTGGAACTCGCGACCGGCGGGTGAGGCCACAAACCCACTAGCCGGTATTGGCCAGCGCCGGGCGCAGGAATTCCCCGGTGAGTGTGACCGCGGGGGTCGACGAGTCCCCGCCCACGATCAGCGTCGCGAACGCGATGTCGCCCACGATGCCGGCGAACCAACCGTGGGAATGGGTGTTGTCGCCGTATTCGGCCGTTCCGGTCTTGCCGCCGAGATCGGGGATGTCGCTGAGTTCGGCGGCGGTGCCTTCGGTCACCGTCTGGCGCATCATCGCGCGCAGCGCGTCAACGACGTCGGGTGATAACGGCACCGAGGGCTTGTCGGAGGTGGTCTTCTCGCCGTCGACCAGCATCGGCACGATGGTCGAACCATGCGCCAGGCTGGCCTCGGCGACCGCGAGGCCGAACGGGCTGACCGTGACGGTGCCCTGGCCGATACCGTTCTCCACCCGCTGTGCGGCGGTGTCGGCGTTGGGCACCTTCCCGGTGACGGTCGTCAGTCCCGGCACGGTGAAGTCCACACCGATGCCGAAGTCGCGCGCGGTGTTGGTCAGAGCGTCGGCGGGCAGCTTGTCGGCCAGCGCCGCCATGCTGGTGTTGCACGAATGCGCGAACGCCGAACTCAGTGGCACCGTCCCGAGATCGAAGTTGTCCTCGTTGGGGATGGTCCGGTTCTCGATGGTTACTTGCCCGGGGCAGGCGACCGGGGTCTGCGGCGTCACGAGGTTGGCCTTGAGCGCGGCAGCGGTGGTGATGGTCTTGAATGTCGAGCCCGGTGGGTAGAGCCCGGAAAACACGATCGCCCCTTGCGGATCGGCGGCCGCATTCTGTGCGGCGGCCAGGACGCCACCCGTCGAACTCGACAGGGCGATCAACACCGCAGGCCGGGATTCGGTCGCGACGGCGCGCTGGGCGAGCAACTGCAGCCGCATGTCCAGCGAGGTCTTCACCGGCTCGGTCGGGGCTGGCGGGGTGGAGATCAACCGTTGCGCCGGGGCGCCTTTGGCGTCGACCAGATAGACCGACCATCCCGCGGATCGGGTGATGCGGTCATGCCAGAGCGGTTCCAGCCCGCTGATCGCCGGGGAGTCCAGCTCCCGGTTGGCCGTGAGCAGCTCGCCCTGTTCGACGACGGTGACGCCAGGGATCGGAGTGAGTTGATCGCGGACCTTGGCCAAGTCGTCCTCACGCAGCTTGATCACGGTGACACGGTCGTCCTGCGTGGAGTTCAACTGTGCGGCAATGGAATCCGGTGTGATGGTGGGGTCGAACTGGGTGAGCAGCGCTGCCAGGGCGGCTGCCGATTCCGGATGGGTGCGGTCCAGGTTGATGACCCCGACGGTTTGCCAGTTCATCAACGGCTGACCGGTCCGGTCGAGCACGGGAGTCTGCAGCTCGCTGTCCTGGCTGTACTGAAAACTCAGACCGTCCTGCAGATCACGGTGCAACAACGCCGGCGACCAGGTGATGCGCCAGTTGTCGCCGGACTTGGCGGCCGATCCGGTGGTGTCATATCCGAAGTCGTGTCCCTCGCCCCAGGACCACTGGTATTTCAGGTCGAAACCGTTCTCCTGGCCCTCGGCGGGTGACGAGGCGACGGTCAGCTTGGCGTGCTCGCCCATGCCGTTGAACATCGCGGTGATCGTCTTTTCGGCCGTGGCCGGATCACTGGTCCGTTCCGCGGCCGCATGTGCATCCTTGCGTTGCAGGGCATCGGCGAAGGACGCGAAAACGTCAGCGGGCTTCGGTGCCGACGAGCAACTGACAACCCCCAGCAGCAGACCAAGCAGCGTGAGCACGCTCAGGACGCGCCGGCTCATGCCGGCACCAGCGCGCGGACCTGCTCGCTGAGGGCCACGCCGAGATCGTGATTGTTGGCCTCGGTGAAGTGAATACCGTCGACCCCCTGCGTGGTCAGTACCGAGCCGGCGTCGAAGAACGGGACTTTCATGAACGATGCGAGTGCACCGTAGACCGTCGCCAACTCGGCCGACTTGCGTTGTCCACCTTCGAAGATCAGCTGAAACCACGGATGCGGCATCGGTGCCAACGGTGGCGGCGCGACCATCAGCACCTGCGGCGCGGGATAGACCGTGCCCACCCCGCCGGCACTCGTGAGCACCTGGGTCACCAGCACCGACATGCCCAGCGCTATGTCCAGCGGCTCGCGCCGAAAGTACGCCTTGGTGTCATTGGTGCCCAACATGACGACGACCAGGTCGAGGGGAAGATGGGCAGCCAGGCAGGACGGCAGATACGCAGCACCGTTGAGCCGTGGATCGGTCGGGTCGTCGATGTTCGTGGTGCGGGCGCTGAGACCCTCCTCGATCACCTCGTAATCCGCGCCGAGCCGGTCGGCCAGCACCCCGGTCCAGCGGACGTGGCGCGGGAACCGTTCTGTGGGTACGCCGTCCGTGACGGGCACCCAGCCCCACGTCAGTGAGTCACCGAAACACAGAATTCGCTTGGCCACCATGGACCAAGCACATCACATACCGCCGACGTCGAGCTCGTCTTCGACGAGGGCTTCGGCGTGTCTTTCTGCGGTGCTATGGCGTCAGGGGCAGGTGATCTCCACTTCGTACGACTTGGTGACTGCTCCTGCCGTCGGATTGGCCATATCCATTCCGGTGGCATTTCCCTTGATGGTGTAGGTGTTTCCGTCCTTGGTGGCCTCGGCGCTACCACCGGGGACGCCGGGCGTGTAGCCGAGTGACACTCCGTCGATGTTGCCCAGCGCCAAGGCTGTGACAGTCGGCGAGTCACCGGGCGTCAGGGTCGCGCTGACCCCTGTCGGTGCCTGTCCGATGGCCAAGCTGACGGTGTTCGCAACCGTCGCACACACCACTGAACCCTCGACCTGATGGTCTTGGCCGTCGATGGTGACCCTGGCGGTACCCGTCCCTGTGGTGGCGGTGGCGCCGCCTCCCGGTGCCGACATTGTCGCCGTCGCCGAGGCCGTCGCCGACGAATCACCCGATTCCGATTTCTTCTCGCTCGACGAACAGCCCGACAATCCGGCGATGATGATCGCCGCGCCCCCGACGGTTACCACGAACCCACGTTTCATCACTGTTCTCCTCCAGGTATGCGGCCCGTCGACGGTGACGGACCATCCTGAGCAGTATGGGGTGAGCAGCCGGTGGTGGCGACGGATTGGCTGAATTGTCTAGCCCAGCATCGGCAAAGATCGCAGGCTCAGCATCATACAGACCTTGCTAAACCCTGACGAACGGTTCCGTGATTTACCCGAATTATCCTGTGCCCCAAACTATTCCGATGTCACCGAAGGTGACCGCCGCCTTCCTCAGGGGCAGGTGACGGCGATGTCGAACGGTGTGTCGACCGGAGGCTCGGTGCTGGCGGAGTTGGAGCCCATACCGCTGCCGGTCACCGTGTAGTTCTTGCCGTCGTGGGTAGCGACCACAGGCGTGCCGGACACGCCTTCGACGTAGGCCAGTGCCGGTCCGTCGGAACCGATATCGCCGATGCTCACCGACTTCACCGACGGTGTGTCACCGTCGGTGAGTTCGACAGTGGTGTGCAGGTGACCCTCGATGTTGATGGTGGTCAACCCGTCTTTGGTTTCGCAACCGATCCCGGTGAACGGGGCAGCATCGTTGGTGCCGAAGATCACCCGGACCTGATCGGACTGCGCGGGCGCCACCGGCGGCAGCATGGACGTCGAGGTTTCGTGGCCGGGCGCCGTCGGCCCGGGCGCCTGGGAACCACCCGGCGAACCCGAATTCTGCGACGAACACCCGACAATCCCGGCCAGTAACGTCGCGACTCCAGCGGCGACGACGAATCTGTGCTTCACGACAACCGAGTATGGTCGCGTGCGCCCCATGACGGAAGTCGGACGCGCATCCGGTTGAATACCTGCTTGTGGGCGAGCCGTACTTCACCGTGGAAGCTGAGCTGCCGGGCCGGCTCGGCAGGGTCGGGGTGATCCGCACTCCGCACGGCGACATCCGCACGCCGGCATTCATCGCCGTAGGCACCGCGGCCACCGTCAAGTCTGTTTTGCCGGAGACCATGAAACAGCTTGGCGCCCAGGCAATCCTGGCCAACGCCTACCATCTGTACCTGCAGCCCGGTCCGGACATCGTGGCCGAGGCAGGTGGGTTGGGCGCATTCATGAACTGGCCGGGCCCGACCTTCACCGACAGCGGAGGCTTCCAGGTGATGTCGCTGGGGGTTGGGTTCAAGAAAGTCCTGGCGATGGACACCGCCAGGTTGCAGACCGACGACATCATCGCCAAGGGCAAGGAGCGGCTCGCGGTCGTCGACGAGGACGGGGTTACCTTCCGGTCACACGTAGACGGCTCGAAGCATCGGTTCACGCCCGAGGTCTCGATCGGTATCCAGAACAAACTCGGCGCGGACATCATCTTCGCGTTCGACGAGCTCACCACGCTCGTCAACACCCGCGGCTACCAGGAAAGCTCGGTGCAGCGTACGCACGAGTGGGCGGTGCGGTGCCTGGCCGAGCACCACCGGCTGCAGGCCCGCTCACCCGAGCGGCCGCGGCAGGCGCTGTTCGGAGTGGTGCAGGGCGCCCAATATGAGGACTTACGGCGGCAGGCCGCGCGCGGGCTGACCGAGATTCGCACTGCCGACGGCCACGGGTTCGACGGCTACGGCATCGGCGGCGCGTTGGAGAAGCAGAACCTGGCCACGATCGTCGGCTGGGTCAGCAGCGAGCTGCCCGCCGACAAGCCGCGCCACCTGCTCGGGATCAGCGAACCCGACGACCTGTTCGATGCGGTGGCGGCCGGCGCGGACACCTTCGACTGTGTGTCGCCGTCACGAGTGGCCCGCAACGCGGCGGTCTACTCGGCTACCGGGCGGTTCAACATCACCGGCGCCCGGTACAAGCGGGATTTCACCCCGATCGACGCTGAATGTGACTGCTACACCTGCGCCAACTACTCCCGCGCCTACATCCGGCATCTGTTCAAGGCCAAGGAGATGTTGTCGGCGACGCTGTGCACGATCCACAACGAGCGATTTGTGATCCGGCTGGTCGACCAGATCCGGGCATCGATCGTGGCGGGTGAGTTCGATGAGCTGCGGACGCACGTTTTGGGGCGTTACTACGGCACCGGCACCCCGGTGCGGAAGTGACGCTGACCTGCCCTCTTTTTCAACGCGTGCACAATAAGTAGATGACGACCGTCGCAGAAGATCAGTTGCTCCTGCTGCAGTTGCTCGATCCCGCCAACCGAGCCGACCCGTACCCGTCATACCGGCGGATCCGCGAGCGCGGCCCGTTGCGGATACCCGAGGCCAACGTCGCGGTGTTCTCCACGTTCGCCGAGTGCGACGCGGTGCTGCGGCATCCGGCATCGTGCAGCGACCGCAGAAAGTCCACTGTGGCGCAACGCGCACCTGCATACGAGGACGGGGCTCGAGAACGTGGCCCCGCCAGCTTCCTGTTTCTCGACGCACCTGACCACACGCGGCTGCGTGGACTGGTCAGTAAGGCATTCGTGCCAAAGGTGGTCAACGCGCTCGAACCCGACATTCGGGCTCTGGTGGACGGTCTGCTCGACCAGGCCGAGGCCGGTGCCGGTTCGTTCGACGCGGTTGCCGAGCTGGCCTACCCGCTGCCGGTCGCGGTGATCTGCCGGCTATTGGGCGTACCGATCGAGGACGAGCCCAAGTTCCGGGAAGCGTCGGCACTGCTGGCCCAGGCGCTCGACCCGTTCCTGGCGATGACCGGCTCGGTGTCCGATCTGTTCGACCAGCAGATGGCCGCCGGTAGATGGCTCAGCGACTACCTGCGGGACCTGATCGCCCAACGGCGGCGGAAGCCGGGGGAGGATCTGATGTCGGCGCTCGTCCAGGTTGAGGAATCCGGTGACCAGCTCACCGAGGAGGAGATCATCGCCACCTGCGATCTACTGCTCATCGCCGGGCACGAGACGACGGTGAACCTGATCGCCAACGCGGTGCTGGCGATGCTGCGGCATCCGCGGCAGTGGACGGCCCTCGGCAGTGACGCCGCTCGGGTGTCGAGCGTGATCGAGGAGACCATGCGCTACGACCCTCCGGTGCAACTGGTCTCCCGAATTGCCGGGGAGGACATGACAATCGGCGATGTTCACCTTCCCAAGGGGGACACCATGCTGATGTTGCTGGCTGCCGCGCATCGCGACCCGGCCGTGTTCGAGCGGCCGGACGAGTTCGACCCGGACCGTGGCGGTATCCGCCATCTGGGGTTCGGCAAGGGGCCCCACTTCTGCCTGGGTGCGCCACTGGCCCGCCTCGAGGCTGCCGTGGCGCTGTCGGCCGTGACGGCACGGTTCCCGAATGCCCGTCTCAGTGGCGAGCCGGAGTACAAGCCGAACCTGACGTTGCGTGGCATGTCCACCCTTCCCGTCGCTGTCTAGGCGCCTGCATTTCGCCGAGCGTGCGTGTCTGTTGCCCGCCACGGCGCATTTGGCAGCAGTTTGCGCACGCTCAGTTGGGTCGATATATCCACGGATGACGCGGCAGCAGGGCCGGGTCGAATCGCTGCAGCATGCCCTCGACGTCGAGCGGGGGCCAGCCCAGTGACGCGCTGATCTGTGCCAGTGCACGGTCGACACCGATCTCAGCCAGGGCGACCGCGCCGTCCCGTTTGGCCAGCCGGGCCCCGTCTTCGTTGAGCACCAGCGGCACATGGGCATACGTCGGTTCGGGGTATCCCAGCAAGCGGGCCAGATAGGCCTGCCGCGGCGAGGAACTCAGCAGATCGTCGCCGCGGACCACCTGGTCGATACCCGTCGCCGCGTCGTCGACCACCACGGCGAGGTTATAGGCGGGGACGCCGTCGCCGCGACGCACGACGAAGTCGTCGACGATGCCGGTATAGGAGCTGTGCAGCAAGTCGGCGACGGTGCCGACGAAGGTGTCGGTGCGCAGCCGCAATGCCGGCGGGCGGTCGGACTCGGCCCGGCGCTGTGCGCGTTGCGTATCGGTCAGATCCCGGCATGTGCCCGGGTAGGCGCCCTGCGGAGCGTGCGGGGCTTGTGGTGCCTGCGCGATATCTTTTCTGCTGCAATAGCATTCGTAGAGCAGGCCGTCGTCCCGCAACTGTTCGATGACTGCGTCGTACCGCTCGCGGTGTCCGGTCTGCCACTCCACCGGGCCGTCCCACGTCAATCCGATCGCCGCCAAGTCGTCGACCTGGCGGGTGCCGATATCGCTGAACGTCCGGTCGTCGAGATCCTCGACCCGCAACAGGAACCGTCGTCCGGTCGACCGGGCGAACAGCCAGGCCAGCACGGCGGTGCGCAGATTGCCGATATGCAGGTCGGCCGACGGGCTCGGCGCGAACCGTCCGGCCGGGGTGAGGCTCACGCCCGCAATCTAGCTAATGACGGTCCCAGGGCGCCGTCCCACTCCCGGTCCCGGTCAGCCAGCGGCAGATCCTGAAATGCTGTCACAGACGTGGCGGTGGATGCCCGATGACGGCGACCGGTAAACGGGAGCGCTCAGTTCACGATGGTGTGCGAAGACCCGGCACGATATCGCTCAACTCGAAGTTCACCGGCCGGTCCAATTGCTCATAGGTGCACGAGCGTGGATCGCGGTCGGGCCGCCACCGGTTGAATTGCGCGGTGTGGCGGAATCGTTGATTTCTCCCCGTCGCTTCGCTCGCCCCAGGCCGGCCTTCCATGTGGTCGTAGCGCACCTCGACGACCCGTTCGGGTCGCAGTGGTACGAACGACAGATCCTTGCCGGCGTTCCAGCGTGAACCGCCGTACCGGCGCTGGGTTTCCTCGTCGAATTGCGCCGCCCAATTCCACGGATGGCCCTCGAACCCCGTGACCAGTGGCTGCAATTCGGTGAACAATGCCCGGCGTTTAGCCATCGGGAAGGCGCCGACGACGCCGACCGATGCCAGGGTGCCGTCGTCCTCATAGAGTCCGAGCAGCAGTGAGCCGATCGCGTCGGGGCCGGATTTGTGCAGGCGGTAGCCCGCCACCACGCAGTCGGCTGTGCGCTGATGCTTGACCTTGAACATCACCCGCTTGTCCGGTTGGTACGTGAGGTCCAGCGGTTTGGCGACCACCCCGTCGAGTCCGGCGCCCTCGAACTCGGCGAACCACCGCTGCGCGGTCGAGAGGTCGGTGGTCGCCGGGGTCAGGTGGATCGATGGTCCCGAGCCCGAGATTGTTTTGCTCCTCGCGTGCGCGCCCAGGGCGTCGATCAGGGCCGCCCGCCGCTCGGTGAACGGGCGTCCGGTGTAGTCTTCGTCGCCCAGAGCGAGCAGGTCGAACGCGATGAACGCGGCCGGTGTCTGCTCGGCGAGCATGCGCACGCGCGACGCGGCCGGGTGCAGCCGCAGCTGCAATGCTTCGAAGTCCAGGCCGTTGCCGGTGGGCAGGACGATCTCGCCGTCGATGACGCTGCGCAGCGGCAGTTCCGTCGTAGCGGCCGCCACCAGTTCGGGAAAATACCGCGTCAACGGGCGTTCGTTGCGGCTACCCCACTCGACCTCGTCGCCGTCACGGAAACAGATCGACCGGAAGCCGTCCCACTTGGGTTCATACGACATGCCGGCGGGGATCTCGGCGATCGATTTCGAGAGCATCGGGGAGACCGGCGGCATGACGGGCAGTTGCATCGCTTCATTCTCGCGGTCCCACCCACCGCCGGACCGCCACGATGACATTGCCCGGCTTCCCCGGTCTACGTGAGTATGGAACCTGTGGACCTACCCGTAGCGCCTCCGCTGAAACCCATGCTGGCCAAGGCGCAGGTCAACGTGCCCGATGAAGCCGGGGTGTGGTCGTACGAGCCCAAGTGGGACGGCTTTCGGGCGCTGGTCTTTCGTGACGGCGACGACGTGATGCTGCAGTCACGCAGTGGCAAAGACCTCGGCCGATACTTTCCCGAGCTGCTCGACGCGTTGCGCGACGAACTCGTCGACCGCTGTGTGCTGGACGGAGAAGTGGTGGTGCCGCGGGAGATCGATGCGGACGCGAGGAGCTGTGTCCGGTTGGATTGGGAGTCGCTGTCGCAGCGCATCCACCCGGCTGAATCCCGGATCCGCATGCTCGCCGAGCAGACACCCGCGCACTTCATCGGCTTCGACGCGCTCGCGACGGGCGAGAATTCCCTGCTCGACGAGCCGTTCCGGATCCGACGCGAAGCCCTGATCGACGCGGTCCATGAGAATCTTCCGCGCACGCGAGGAGCACGACAAGCCTCGTGTCACGTCACCCGCACCACCGAGGATCCTGCGCTGGGTACCCAGTGGCTCGAGACGTTCGAGGGCGCCGGGCTCGACGGTGTGATCGCCAAGAGGCTCGACCGGCCGTACCTGCCGGGCAAGCGGGAGATGGTGAAGGTCAAACATCACCGTGACGCCGACTGTGTGGCCATCGGTTACCGCATCCACAAGAGTGGGGAAGGTGTCGGGTCGATTCTGCTGGGCTTGTACCGCGATGACGGTGAGCTCCAAATGATCGGCGGTGCAGCGTCGTTCACCGCCAAAGACCGATTGAAACTGCTGGCCGATCTGGAACCGTTGCGGGAGGGCGACGAGATGCGTGAAGGTGATCCGAGCCGATGGAACTCGGCGGCCGACAAGCGCTGGATCCCGGTGCGGCCGGAGAAGGTGTGTGAGGTGGCGTATGACCAGATGGAGGGCCAGCGATTTCGGCATGCGGTGAAGTTCCTGCGCTGGCGGCCCGACCGGGAACCGGCCAGCTGCACCTTCGGCCAGCTCGACGTGCCGCTCAACTACGACCTCTACGACGTTCTGGAGACGAGCTAGTGGCAACGCCTGCAACCGAACTCGATGTCGAAGGCATCAAAGTCCGCTTCACCAACCCGGACAAGGTCTACTTCCCGAAGCTGGGTAAAGACGGCACCAAGGGCAAGTTGATGGATTATTACCTCAGTGTCGCCGACCGGATGGTGACGCTGCTGAAGGACCGCCCCACCCATCTGCAGCGATTTCCGGACGGTATCGAGGGTGAGGAGATCTACCAGAAGCGGGTTCCCCAGAAGCATCCCGACTATTTGCAGACCTGCCGCGTCACTTTTCCATCCGGTCGCACTGCCGACGCGCTCAAGGTGACCCACCCGGCGGCGATCATCTGGGCTGTCCAGATGGGCACCGTGACACTGCATCCGTGGCAGGTGCGTTGCCCCGACACCGAGCATCCCGACGAGCTGCGCATCGACCTGGACCCGCAGCCCGGCACCGGTTTCCACGAGGCCCGGACCATCGCCTGCGACGTACTCAAGCCGTTGCTCGACGAGCTCGGGCTGGTTGGCTATCCCAAAACGTCCGGTGGCCGGGGTGTGCACGTGTTCTTGCGGATCAAAACCGACTGGGACTTCATAGAAGTTCGCCGCGCCGGGATCGCGCTGGCCCGGGAAGTGGAACGCCGCGCACCCGATGCGGTGACCACGTCGTGGTGGAAGGAGGAGCGAGGCCGGCGGCTGTTCGTCGACTACAACCAGAATGCCCGTGACCGCACCTTCGCCTCGGCGTATTCGGCCCGCAAGACCCCGATCGCGACCGTGTCCACGCCGCTGAGCTGGGTCGAACTGCGTGACGCCGACCCTGATGACTACACCATCGCAACCGTGCCGGATTTCGTTGCCGGGCGCGATGATCCGTGGGCCGATATCGACTCCGAGAAGCAGTCGCTCACGCCGCTGCTGGACATGGTCGCCGCCGATGAGGAGTGCGGCCTGGGCGATCTGCCGTACCCACCCAACTATCCCAAGATGCCGGGCGAACCGCCGCGGGTCCAGCCGAGCAAGAAGGTCGCCGCACACTGGGACGACAAGGGCAACCGCCGCGAATAGCGCAGGCGCTCACCGCTTCAGGCGCTTCGTGCGCGGCTAGGGTCATGCCCTCCTGAAGCCATGGTTGCGCAGGACCGTGGCTCCTTTATAGCTGCTGACCGGCTGGTGCAACCCGTAGGGGACCGCGGAGATGAGGGTGACCGGAATCAGGTTGCCACTGGGCACCGGGTAGCTGCGGCGCTCACCCGGACGGGCTCCGAGAATCGCGGTGCCCAGCGGGGACTGCACCGAATACACTTCCATGTCACCGTATTCCGCGCCGCGGACGCCGAGTAGGAACTCCTCGGTGTCGCCGTCGTCGTAGCGCACGGTCAACACCATGCCAGGTTCTGCCACACCGTCGTCCGGCGGATCCTCGCCGACCACGCAGTTGAGCAGCAGGTCGTGGATGTGCTGGATGCGGGTCTGGCGGGCGCGTTGGACGGCGACGCTGTTCTCGTCGGAGTCGGTGGCCGCCTCGGTCGCGATCAGCTCGCGCAGCCTGGCCAGCTCGTGCTGCAGGCGGGAGTGTGCCTGCGGTGACATCCAAATACGTTGGCTGGTGGTCATTCTGGTTCCTCCTGATGATGAAGTGTGTTTGCCGTCAGGGGCGGGGCGGGACACCGCCCCTGACGACCCGGTCGCCCGCAGTGGGGCAGGATGCTGTGAACTCCTAACGCAGTGGGTTGAATTCGCGCAGGGCTTCGGGTTGCTTGCCGGTGGTGACGTATTCGGCCAGCAGCCGGCCGGTGACGGGCCCGTGTGCCAGCCCCCACATTCCGTGCCCGCCTGCGACGAAGATTCCATGTGCTACCTCGCCGATCAGCGGCCGGCCGTCAGGCGTGATCGGACGGCCGCCAACCCACACGTCGGTGCGTTCGTCCCAGCGGACGCCGTCGAGTAGCGGCGCGGCCGAGGCGACGATGGCCTCCATCCGTGCGGGCCGCGGCGGATCGTCGGGCGAACGGAATTCCATGGTTCCGGCGACCCGCAGCGCGCCCCGGTACGGCGTACACGCCACCCGGACGTCAGGCAGGTATATGGGTCCGGGAACCGGGCGGTCCACCGGGACCGTGAATGAGTAGCCGCGTCCGGCCCGCACCGGGGTACGGACCTTTGGGCCGGCCAGCCGTGACAACCACGCGCCGGTGGCGATCACCGCGGCGTCGGCAGTCAGGTCCGCGGCGCGCATCTGGACCCTGACGCGGGCGCCCGTGGGCCGCACGGCAGTGACCTCGCCGGTGCGGATAGTTCCGCCCCTGGCGACGACGGATTTTGCCAAGGCGTGCACGAGCCGGCCCGGATCCACGTAGCGCTGGCCTTCGACACTGATGCCTGTGGTGATCGCAGGTGACGCCAGTGGGACATGCTCGCGCAGCGTTTTCCCGGACAACCGGGTGATCGAGACGGTCTGACCGGCTGAAGCGAGCCCGCTCAGTTCGGCCAGCAGGTGCTCGGCCTGGCGCGGTGTTTCGAACAGCGCGGTGATGGGTCCGTCAGTGGTGGGCGCTTCCACGCCGTTGCTGGTCAGAACGTCGTAGGCCTCGATGCACTCCGCGTTGAGCGGCAGGTTCGCGCGGACCACCCGAGTCCACGACGAACGCCGGCAGTTGGCGACGAACCGCAGCAGAAACGACCACAGCCGGGGATCTGCCGTCAGAGGTATGTGCAGCGGCGCGGCCGGGTTGACCAGCGAGCGCAGTCCGTAACGCAGCACGCCCGGATCGTTGAGCGGGATCGTCAGGGCCGGCGAGACCCAGCCGGCGTTGCCCCAGGAGGCCCCCGCGGCCACCCCGGTGCGGTCCACCACGGTCACCTCGACGCCACGCTCTTGCAGGAACCACGCGGTGGACAGGCCGACGATGCCGGCACCCACGACGACAGCCGAACGCGGACCACCATCGATCCGTTCGACGCCCATCATGACGTCCACCTCCGCGGTCGAAGTTCACCCTGACATCACCCATGGTGGGGTCGGGGACCACGGCACTGTTTGCCCGATTTCGACAATCGGGCTATGGCGGATTGTCGGCTTCTGACAGGCCGTCGATGACGGCTAACTCGATCATCATTGCCAGTCGCTTACGAGCGTCGTCGAGGCCGAGATTGGTCACCTCGGCCATCTTGCGCAGCCGGTACCGCACGGTGTTCTCGTGCACGTCGAGCCGCTGCCCGGCATCGGTCAGATCGCCCTGAGCCTCCAGCCATGCCCGCAGGGTCTCGGTGTACCGGGTGGAGTGGGTCCGGTCGTGTTCGCGCAGCTCGGCGACCGGACCACGCTGCGGCGCCCGTCCCGACTGCGCGGCTGCCCGCAGCCGTTGCAGCAAGATGTCGTCCCAGGCTTCGTCGTACACCGGGGCCGGTCCGGTGCGCCGCACCTCGTGCAGGGCCAGGCACTCCTCGGCCTCGCGCCGGGCCGGTGCCAGTTCTGCCACGGTCGCCGGCCCGCTCACTCCGGCCAGCAGCGTCACCTGCGCGGGCAAGGCGGCCCGCAGTGCCGTCAGCCAACGGCCGGCGGCCTCGGCCTCGGCGCCGGGTAGCACGGTGTAGACGGTATTGCCCGCCAGCGCGCTGCGGCCCGGCCGGGACCAGCCGAAACCGGTGGTGGCCCGATCGAATGCGAGCAGCAGTGGGGCATGACGGTCGTCGGCAGTGTTCGCCCGCAGTGCGATCACGCGCAGCGGGGTCTGCGGTAGCGCGAGCCTGCTGGCGACCGTCGTCGCGTCGGCGGCGCCCTCGAGCAGTCGCAGCACCAATTCGGACTCCACCTGTCGTTCCAGGTCCGCACTGGCACGCGAGCGCAGCAGATGCATGGCCACCAGGCGGGCCCCATGGGCCAGCGCGGTACGTCGTCTCTCCGGCAGCGGCTCGGCGCAGGTCACCCACACCGAGCCCAGTAGTTCCCGGCCCGCTCGCGCGGCCACCACCATGCGTCCGGTCAGCCCGTACTCGGGGTCGCCCGCGACAAACATCGGCTCGTCCGATTCGGCCAGATGGCGGAAGACCCCGCGCGCTTCGAACAACGCCCGCAGTCGCTGCGGAGCCTCGCGGCTCAGGATCGTCTCGGCCCGCGCCGGGTCGGCGTGCTGCTGCATGCGCGAGTACGCCAGCACCGCCGAGCGCCGGCTTTCGATGGTCACCGAGCCGCCGACCGTATCGGCGAGACTGTCCGCGAGTGCGAACAAATCCGTCGGGCCACGGCCCGATTCGGTTTCCCGGCCCTCCAGCACGAGGCCGTACACCACGGCCGCCAGCTCACTCCAGGACACCTGCGGATCGACGGACATCACCGCGATGTCCTCGGGGTCGTCGGTAACGGGCTCATCGGTGTCTCGGACCAGGACCACCACGGCCTGGGCTGCTGTGGCCCAGGCGATCGCCTCGGTGGCACCGACGGCACCGACGGCGATCAGGACGTCACCGACCACCTGGCCGGGTTCGTGGATCACGACACTGCGCAGCTCGGTCGACCGCGGCGTGGAGCAGTACCGCAGATGGACGCCGTAGCCGCCCAGGACGTTGATCAGCCGGTCGAGTGTGATCACTCCGTCGAGCGTAGTTACGGCCCGGCGGTCAGCGTGGCCTTGCCGTTGTGCTGGGCACCTGAGGGGTCCAGCCAGGTGAGATCGATGACGTCACCCGGATAGTGCCGGTCCAGGACCAGGGTCAGGGTCCGCGCCGAATCCAGGGACGTTCCGTCGATCGTGGTCAGCAGGTCGCCCGGCGCCAGGCCCGCGGCCTCGGCCGGGCCCCCGCGCATGACGTCCCGGATGATCACGCCGCCGCCGCGTCTGGGCGTGCTGCCTACCCCGACGCCGAGCATGGTCGGAGCCCCGATGTGCACGGAGCCCGACGGGGTGCGGGAGCGGATCTGCCCGGCGACGGCCATCGCCTCGTTGATGGGGATCGCGAAGCCCTTGCCGCCCGGGCCCATCCGAAAGTTCACCGACGCCGCGGTCGTCATACCGACGACCTGGCCGGCACCGTTGATGACCGGACCACCAGAATCACCGGCCCGCACAGGTGCGGCGAACTCGAACAGCCCGGTGATCTCGTCGCTGCTCCCGGTCAACTCGTCCTCGGCGTTGACCGTACGGCCGAATGCGGTGACCGTGCCGACCTCCTGGGTCAGCGGGGCGTCACTGCCCTGCGCATTGCCGAGAGCGACCACGGGGTCGCCTGGTGCCAGTGCGTTGGAATCACCGATCGTTGCCGTCGGCAGACCATCCGCGCCATGCAGCTGCAGCAGAGCAACATCGTGCTCACGGTCGTAACCGATCAGATCGGCGGGGTAGGACCGGCCATTGACCGTGGCGCTGACGGCGTTGGCGCCCTGCACCACGTGGTAGTTGGTCAGCACCTCGCCGTCGGGGGACAACACGATGCCGGTTCCGATGCCGTACGCCTGTTGGTAGTCGACCCTGGTGTCGACCCGGGCCACGGCCGGTTGCACCACAGAGACGGCGGATAGGGGATCGCCCGGCGCGGCTGTTGCCGGTACCAGGGGCGTCACCAATGCCAAGGCGGTAAGGACCGCCAGGATTACCGACGTGGAACGGCGTGACCGCAGTTTGCCCATGGATATATCTTCGCCCGCATGGGCACCGGTGTCGACGCGCGGGGTTTCAGTCCTCGACGGCGACGTTGTCGCGGGAGTGCCGGCGCAGACGCGAGAACCCGCTCTTGTTCGTCGGCCGCCGGTTGCGCAGTTTGCCCTTCTGACGTGCGACGTCATCCTCCGGGGAGTCCTCTTGTGAGGCCGTGATCGGCTCCGGCGTCGAAGCGTCGCTCGGCTCCGCTTCGATGACCGAGACTTCGGGCTCCTCCGCTGTGGATTCCGTGACCTCGGAGTCTTCGGATTCGTCGACGTCGGTCGGTGCTTCCGTTTCCGCAGAATCCTCGGCCACATCGGCCTCAGTCTTGTGGCTGCCCCGCTTCTGCTTGGTCTTGAGCGGTTTGGGCGGAGGCGGTGGCAATTCGGCGAGAAACGCCAGATAGAAGCCGAGGATGCCGAGCAGTGCGATCGACGCGGCCGCGCCGTAGATACCGAACAACCACTGGCCGGCGGCGTCCAGGGAGAGCCAGATCTCGGAGACCGCGGCGCCGACGATGAGCAGACCGGCCAGCACGTGGAACACGACGGCCGAGGTCCGCAGCCGCAACGCCAGCTGTGGGGTGCCGTACTCGGGGCGTCGCGTGCGCTGCAGCGTAAAGAACACCGGCAGCGCGGCCAGTGCGATCAGAACCCCGGTGGTGATCCGGAGCACCAGGCCGAGCATGGGCGAGGTCTCGCCCATGAGTTCGGGCCAGCGCGGGAGGACGAAGAAGAAGTAAAGGCCGGCAGCGATGACCGAGAACGACGCATGCCAGGTCACCGCGGCGGTGCGGCCCATACCCCTCCTCGGATGTGGCGGGCCGGGGTGCAACCAGACTGCGTATGAGCAGGTCACACCCCGGACCCAAGCGCGGAGGATAGGGGATTTGAACCCCTGAGGGCTGTTAACCCAACCCGCGTTCCAGGCGAGCGCCATAGGCCACTAGGCGAATCCTCCGTCGGCAATCCTAACCGAAGGCGCAACCGGCTTTGTCCGGTGCGGCGGTGGACCGTCTGTACGCCTGGGGCCGCGGAGGCATCGGGCTCGGGGTACTACACTCGCCCGTGGACCCCGCGCGGCGTCCATCCTGTGAACTCCCCCAGGGCCGGAAGGCAGCAAGGGTCAATGGGCTCTGGCGGGTGCGCGGGGTCCCCTTCATCGATCATCCCGGTGGCATCCGGGTCCACGCTTGTGAAAGGCGCGCGGTGTCGTTCCATTCCCTCGGCCGCGACGATCTGCTCGCGCAGCACGAACTCCAGCAGCGCAACTACGCTGAGCTGCAGGCCAAACAGCTCAAATTGGACCTGACCCGCGGCAAGCCGTCGCCGGCGCAGCTGGATCTCGCAAACGCGCTGTTGGGCCTGCCCGGCAGCGATGACTACCGCGACCGTGACGGCACCGATACCCGCAACTACGGCGGCCTGAATGGACTGCCCGAACTGCGGGAGATCTTCGGGGAGCTGCTCGGTATCTCGGAGCAGAACCTGATCGCGGGCGACAACTCGAGCCTGGCCATGATGCACGACTGCATCGTGTTCTCGCTGCTGCAGGGGGGCGTGGATTCGGAGCGGCCCTGGCTAGCGGAAGCCGCTGGATCCGGAATCAAATTCCTGTGCCCGTCACCGGGCTACGACCGGCACTTCGCGATCACCGAATCGTTCGGGATCGAGATGATCCCGGTGCCGATGCGCGACGACGGCCCCGACGTCGACCTCGTCGAAGAACTGGTCGCCGCCGACCCGGCCATCAAAGGCATGTGGTGCGTACCGGTGTACTCCAACCCGACCGGCGCCACCTACTCCCTGGAGACCGTCCGCCGACTCGTCCAAATGCACACGGCCGCACCGGATTTCCGGCTGATGTGGGACAACGCCTACGCCGTCCACACGCTCACTCCCGATTTCATCCGGCAGGTCGACGTGCTGGGCCTGGCCGAGGTCGCGGGCAATCCGAACCGCCCGCTGGTATTCGCCTCGACCTCCAAGATCACGTTCGCCGGGGCCGGCGTGAGCTTCCTCGGCGGATCCGCCCGCAACATCGCCTGGTACACGCTGCACGCGGGGAAGAAGTCGATCGGCCCCGACAAGGTCAACCAGTTGCGGCACCTGCGGTTCTTCGGTGATGCCGAGGGAGTGCGGCAGCAGATGCAGCGACACCGGGAACTGATCGCCCCGAAATTCGCGCTCGTGGCCGAGGTCCTCGAAGACCGGTTGGCTGAATCGAAGATCGCGTCGTGGACCGACCCCAAGGGCGGCTACTTCGTCAGCCTCGACGTGTTGCCCGGTACCGCCAAGCGCACCATCGCCCTGGCCAAGCACGCCGGTATCGCGCTGACCGAGGCGGGTTCGGCGTTCCCGTACCGGAATGACCCGGAGGACAAGAACATTCGCATCGCCCCGACCTTCCCCTCGCTGTCCGAAGTGCACGAGGCGATCGATGGCGTGGCCACGTGTGCGCTGCTGGCGGCCACCGAGTCGCTGCTCGGATCCTGATAGTCCGACCCGATAGGTAGCCTGCACCCGTGGCTCTCTACCGCAAGTACCGCCCGGCAACCTTCGCCGAAGTCGTTGGGCAGGAGCATGTCACCGAGCCGCTCTCGACGGCGCTCACCGCGGGCCGGATCAACCACGCCTACCTGTTCTCCGGGCCGCGCGGCTGCGGTAAGACCTCATCAGCGCGGATCCTGGCCCGCTCGCTGAACTGCGAGCAGGGCCCCACGCCGACGCCATGCGGGGTGTGTGACTCATGCGTGGCGCTGGCCCCCAACGGGCCTGGCAACGTCGACGTCGTCGAACTCGACGCGGCCAGCCACGGCGGTGTCGACGACACTCGCGAACTCCGGGACCGGGCGTTCTATGCGCCTGCGCAGTCGCGCTACCGCATCTTCATCGTCGACGAAGCGCACATGGTCACCACAGCCGGGTTCAATGCGCTGCTCAAGATCGTCGAGGAGCCACCGGACCACCTGATCTTCGTGTTCGCCACCACCGAACCGGAGAAGGTGCTGCCGACCATCCGATCGCGTACCCACCACTACCCGTTCCGCCTGCTGGCCCCGCGCACCATGCGCCCGTTGCTCGAGCGCGTGTGTGGTGACGAAGGCGTGACCGTGGATGACGCCGTCTACCCGCTGGTCATTCGCGCGGGCGGCGGCTCGCCCCGCGACACCCTGTCGGTGCTCGACCAGCTGCTGGCCGGGGCCGAGGGCAACCGGATCACCTACCAGCGGGCGTTGGCGCTGCTCGGCGCCACCGACATGGCGTTGATCGACGACGCCGTCGAGGCGCTGGCCGCCGGTGACGCCGCGGCTTTGTTCGGGGCCGTTGAAGCGGTGATCGACGCCGGTCACGACCCGCGCCGGTTCGCCACCGACCTGCTGGAACGCTTCCGCGACCTGATCGTGCTGCAGGCCGTGCCCGACGCCCCGGCCCGCGGCGTCGTCGACGCGCCCGACGACGTGCTGGACCGCATGCGCGAGCAGGCGGCCCAGCTCGGATCGGCGACGTTGACGCGCTACGCCGAGGTGGTCCATGCCGGGCTGGGGGAGATGCGCGGCGCCACCGCGCCCCGGCTGCTGCTCGAAGTGGTGTGTGCGCGGCTGCTGCTGCCGTCGGCACACGACACCGAATCGGCGTTGCTGCAGCGCATCGAACGCATCGAAAACCGGTTGGACATGTCCATCCCGGCCGGTGAGGCTCAGGTATCGGAGGGTGAGCCGGCCAAGACCTACACCCGGCGCAGCCGGGGGGCGGCCGCCCCGCCGCCGGAGCCGGAGCCGGTCCCCGACCCGGCGCCTGCCGCTGCGGCGCAGGCGCCCGAGCCTGATCGCGAGCCCGAACCGGTCCCCGAGCCGGCGCCGGTCGAGGTGGCACACGCACCGGAACCAGAGGTGCCCGCGCCGTCGATCGTGCCGGGCGTGTTGGACACCACGGCCGTGCGCAACGCGTGGGTGGAGATCCGGGCCAAGGTGCGTGCGCGCAGCAAGACTCTCGACGCGATGATCAACGACATGACAGTGCTCGCGCTGGATGGCAATACACTTGTGCTCTCGCATGTTTCACCTCAGCTGGCGAAGCGGGTCATCGAGCCGCACAACGCCGAGGTCATCCGGGAAGCACTCAAGGATGCGTTGGGTGTCGACTGGCAGATCCGATGCGAAGCGGGTAACCGCGAAGCACCCGCTCGAGTTGCACCACGTGCCACCAAGGCGCCACCAAAGGTTCCGGCCCGGGTGGCTCGTTCCATTCCCGAAGCCGACCTGGCGCCCCCGCCGGAACCGCCGTCCCCGGAAGACGAGGAAGAAGAGCTGCTCGCCGAGGCCGGGCAGAGCGAGGCCGGGCCTCGCCGCGACCCCGAGGAAGTCGCGTTGGAACTCCTGCAGAACGAACTGGGTGCGCGCAAGATCGAGGGCTAGGGTCCGTTAGCGCACCAGCAGGGTGTCCACCAGCACGTACACGGCGACGGCGAACACCAGATAGGCAAACCAGCGTTGCAGACGCCGGGTGTCGGCCTTGGTACCGAGATGCCCGGCGATCAACGACCCGACGATCGCAGTTCCTACGAACGCGGCGGTGATCGCCCAGTCGATGCTGGTACCGCTCATATGGGAGATGACACCTGCCACCGAATTCGCGACGATGATGAGCAGCGACGTACCGATAGCGATGGGTATCTCGACACCGAGCATCAACACCAGGGCCGGGATGATCAGGAAACCACCGCCGACGCCGAAGAGTCCGGTGAGCAGACCGACGAGGAATCCCGCGGGGATGGATCTCGGCGCGCAGCGACGCCAGTTGATTCCCGAATCGCCCACCTGGCACGCGGTGCCCGTTCCGCCGTTGCTTCTCAGCATCCGGAATCCGGCCAGCAACATGACGATGGCGAAGCCGATCATGAGCGTCGACTGCGGCAGATGCCGACCGATGGCGCTGCCGAGGAAGGTGGTCGGAATACCCACCGCCGCGAAGACAGCGGCTAATCGCCACTGGACTTGGCCGGCAAGGATTTTCGGCAACGCACCCACCGCCGAAGCTATGCCCACGACCAGCAGGGACATCGGAATCGCCTGCTCGATACCGAGTCCCAGCACATAGACCAGGGCCGGTACCGCCAGGATAGATCCGCCACCACCGAGCAGGCCCAGCAGGACACCGAGCAGCGCCCCGAGCAAGAGGGCAACCAGGATGCTCATGCGAGTACGCTCATCGCCGCATCATGCGGTGATAGGACGGACGACTCATGCCCGCGTCTAGGACACATCGCTGGACAACACATGAATTCTCCTGCGCCGTTCGTGAATCTATGCCAGGCCCTTGAGCATGAGATTCCAGTACATGAACGGAAGTCCGTACTTCTTCAGGTACCAGTACGCCCGGTGCGGTGTCGTCGGATTAAGCAGTGGGAACGAGGGCGCCAACTGCAGGTCGTAGTCGAATTCGGCGAGCAGCATCGCGTGCGACGAGGTGACGATCGGGCAGGACGAATATCCGTTGTACGACGCGAGCAGTGGTTTGCCCGCAAGGAAGGAGTCGATGTTGTCGACCACGACCGGGGCCTGCTTGCGGATCGCGGCGCCGGTCTTCGAGTTCGGCGATGAACCGGCGTCACCGAGGCTGAACACATTCGGGTAACGCACGTGCTGCATGGTGTGCTTGTCGATGTCGACGTAACCCGCGGCGTCGCCGGTCGACAGTGGACTGGATTTGATCCAGTCCGGGGCAGACTGCTGCGGTACGGCGTGCACCATGTCGTAGGGCAACATGGCGTCGGTCCCACCGGCAGCGACGCTGGAGACCTCGACCTTCCGCGAGGCCGCATCGATGGACGTCACCTCGGAGTTGCTGTGCAAGGTGATCCCGTAATCGGCTATCACCTTGTCGAGGCTGTCTGCGATCGCCGGAATACCGAACGGGCGTGGTCCGGGCATCACCAGGTGGACGTCGATGTTCTTGAGAACCCCCTGCGAACGCCAGTAATCACTGGCCAGGTAGGCGATCTTCTGTGGTGCGCCAGCACATTTGATGGCGCCTGAAGGAACGGTGAAGACCGCGGTGCCCGAACGGAGGTTCCGGATGAACTCCCATGTCCTCGGTGCCAGGTCGAACCGGTAGTTCGACGAAACCCCGCTGCGGCCCAGGGTGTCCTCGAGCCCGTTCGTCCGGTTCCAATCCAGTTGGATGCCTGGACAAACCACCAGCGCATCGTATTCGTACGTGGTGCCGTCGGCACACGTCACCGTGTTGCTGTCAGGGTCAATGGCGCTGGCGAAATTGCGGATCCAGGTTGCCCCCTTGGGCATCACCGACGACTCGGACCGTGCGGTCGTCGTGGCCTTCGCCTGGCCGCCGCCGACGAGTGTCCACAACGGCTGGTAGTAGTGCGTGCCGGACGGCTCGATGATTGCGACATCGGAATAGCCTTTGCGAAGCATCCGCGCTGCGACGGTGATCCCGGCGGTTCCACCGCCGATGATCAGGATCTGATGTTTGGCTTTGATGGTCATGGTGATTCCTCTGCTATTCGTGGTCAGGCGTTCTGGTGCGCTTCGTCCCAGGCGCCGAAACCACCCAGGATGTCACTGACATCGGTGAAGCCGTTGTGCCGCAGCAGGCTCGCCGCGACCGACGACCGATAGCCGCCCGCACAGAACACGACGGTCGGTTTGGTGGGGTCGAGCTCGCTGAGCCGAGAAGGCAGCTGCCCCACCGGGATCGGGGTTGCACCCGGGATAGAGCCGGCCTCGACTTCGGCCGGGTTCCGGACGTCGACGATCTGCAGATCCTTGACTTGCGCGACCCGTTCGTCGAATACCTTGGCAGTCAACCGAGATGCCACCGAAACATCGTCTTGGTGGGCGAACATCGTCTGGTACGGGTTGGCGACATAGCCGATGACGCGGTCGAAGCCGATTCTGCCGAGCCGGTTCTTGGCCTCCAGTTCCTGACCGGGCTCGGTGAACAGGACGATGTCGACATCTGATCTGAGCACCGATCCGGCGAATTCGGCGTAACGGCCCGCGAGCCCGATGTTGATCGACTGTCGCAGGTGGCCCAGCGCGAACTCCTCCGGGGTCCTTCCGTCCACCAGGATGGCGCCACGCTCGATCGCCGCGCGGACCTCCTCGTAGGTCATCGCGATCGGAGCTTTGGTCTCGTCCAGCAGTTCTCGATCCTTGCGGTTGAGGATCGCGTCGTAGACGAAGTAGCCGGGCGCCGGTGGCTGGCCCTCGGTGACGAGCTTCATGAAGGTCGCCTTGTCGGGTGCCCGCAACGCGTAATTCGTTGCTTTCTGTTCCCCGATGGTCGACCACAGATCTGTCGATAGGTTCTTGCCGCACGCCGAACCCGCGCCGTGCGCGGGATATACGCGGGTGGAGTCGGGCAGCGTCATCAGCTTGTCGTGCAGTGAGTCATAGAGCTTGTCCGCCAGTTCATCCCGGGTGAAGCCGATCGAGGCCAGCAGGTCGGGGCGGCCCACATCACCGATGAACAGCGCGTCGCCGGTCATCACCCCGTAGGGCACCTCGTCGTCGGCGTGCTCGTAGACCACCACGCTCAGGGATTCCGGGGTGTGCCCGGGCGTATGCCGGAACTCCAGGGTCACATCGCCCAACGAGTACCGCTCGCCGTCGGCGACGCCGACCGACTCGAACTCGGTTTCCGCGACAGAGGAATAGACGATCTTGGCACCCGTGGCTTTTGCCAACTCCAGGTGGCCGGACAGGAAATCCGCGTGGAAATGTGTCTCGATGACGAGTTCGATGGTCAGGCCGTTGTCCCTGGCGTCGTCCACGTACTCTGACACATCCCGTTGTGGATCGATAACCACTGCGCGGCCGGTGTTTTCGTCACCAATCAGATATGACGCATGCGACAGGCAGTCCAGATAGTACTGCTGAAAAAACATCCTGCTCCTCCTCGTTACGGCTGGGGCTCAGCTCATTCTTAGATACCCCTGTAGGTATGTCAACCTACCCCAGGGGGTATTCTATTTCACAGTTGACAATACGACTGGGGGTATATATACCATGGCACGGACCATACCCCACGCCGTATCTCGGATTGAGGGTCTTCCGTCACCGTTTCCCGCGAAAGGATCGTCAGCATGACCGTCGCCACGACCATCTCCGCCCAGGATCTCCACGAGCGCCTCCGATCTGGCCACGATCTGCGTGTCCTGGACGTGCGGACACCCGCGGAATTCGAGACGGCTCACATTGCCGGCGCGTACAACGTCCCACTCGACCTCTTACGCGAGCACCGCAGCGAGATCGCCGCGCACCTCGACGAAGATGTGATCCTGGTCTGCCGGTCTGGCGCACGAGCAACGCAGGCCGACGAGGCGCTCCGCGCCGCGGGGTTGTCCAATGTCCACATCCTCGACGGTGGTATCACCGCGTGGTCTGCCAATGGACTTGACGTCGTCGAGGGCAAACAGCGCTGGGATCTGGAACGCCAGGTACGCCTGGTGGCCGGCTCCCTGGTCTTGACGAGCATCCTGACCAGTGTGTTCGTTCCCAAGGCCAAGTGGTTGGCCGGGGCGATCGGCGCGGGCCTGAGCGTGGCCGCGGTTACCGACACCTGTGCGATGGGGATGGCTCTGGCGAAACTGCCCTACAACCGCGTCCCAAATGCCGACGCCAAGACAGTGGTCGCACAACTCATCGGATCGTGATCCGATGACTCCGATGACGGGGTACCCGTGGGGATATACCCCCATGGGTACCCCGTTATCAGGTCAAAGAGAAGGATGTGAACCATGGATTGCGACGACGAAAGCATTGCCGCGGTATTGAATCGGCTGCGGCGCGCGCAGGGCCAGTTGGCCGGCGTTATCGCGATGATCGAGGCGGGTCGTGACTGCAAGGACGTGGTCACCCAGCTTGCCGCGGTGTCCCGCGCACTGGACCGGGCCGGCTTCAAGATTGTGGCCAACGGACTGCGCGAGTGCATCACCGGGCGGACCTCCGACGGGGCCGCTCCGATGACCGAGGCCGAGTTGGAGAAATTGTTCCTGGCACTCGCATGAGCCTGCGCGGCCGCTGCCCGTTACGCGTGCCACCATGGTCGCAGCGGCAGGCCGCCGTCATTACCGTGCTCGTCCAGCTTGACTGCCAGAATCTGGTGCAGCTGAATGATATTGGTCTCGAAGCCCAGTCGTGATCCAGCCATGTACAGGCCCCACACCTTCGCGGTGGGCAGCCCGACCTCCGCCACCGCCTCGTCCCAGTGCTCGACGAGGTTGGCGCACCAATCGCGCAGGGTCATCGCATAGTGATGGCGCAGGTTCTCCTCGTGCAGCACCTCGAGGCCGACGTTCTGGACCTCGGTGATGATCCGGCCGGAGCCCGTGAGCTCACCGTCCGGGAACACGTAACGGTCGATGAACCCACCCGCCGTGGCACCCGACCGGTTGTCGTGGCGGGTGATGCAGTGGTTGAGCAGCAGTGCGCCGACACGCATCCTGGACTGCAGGAAATTGAAGTACGACGGATAGTTGTGCACGCCGATGTGTTCGGTCAGACCGATCGACGACACCGCGTCGAAGCCGGACTCGGTGACATCGCGATAGTCGCCGTGGCGTACCTCGGCGAGATCGCCGAGTCCTTCCCTCTCGATCGCCTGCTGCGCCCAGGCGGCCTGTTCGCGCGACAGCGTCACACCGATGGCCCGCACGCCGTGGCGGGCCGCGTAGCGAACCATGGCACCCCAGCCGCAGCCCACGTCGAGCAGGCGATCGCCGGGTTGCAGCCGCAGTTTGTCGAACACCAGCCGATACTTGTTCTCCTGCGCCTGTTCCAGGGTGGCGTCAGGGTCCGGATAACAGGCGCACGTGTAGGTCATCGACGAGCCGAGCACCCACTCGTAGAACGTATTGGACACGTCGTAGTGGTGGTGGATGGCCTCGGCGTCGCGAACCCGGCTGTGCCGCAACCCTTCCACCATACGGCGCCAGCGCGGCAGGGCCTCCTGCGGCGGCGGAGCGATCGGTTTCAGGTGTTCGATGCCGATCGAGCGGACGATGTGGGCCAGCACCCGGGCCGGTGGACGCTTGAAATCCATTTTCTCGGCCAGCGCGCACAGCAACGGGTACGGATCGCCGGGGTGCACGCCGTATGGTTCCAGATCGCCTGACACGTAGGCCCGCGCCAGCCCGAGATCGCCGGGCGCGGTGGCGAGGTAGGTGGTGCCGCGCGGGGTCTTGAGGTCGAGTCCGAGCGCGGCGTCCTCAGGGCCGGCGGCGCTGCCGTCGTAGGCGGTGAATTTCAGTGGAAGCTGTCCCGCGGCGAAGATCTCCAGGATCTCGGCCAGCGTGAGTTTGTTCGCCTGAGCGTGCGTCGAATTATCCCTGAATGTTGTCATTGCCGTTGCACCGCTTTCGAATACAGATCAAGTAGACGTGAATCGGGATCGTAGGTTTTCTTGACCGTCTTATAAGCTTCCCCGCCGTATAGTGCGTCAAACTCGTCACGCGTATAGAACGCGTCCGAATACAGCGATTTATGTCCGTCGAGTTGGCTGACCTTGCGTTCGATAAGCCGGTTGGTGTGCCCGGCTACGGGCCCGGCCGGGACGGACGACCAGAATCCGATGTTGACGTAGGTGTGGTGTGGGTGAAGCGGATAGAGCGGCCATGTTCCGGCGGTTTTCGGATCGTCGCGTAATCGCAGCGGGCACAGCCAGATTGGCTCGATCGGGATGTTGTCGAGAAACCATTTGAGGAACAGTCCGCAGTGCTCCAAAGGCACCTCGATGTCCTGTACCACCCGTTCCCGGGGCGGGCGCCCGTTGCGCTTCTCGATCCGGTCGGCGATGTTGAACCGCTGGTCATAGCCGATGAGCTTCCAGTAGAAGCTGCTGCGGCGGTAGCGGCGCGGCCACAGTCGCCGAATCGTCGGATTCTGTGCGCCGAACGCCCGTGAGCACCAGAACCAGTCGGTATCCCACCGCCACAGATAGTCGTGGATGGTCAGCCGGTCATGTTTCTCCGCGCCATTCTCACCGTCATGCTGTATCGACCGGTAGTAGACGTGGTTACCGGTGTAATCGCTGACGGGCCCCGCTGTGGTCGTCTTAATGCCCACGCACAGGTAGCTTTCGTCGGCGCTGAACACCACGCCGTCGAGGTAATCGACCTTCTCGCCGTGCAGACCGCCGGTTTCGATGATGCGGTCCATCGCTGCGACCAGATCGTCCAAGTCGTGAAAACGCAGGTGGCGCAGCGCGACGAACGGCTTCACGGGTTCCAGCTCTATGCGTAGGCGAGTCGAATAGCCAAGCGTTCCATAGGAGTTGGGGAACGAGCGGTACAGATCGGCGTGTTCGGTCGGAGACGCGGTGACGATTTCGCCTGTGCCGGTGAGGATGTCCAGCTCCAGCACGGATTCGTGCGGTAGCCCGTTGCGGAACGACGTCGACTCGATCCCCAGACCGGTGACCGCGCCGCCGAGGGTGATGGTCTTGAGCTGCGGCACCACCAACGGCGCCAGCCCGTGCGGCAGCGTCGCGTCCACCAGATCTTCGTACGTGCACATGCCTGCCACGTCTGCCGTCGATGCCTGCACATCAACAGCGATGACATTCGTCAAACCCGATGTGTCCAGGCCTTTGCCGGCGTGCCGGTCACGGGCGCGGAACAGGTTCGATGTGGGTTTGGCAAGGCGAACCGTATCGGTGGGCTTTATGGCGCGATAGCTGTCGAGAAGCCGCTGTACGCCGGCAGCGTGGACAGTCTGTGCGTCAGTCGGAACAACAGACACACATATACGCTAGTCGGCGGTTGCACTCGATGCGACTCGGAGTAGCGCGGTTATCAGACCGCGACGTCATTGATACAAGGAGTATTCGCCGATGGGACAGGTCAGCGCGGTCAGCACCGTTTTGATCAACGCCGAACCCGCCGCTGTGTTCGCTGCGATCGCCGACTACCAGACGGTGCGGCCCAAGATTCTTTCCTCGCACTACAGCGGTTACCAGGTCCTCGAAGGGGGCCAGGGTGCGGGCACCGTCGCCACCTGGAAACTGCAGGCGACGAAATCGCGGGTGCGCGACGTCAAGGCGACTGTCGACGTGGCGGGGCACACCGTCATCGAGAAGGACGCCAACTCGTCGATGGTGATCAACTGGACCGTTGCCCCGGCTGGGACCGGGTCGTCGGTCAACCTCAAGACCACCTGGACCGGAGCCGGTGGCGTGGGCGGCTTTTTCGAGAAGACGTTCGCCCCGTTGGGCCTGCGCAAGATCCAGGACGAGGTGCTGGCCAACCTCAAGAAGGAAGTAGAGGGCAGCTAGCTAACGCGCCGACGCCACCTGCTGCGAACCGAGGAACCCGGTGATCCCGCGGACGATGGCGTCGGCGTATTTCTGCCTGCCCTCCGGTGACTTCATCAGCGACGAGTCGACCGGGTTCTTCATGTTGCCGCACTCGACGAGGATCGACGGGTACTGAGCAAGGTTGAGCCCGGCGATGTCCGACCGCCCATCCAGACCGCCCGACCCGATGTAGGTGGCCGGCGGGATGCCCGAGCCGGCGATCTGATCGCGCATGATCTTCGCGAACTGCACCGACGGCCCGGCCTGGGCGGCATTGAGCGGCGGCGAGGAGTACAGCACGTGGAAGCCGCGGCCGTTCGCGGGGCCGCCGTCGGCATGGATGGCCACGATGGCATTGGGGTGCACCGCGTTGGCCATCGCCGCGCGCTCGTCGACGCACGGGCCCAGCGACGTGTCGTCGCCGCGCGTCATCGCGGTCCGCACCCCGAGGGCGGTCAGCGCGGCCCGGACGCGCAGCGTCGTGTCCCAGTTGAAGGTGTGTTCGGGGTAGCCGTCATCGGTCGACGTGCCACTGGCCTGGCAGTCCTTGGTGCCGCCGCGTCCGGTCGGCACCTGTTTGCTGATCGAGGCGTCGTTGGCGCCGTTGTGACCGGGATCGAGGAAGACGATCATCCCGGCGATGTTGGCGGGCGCGGCATGGGCTGTGGGTGTGGCGGCCACCGTCGCGACAGCAATGAGCACGCTGCTGGCAACCGCGGTGCCGACACGCAGGCAGGCTGGGACTCGCACGGGCGTCACCGTAGCCCGGGCGCCGTCTACGCTGGAAGCTCAAACCGCCGCGCTCGAGCGGAGAGCAACCAAGTCGAGACCAAGACGCAACCAACACGGCAAGGGGACCTGTCATGCAACCCGGAGGCACACCCGACATGTCGGCACTGCTCGCACAGGCACAGCAGATGCAGCAGCAGCTGATGGACGCTCAAGAGGCGATGACCAAAGCCGAGGTCGAAGGCCAGGCCGGCGGGGGACTGGTCCGGGTCACCGTCAAGGGCAGCGGAGAGGTCGTCGCAGTGTCGATCGATCCCAGGGTCATCGATCCGTCCGATCCGGAGACCCTGCAGGATCTCATCGTCGGTGCGCTGGCCGACGCATCGGCACAGGTGCAGCAGATGGCGCAGAGCCGGCTGGGCCCGCTGGCCGGCGGGTTGAGCGGCCTCGGCATTCCGGGACTGTAGGTAGCACGGAGTGTTTGAAGGCCCTGTCCAGGATCTGATCGACGAGCTGGGCAAGCTGCCCGGCATCGGGCCGAAGAGCGCGCAGCGGATCGCGTTTCATCTGCTGAGTGTCGAGCCGCCGGACATCGACCGGTTGACTGCGGTGCTGGGCCGGGTCCGCGACGGGGTCACGTTCTGCGAGGTGTGCGGCAACGTGTCCGACGCGGAACGCTGCCGGATCTGCAGCGATCCCCGGCGTGACGCGTCGCTGGTGTGTGTCGTCGAGGAGCCCAAGGACGTGCAGGCCGTGGAGCGCACGCGCGAGTTCCGGGGCCGCTACCACGTACTCGGCGGGGCACTGGACCCATTGTCGGGAGTGGGTCCTGACCAGTTGCGCATCCGTGAGCTGTTGAACCGGATCGGTGAACGCGTCGACGGTGTCGACGTCGCCGAAGTGATCATCGCCACAGATCCCAACACCGAGGGCGAGGCCACCGCCACGTACCTGGTGCGGATGCTGCGCGATATCCCGGGTCTGACCGTCACCCGTATCGCGTCGGGCCTGCCGATGGGCGGGGATTTGGAATTTGCCGACGAACTCACGCTGGGCCGCGCGCTTGCCGGTCGCCGCGCCATGGTCTGATTTCCGTTTTGCAGTGAGTGGCCAGTTATTACACGGGTTTTCGGAATTGGCGTGTAACAAGTGGCCATTCGACGGCTGATTCAGCTCGCGCGCTAGGCCCGCCGCTGCGCCGCGAGCCGCTCGCGGCGCAGCATTTGCACCTCGGGCAAATCCAATGGAGGCAATTCTCCGACCACCCGTGACAACAGATGGTCGGCCAGTTCAGGATTGCGGGCCAGGCATGGTCCGTGCAGATAGGTGGCCACCACGCTGCCCTGTACGGCCCCGTCGTAGCCATCGCCGGCCCGGTTGCCCGCACCCTTGGTGACGGCCGCAAGCGGCCGGGCATCGGGGCCGAGAACTGTTCCACCGCGGTGATTTTCGAAACCGGTCAGCGGCTGCGTCAGCCCCGCCAGCAAGGGTTTCGAGGCCACCTCGCCGATGGTTCGGGCCTCTTGTGGCGACGTGGTGACATCCAACAGGCCGACGCCCTCGACGCGCTCGCCGGCCGACGTCTCATACCAGTGCCCGAGCACCTGGATCGCCGCGCAGATCGCCAGTACCGGAGTTCCCCGCGAAACCGCTTGTTGCAGGCCGGGATACCGAATCAGATGCTTGGTGGCCAGGCGCTGCGCGTAATCCTCGGCGCCACCGAGAGTGTAGAGGTCACACGAGTTGGGAACGGGCTCGGTCAGGGTGATCTCCACGATCTCGGCATCGATGCCACGCAGCAGCAGCCGCTGTCGCAGCACCACCGCATTGCCGCTGTCTCCGTACGTGCCCATCACATCGGGGAGCACGAGCCCGATGCTGACCGTTGAATTGCTCCTCGTATGCGCGCCTGTCAACGTGTGCTCCTCGCGTGCGCGCCTGTCAAACATATGCTCCTCGCGTGCGCAGTCATGAGATCCGCCGATTCAGTTGCAGGAACGCGGTGTAGTTCGCGATCACCTCGACATGCCCTGGCGGACACGAGTCGATCGCGGCGACCGTGTCATGCACGAGCGAGTGTTCGACACCGGCGTAGCCGAGGCGCACCGCGAGATCGGTGCCCCGCTCGCCCGCCGCGACGACGACGCGTGACCGTGCCGTGTCTCCGACAAATTGCTCGAACCGCACATCCCACAGCCACGACAGATCCTCGCCGTCGGGCACCTGCCCGTTGACCGCGATCACCACCCCGGCGCCCCGTTGGTCGACCATCGACAAGGCCTCTTGCCATCCGGCGGGGTTCTTGGCCAGCAGGATCCGTGCGGTGTGCGAGCCCACCTGCACGGTGCGGTACCGGCCGGCCACCTCGTCGACGCCGGAGACTGCCGCCACCGCGGCAGCGGGGTCGGCACCCAGGGTGACCGCTGCCGCGACGGCCTGGGTGGCGTTGCCGCGGTTGACTGCTCCGGGCAGCGCCAGCGCCATCGGCAGGACCAGCCCGTCGGGGCCATAGATGTGGGTGTCGTCGAACCACCACTGCGGGCTGGGGCGCTTGAAGTCGGTTCCGGTGGAGTACCACGCCCGGCTCTCTCCGCTGTCACGGACGATGATCTCGCCCGACCGCGGGCAGCTGACCGAGTCGCCGGCCCAGCTGCCGCCGGCTGCCACCCACACCACGTTGGGGCTGTCGTAAGCGGCCGAGGTCATCAGGACGTCATCACAGTTGGCCACGATCACCGCGTCGGGGTGCCGGGACAGGCCGCCCCGCAGCGTGCGTTCGATGTGGTTGATCTCACCGACCCGGTCCAGCTGGTCTCGGGACAGGTTGAGCAGCACGATCACCGACGGGTCCACCGCATCCGAGACGTGCGGGACGTGCATCTCGTCGACCTCGAGCGCGGCCAGGTTGGCAGTGCGCGCGCCCGCCAGGGCCGCCACCAGCCCGGCATCCATGTTGGCGCCCTCTGAGTTGCTGGCCACCGGACCCACGGTGGCCAGCGCAGCCGCGATCATTCGCGTGGTGGTCGACTTGCCGTTGGTGCCGGTCACGACCACAGTGCGACGGCCCTGGCCCAGCTGCCGCAGGATCGTCCGGTCCAGCGTCATTGCGACCAGGCCGCCGATCATTGCGCCTGCGCCTCGGCCGCTCACCCGCGACGCCCAGCGTGCAGATGCTCCGGCCGCGAGTGCGGTACGTCCGCGCAGGGTCAGCATTCCGGCGATTTTAGGTGCACGACACGCTGCCCTGCCGACTGAGGTTGTCGGACTTGCGTGCCATCCTGGCGACTATGAGCACCGCACCGCCATTGACGGCCCGGCCCTCGTGGGGCCGACCGGCAGCTGAGCCGGGCGCGGGCTGGGCCGTCGTCGACGTGGAGACCACGGGATTCCGGCCTGGGCAGGCACGCATCGTCAGCGTGGCCGCACTGGCGGTCAGCGACGACGGCAATATCGAGCGCAGCGTCGCCACCCTGCTCAATCCCGGTGTCGATCCGGGCCCCACCCATGTGCACGGGCTGACTGCGGAGATGTTGGAAGGGCAGCCCTGTTTCGGTGATGTCGTCGACCAACTCGGCGACGTGCTGCGTGGGCGCACCCTGGTGGCACACAACGTGGGCTTCGACTATGGCTTTCTGACCGCCGAGGCCGAGCTGGTCGGCGCGGAACTCCCAGTCGACAGTGTGATGTGCACGGTCGAGCTGGCTCGTCGTCTGGACCTGGGCACCGAGAACCTGCGGTTGGAGACGTTGGCAGCACACTGGGGAGTCAGCCAGGTGCGCCCGCACGATGCGCTCGACGACGCCCAGGTGCTCGCCCAGATCCTCAAACCCACCCTGGCCCGGGCCCGGGACCGCAAGGTGTGGTTGCCGCTGCGTGAAGTCAGCCGCCGGCGCTGGCCCAACGGCCAGGTCACCCACGAAGAGTTGCGGCCACTGAAGGTTATGGCGCCACGGCTGCCGTGCCTATACGCCAACCCGGGCGTATACGTGCCCGGCCGGCCGCTGGTGCAGGGCATGCAGGTGGCATTGTCAGCCGAGGTGGCCCGCACCCACGAAGAGCTGATCGAACGCATTCTGCACGCGGGTCTGGCCTACGCCGAGGCCGTCGACCAGCAGACCTCGGTAGTGCTGTGCAACGAGCCCGCTCCGGAATCCGGAAAGGGTTACCACGCCAAGGAACTCGGTGTTCCCCTCGTCACCGATGACGACTTCATGAATATGTTGGACGACGTGATCGGCGGCGCCATGGTCGAAGAGTTCTCTGACACCGCCCCGGTGGGCGACCAGTTCACCTTGTTCTGATCACCCACCGGTCCTGACAGTCAGCGGAGTGCCTTGGCCTTCAACATCTCGTACTCGTCGGCGGTGATGGTGCCTGCATCGAGCAGGGCCTTCGCATCGGCGATCTCATCTGCCGGTGTACGCCTGGCGGCCTCACGGATGTAGGCGTCGGTCTCCTGTTTGGCAGCCGCGGCGGCGGTGGCGGAGCGCTGGGCCATCCCCTTACCGCGCGCAATCAGATATATGAATGCGGTAAGCCACGGGAAGATGATCAGGAAGATCACCCAGATCGCCTTAACCCAGCCGGAGGTCTGATGGTCACGCCAGAGCAGGTCGCCGAGAATCTGGAACAGCACGAGCAAGTAAGCGATCCAGGCGAAGATGATCAGGAAGTGCCAGAGAAAATCCCACGTCGATCCCCAGTCCACGGGTTACTCCTTGAGTTGTTGGATGCGTAGCTGATCTACGCGTCCGTCAGTTAACCACGTGGGGCACGGTTCACGACGGCAACGGTGGCCTGACGTGATGCAGTCGTGATCGACGTCACGGAGTGCCGTAGCGGCGCAGCCACTGCCGCAGGATGACCGCAAGACCCGTGCTCCCGGTGTCGAACAGACCGAAGTCGATGTCAGAAGGCATGCGCTGTGGTCGGTGGCCGGGCCGGAACTTCACCCGCAGTCGGGTGGCGGTGCCGCCCAGCAACAGCGGCACCTCGACCGCGTGCACGCTCTCGACGTCCGCCCACGCCCATCTGTCGCGACCGAATTCAAAACCCTTGCTGTGCAATCGAAGTCCAGGTCGAAGGAGGATACGGGCACGGCGATATGCGGCATGGCCGGTCCATCCGGCCAGAAACAGCAGGAGCACCGCGAGGCCGACCGTGAGCGAGGTGGAAGTGTCGGGGAGCGGTCCAGCAGCACCAGCGGAAAGTTGAGCACTATCACGACAAAGACCAACACCGGGCCTGCTGCGCCGGCCGCCGCCTGACCCCGCCGAACCGGAAGTATGAGTTCGTCGGCGTCTGGTGCGCCGCAGAGTTCCGGGCGGATCTCGTGGCCGAGCGCCAGGAAGTTCAGGTCCGCGTCGAGGTTGCGCCACGCGTCGGCTTCGAGCGGGTGCACCTCGATAGCGGGGTGCGGCGCCCATCGTCACGAACACCGCGCAGCCGACCAATCGGAATGTCAGATTGGTCGGCACCGCAGGCAAGACCAACTCGTCCACTGGCGGGCCAGAACGAGGTCGGATGTGGCCCGGGTCAGCCCCGCGCCGCCCGGTTCACAGCGGACACGACGGCCCGCAGTGACGCAGTCGTGATCGACGTCGCGATACCGACGCCCCACACGGTCTTCCCGCCGATCGACGTCTCCACATAGGCCGCGGCCTGTGCTTCCTCACCGGAGGACATCGCGTGCTCGGAGTAGTCCAGCACGTTGACGTCGTAGCCGACGGCACCCAGGGCGTCGACGAATGCCGCCAGCGGACCGTTGCCGGCGCCGACGATTTCGCGCTCCTCGCCGTTGATCTTCACGATCGCGGTGATGGTGTCGGTGCCGCCGTCGACCTCGGCCGCGGTGACCTTCTGGCGGATCCGCTCCAGCGGCGTGATCGGCGCCAGGTACTCGTCGGAGAAGACGTCCCACATCTCCTTCGGCGACACCTCGCCACCCTCGCCGTCGGTCAGCTTCTGGATCTCGCGGCTGAACTCGATCTGCAGCCGGCGAGGCAGCACCAGCCCGTGATCGGCCTTCATGATGTAGGCGACGCCGCCCTTGCCGGACTGCGAGTTCACCCGGATGACGGCCTCGTAGGTCCGGCCCACATCCTTGGGGTCGATCGGCAGGTACGGCACCTGCCACAGGATGTCGTCCATGTCTTTGTCGGCGGCATCGGCATCGAATTTCATCTGGTCCAGGCCCTTGTTGATGGCGTCCTGGTGGCTGCCCGAGAACGCGGTGTACACCAGATCACCGCCGTAGGGGTGGCGCTCGTGCACAGGCAGCTGGTTGCAGTACTCCACGGTCCGACGGATCTCGTCGATGTTGGAGAAGTCGATCTGCGGATCCACGCCGCGGGAGAACAGGTTCATGCCCAGCGTCACCAGGCAGACGTTGCCGGTCCGCTCACCGTTGCCGAACAGGCAGCCCTCGATCCGGTCGGCACCGGCCTGGTAGCCCAATTCTGCTGCGGCAACGGCGGTTCCGCGGTCGTTGTGTGGATGCAGGCTCAGGATGATGCTGTCCCGCGGGGTCAGGTGCCGGTTCATCCACTCGATCGAGTCGGCGTAGACGTTGGGGGTGGCCATCTCGACGGTGGCGGGCAGGTTGACGATCAGCGGCCATTCCGGCGTGGGCTGGATCACCGCGGCGACTGCGTTGCAGACGTCGACGGCGTATTCCAGTTCGGTACCGGTGTAGGACTCCGGAGAGTACTCGTACCGCCACAGCGTGCCGGGATACTTCTTGGCTTCTTCGACACACATGCGGGCACCGTCGGTGGCGATTTTCTTGACGGCGTCGCGGTCGGCGCGGAACACCACGCGACGCTGCAGGATCGAGGTGGAGTTGTAGAAGTGCACGATGACGCGCGGCGCGCCGGCGCAGGCCTCGAAGGTGCGTGCGATCAGCTCGGGCCGGCACTGCGTCAGCACCTGGATGGTGACGTCCTCGGGAACGGCGCCCTGCTCGATGATCTCGCGGACGAAGTCGTAGTCGGTCTGGCTGGCCGATGGGAAGCCGACCTCGATCTCCTTGTAGCCCATGCGGACCAGCAGGTCGAACATCCGGCGCTTGCGCTCCGGGCTCATCGGGTCGATCAGGGCCTGGTTGCCGTCGCGCAGGTCGACCGCACACCACATCGGGGCGTGCCCGATCACCTTGTCCGGCCAGGTGCGGTCAAACGGAACATTCGCTGTGCCAAATGCCGGGCTTCCGCCCGGGACCTCGTGGGCGAAGGTGCGGTACCGGCTGACCGGCATCGCGGATCCGCGCTGGGTGTTCCAGGAAGGCTGACCGTCCCGGCGAGAACCGGACGGTGTGGTGATGGTGCGTACCGAGGTATAGGCGTCGACAGAAATTTCGGGGGTGGTCATGATGTCTGCTCCGGGAGTTGAAAGGGAACTCGACCGGCGCATCGCCAAACACCCGCGACGGGAAGCCGGTCTGGTCAGACCCCGTCGCGGCGGCTGAGGAGGAGCACCCGCTGCACGCGTACACAATAGCGCGCCCGCGGCCGGGCGCCCAAACCAGCGTCCGGCTCGGGCTTCGAGCTCCGACAGTTCGTCGTCCTCGTCGTGTCTGGATTGTCTGCCACGGCGGCACCGGGTTCGCGGGCCGGCACGGCGCGGAATCGGTCAGACCTGCGAATCCGGGAACGCGATGACCGACAGGAACTGGATCGGCAGCTCGACCAGATCGACAGGTCCGTGCGCGCCTTCGCCGTCGATCTGCAGTGCGTCGCCGGGGTACATCCGGTACACCGAGCGGCTGTGGCCGTAATCCATCACGCCTTCGAGCATGTAAATGAACTCGGTGCCCGGATGCTGGAACAACGGGTAGGTCTGGCTCTTCTCGGTCAACGTCACGTGCAGGCACTCGAGCCGTTTGTGCTCCCCGCGCAACGAGCTCAGCAACTGGTATTTGTGGCCGGCGCGGGTGCCCTCACGCACGATCTGCGCACCCGTGCCTGCCTTGACGAACGCGGCCGGACGTTCCACGTCCGCACCCCGGAACAAGCTCGTCACCGGAACGTCCAGGCCCTTCGCCAACAACGTCAGGGTGGAGAGGCTGCACGACGTTTGGGCGTTCTCGATCTTGGACAGCATGGCCTTGGATATACCGACCCGGGTAGCCATGTCGGCGACCGTCAGGCCGTGCTGCTGACGGAGCTGACGCACATTGCGCCCGATCGCGGCCTCGACCTCCAGCTCGTCGGTCGAGGCGTGCGGATCGCGGTCACGCGCTGTGCCGGACTGGTTGCGGAGTAGCGGAATGTCGCTCATTTGCCGTCCCCCGAATCCAGCTCGTGCCCGCCACGGAACCCGCGCCATGGCGGCTGCTTCGATGGTAATCGTGACCAGGCTCTGGGGTTCCGGATAGCACACGCGGGCCTTCCCGAAGGGCCGCGTGACGGTGTGGCCGTACGGCATCGCGACCTTTGACGAATCGAACATCTCCTCAACTGTCTACGCCGGAGATGCCAACGGGCAGTTCCAACCTGCGGAACCGTTCAGCTTCTTGGCTGTACCCTGAGCGCCCCACCAGAGGGTGCTCCGCCCGGGGGAGGAAAACCAGCTGCGCGTCTCCCTTATCCTTGATGCGACTCATTCCCGCATTTTCGAAGGGCAGACAGTGGCGCTCGTCGTACAGAAATACGGCGGATCTTCGGTCTCAGATGCCGACCGGATCCGTCGCGTCGCCGAGCGCATCGTGGAGACCAAGAAGGCCGGCAACGACGTCGTCGTGGTCGTCTCCGCGATGGGCGATACCACCGATGATTTGCTGGACCTGGCCCGCCAGGTCTCACCCGCGCCACCACCACGTGAGATGGACATGCTGCTCACCGCGGGTGAACGGATCTCCAATGCGTTGGTCGCGATGGCTATCGAGTCCCTGGGTGCGCAGGCCCGCTCATTCACTGGCTCGCAGGCCGGCGTGATCACCACGGGCACCCACGGCAATGCCAAGATCATCGACGTCACACCCGGCCGGCTGCGCGACGCGCTGGACGAGGGGCAGATCGTGCTGGTCGCCGGTTTCCAGGGGGTCAGCCAGGACAGCAAGGACGTCACCACTCTGGGTCGTGGCGGCTCCGACACCACCGCCGTCGCGCTGGCCGCCGCGCTGCACGCCGACGTGTGTGAGATCTACACCGACGTCGACGGCATCTTCACCGCGGATCCGCGCATCGTGCCCAACGCCCGGCACCTCGACGCCGTCGCCTTCGAGGAGATGCTCGAGATGGCGGCCTGCGGTGCAAAGGTGCTCATGCTGCGTTGTGTCGAATACGCGCGTCGCTACAACGTGCCCATCCATGTCCGCTCGTCGTACTCCGACAAACCGGGCACCATCGTCAAAGGATCGATCGAGGACATCCCCATGGAAGACGCCATCCTGACCGGAGTAGCCCACGACCGCAGCGAGGCCAAGGTCACGGTGGTCGGGTTGCCCGACGTGCCGGGCTATGCCGCCAAGGTGTTCCGCGCGGTCGCCGAGGCCGACGTAAACATCGACATGGTGCTGCAGAACATCTCCAAGATCGAGGACGGCAAGACCGACATCACCTTCACGTGCGCCCGGGACAACGGCCCCGGTGCGGTGGAGAAGCTCACCGCACTCAAGGACGAGATCGGGTTCAGCCAGGTCCTCTACGACGATCACATCGGCAAGGTGTCGCTGATCGGTGCGGGCATGCGCAGCCATCCCGGCGTGACCGCCACGTTCTGCGAGGCGCTGGCCGAGGTCGGCGTCAACATCGACCTGATCTCCACCTCCGAGATCCGGATCTCGGTGCTGGTCAAGGACACCGAGCTGGACAAGGCCGTCGCGGCCCTGCATGAGGCATTCGACCTCGGCAGCGACGACGAAGCCGTGGTCTACGGCGGAACGGGACGCTGAGATGGTTTCGATCGGTGTAGTCGGCGCGACCGGCCAGGTCGGGCAGGTCATGCGCACCCTGCTCGAGGAGCGGAACTTTCCCGCCACCTCTGTGCGGTTCTTCGCTTCTGCGCGATCGGAGGGCAAGAAGCTGACCTTCCGCGGCCAGGAGATCGAGGTCGAGAACAGCGAGACCGCCGACCCGTCCGGGCTGGACATCGCGCTGTTCTCCGCGGGCGCGACGATGTCGCGCGTGCAGGCGCCGCGGTTCGCCGCGGCCGGTGCCGTTGTCGTCGACAATTCGTCGGCCTGGCGCAAGGATCCCGAGGTGCCCTTGGTGGTGTCCGAGGTCAACTTTGAAAGGGATGTCGCCACCCGTGCCCGGTCTCTCTCAAAAGGCATCATCGCCAACCCCAACTGCACCACCATGGCCGCGATGCCGGTGCTCAAGGTCCTGCACGAAGAGGCGGGCCTGACGCGGCTGATCGTCTCCAGCTACCAGGCCGTGTCGGGCAGTGGCCTGGCCGGTGTCCAGGAACTCGCCACGCAGACCCGCGCTGTGGTCGACGGCGCCGAGGCTCTGGTGCACGCCGGCTCGGCTGTGGCGTTCCCAGAGCCTGTGAAATACGTTGCGCCGATTGCATTCAACGTGATTCCGTTGGCCGGCTCTCTGGTCGATGACGGCTCGGGGGAAACCGACGAGGACCAGAAGCTGCGCAACGAGAGCCGCAAGATCCTGGGTATCCCCGACCTGCTGGTATCGGGTACGTGCGTGCGGGTGCCGGTTTTCACCGGGCACTCGCTGTCGATCAATGCCGAGTTCGCCCGACCGCTTTCGGTCGAACGCGCCCGGCAACTCTTGGCCGCTGCCCCCGGTGTCAAGCTGGTCGACGTACCGACGCCACTGGCTGCCGCCGGTATCGATGAATCACTCGTCGGTCGGATCCGCCAAGATCCGGGTGTACCCGACGGGCGTGGTCTCGCACTCTTCGTCTCGGGCGACAATCTTCGAAAAGGTGCGGCGCTCAACACTATTCAGATCGCCGAGCTGCTGGCTGCCGAGCTCTGACCAGCGGGGTGTCCACAGCGCTCCGGTTCGCCGCGGCGGCGGTGATCGCCGCTGCGGTGTGGCAGGCGCCCTCGGCCCATGCCGATCCGCCCTCGCCCTCCTCTGATCCGGTGCTGCCGCCACTGGCTCCCGGTCAGGTGCAGCGGATCGGTCCCGCAGCCGGAACAGGAACGCCCACGGGGGATTACGGCATCGGGGCGACCGATCTGTGTGAGTTCATGGAATTCCCCAGCCGCGTGCTGCAGGTGTGCGGTGACAGCTTCGCCGGCCAGGCCGTGGGTTTCGGTGGTTGGTACTCACCCGTCGCGTTGCATGTGGACCCGGATTCGGTCGACGACCCCACGGGGGTCCGCTACGACGGCGTCACCGGCGGCGGCGTCGGCAAGCCGCTGCTCGCCGACAAGACGCCGCCGGGCAGTTCTCAGTTGCCGGCCGGTGTGGTCTCGATCAACCGGGACAACTACCTGATGGTGAGCACCACGCACAACCTCGTGCCGCAGAACTCCAGACTGGTGAAAGCCGATGCCTCACAGGGGAATTGGCCTACCGTACCCGGTTCAGTGCGGCCCGCGAGCTATCAGGGCGGCGGGCAGTCGCAGATCAGCGGCTACTACGACCCCGTCCCGACACCCGAGTCGCAGACCGGCTGGGTGTACATCGTGGCCAACAACTTCGACCGCAGCGGACCGGTGTTCCTGTACCGGTCCACACCGCAGACGTTCACCGACCGGGCCGGCTGGCAGGGCTGGTCGCCCAAAGGCGGCTGGGGCAAGCCGCCGACCGCGCTGTGGCCCGACCGGATCGGCGAGATGAGCATCAGGCAGATCGACGGCAAGCCCGTGCTGTCGTACTTCAACGCCAGCACCGGCAACATGGAGGTGCGGGTCGCCTACGACCCGACCGGCCTCGGTACGGCACCTGTGACCACGGTGGTGTTCGGAGGCGGTGACTGGCCGGACCCCGCAGACGCGTTACCGCCGCCGGAGGACAACCGGCTGGCCCAGCCGTATGGGGGCTACATTTCGCCGGGATCGACGCTCGACGAGGTGCGGGTGTTCATCAGCCAGTGGAACACCACCCCAGGCGGCGGCGCGCCGTACCGCGTCATCCAGTACGCCGTGAACCCGATAAAGCCCTGGTGAGCATTCACAGCCAATTCATAGCCGATTCATGATCGGCGCTTCGATGACACTCGCAATCTGGGTTGCATGACTGATACATCTTCCGAACCCACTGGCCCTGTCGTCACCTCCGAGCCGCCCGCCGCGCCCGCACCGGCAGCCGCCTACGGGGAGCCCCGCAAGCAGAGCCGTCTCACCCAGGCGGTGGCCTGGGTCGGCATCGTCGCGGGCACAGTTTTCATCGTTGCTGTCGTGTTCGGCACCGGATTCTTGCTCGGTGTCCACTCGGGCGGCGGTCATCATCGCTACGGCGGCGGTGGCTGGGAGCGTCCCGGAATGATGTTCCACCACCGCGGTGGTCCGCCGATGGCCCCGTGGGGCCAGGGCGGTCCCGGTTGGCAGGGTGGTCCGAACGGTCCCGGTTTCGGTCCGGGCGGTCCGGGTTTCGGCCCGGGTGGCCCGGGTGGGCAGGGCGGTGCTCCGACAACAGCTCCCCGCTGAGCACCGGTAGTCTTGACCGATTCCAGGAAAGACGCATACTGGGGCGGTGACTCCGGTTCGTGACGACGACCCCAGGGCCCGCTTGCGGGCCGTGGGGCTTCGGGTCACCGCACCGAGGGTCGCGGTGTTGGAGGCACTCGCTGCCGAGCCGCACGCCACCGCAGACGATGTTGCCGTCCGGGTTCGGAAAACCCTGGGATCGGTCTCCACCCAGGCCGTCTACGACGTGCTCCGGGCCTGTGTCAGCGCCGGTCTGATCCGCAAGATAGAGCCGGCCGGCTCGTCCGCCCGCTACGAGACCAGGGCCGGCGACAACCATCACCACCTGGTATGCCGAGTCTGTGGCTTGGTGGTCGACGTCGAATGTGTCATCGGGCCCGCACCCTGTCTCGAGCTCTCGGACGTCGGCGGCTTCGTCGTCGATGAAGCCGAGGTGGTGTTCTGGGGTGTCTGCCCCGATTGCCAGACGCACCGCAATACCACGTAGACCGCATCTGCAGCCCCGACGTCCCGGCTACCACATCAGGTGGCCGGGACGTCTGATTTTCTGGGTGTGTCGGCACGAAACGTGAGATTGTGCCTAACCATGACGCGCAATCCGGTCTTGGTTGCCGTGCTGATCGCCGTCCTGGCATTTGCGGTCGGCTGTGGCACTGCGCAACCGGAACGCAACGCGGCCATGATCTTCGCCGTCGGCGACTGCGTCAGCTTCCCGGCCGACACCCCGTCGGCACCAGAGGTCGCGCGCGCCACCAAGGTGGCCTGTAGCGCTGACCCGAGCTACACCGTCGGGGCTGTCGCCGACGCCGCGGGCAGCTGCCCGAGCGACGAGTACCAGCATCTACCCGCCAAACTGGCCGATCCGTCGACGGCCCGGCTGTGCTTGGTGCCCAATCTCGTGACCTATCACTGCTACGAACTCGGCATGCCCGCCGGCGTGATGGGACTGGCCGACTGCACCTCACGCGGCAACGGCGTGCTGGTGCAGGTGACACAGCGGCTCGACGTCCGTGATGGCTCGACCTGCCCGAAAGCCAGCGGCGAGTACGCCTGGCGGTATCCGTCTCCGGCTCGGACCTACTGCACCCGCACGCTGTACTGACTGGCATGATCGAGTGAATGCGCGCTCTGACTGTGGGGCTCGGGGTGGCCGGTCTGGCGTTGGTCCTGTCGGCACCGGCCGGTGCACGTCCGTCGGACCCGGGTGTGGTGTCCTATGCGGTTCTGCCGAAGGGTTCGGTCGGTAACGTCGTCGGCGCCCCGATGACCTGGGCTTCCGACTCCACGGTTCCGATCCAGTCGTTCTGGGTCGACGACCCGGTGTGCAACAACTGGGCTGACATCGGACTGCCCGAGGTCTACAACGACCCCGATCTGGCGTCGTTCAACAGTGCCACGACCCAGACTTCGGCCAACGACGACAGCCACTACGTCAAACAGGCTGTCGGGGTGTTCGCCACCACCGACGCCGCGGACCGGGCGTTCCACCGGGTGGTCGACCGCACCCAGGGTTGTTCGGGGCTGACCAGCGCGATGCACCTGGACAACTTCGTCACCCAGGTGTGGACTTTTACCGGCGGCCCAGCCGGTCCGACGGACGCGGACTGGGTGAAACAGGAGGCCGATACCGATCGGCGATGTTTCACCACCACACGTAAACGGGAAAACGTGCTCTTACAAGCCAAAGTGTGTCAGTCCGGCAATGGTGGCCCGGCCGTCAACGTACTAGCCGGCGCCATGCAGAACTCGCTCGGGCAATAACTGCGGCACAGAGTTCGGTTACCGGGCACGAACGCGTAATCCGTCCAGAGGGCGATTTGTCGGTCCCATCTGGAAGATGGAAACAACCAGACGGTCCGACACCGGTAAGGACCGGGAGGGGTTTGTTGCCATGGCAGTACCCATCAGGGCTGATCCCGGCCCCCGAACACCCATCGAATTCAGCAGTTCCGATCAGGCCGCTGCCTATATCGGTGCGCATTGCCTGCACGACGGTGCAGTCGGCCGGGTCGGGTTGGAGATCGAGGCCCACTGTTATGACCTGACCGACCCGATGCGCCGTCCCGGCTGGGACGAGCTGACCGCGGCCATCGCGACCGTGCCCCGACTGCCGGGCCGCAGCCGGATCACCGTCGAACCCGGGGGTGCGGTCGAGCTGTCCGGCCCACCGGTGGACGGGCCGCTCGCCGCAATCACCGGGTTGCTGGCCGATCGGGCGACGTTGCGCGCGGCCTTCGCCCGCCGCGGTCTCGGTCTGGTACTGCTGGGCACCGATCCGGTGCGGCCGACGCAGCGGGTGAATCCCGGTGCGCGGTACCGGGCCATGGAACAGTTCTTCGCCGCGAGCGGCACCGGCGCCGCAGGCGCGGCGATGATGACATCGACCGCCTCGGTACAGGTCAATCTGGATGCCGGCCCCCGGGCCGGCTGGGCAGACCGGGTGCGGCTGGCCCATGCGCTTGGCCCGACGATGATCGCCATCACGGCCAATTCACCGCTGCTCGGCGGCGAATTCACCGGCTGGGTCTCGACCCGGCAGCGGGTGTGGGGTGAGCTCGACTCGGCGCGCTGCGGGCCTGTTCTCGGTGCCGATGGGACCGATCCGACCAGCGATTGGGCGCACTACGCGCTACGGGCTCCGGTGATGTTGGTCAACACCGCCGACGACGTGGGCGCGGTGCCCGTCGTCAACTGGGTGCCATTCGCAGACTGGGCCGACGGCCTGGCCGTGCTGGGCGGCAGACGTCCCACCTCGGCCGACCTGGATTACCACCTGACGACACTGTTTCCGCCGGTGCGGCCGCGCCGGTGGCTGGAGATCAGATATCTCGACAGTCTGCCCGATGGGTTGTGGCCGGCCGCAGTGTTCACGCTCACCACGCTGCTCGATGATCCGGATGCCGCCGCGATCGCTGCGGAGGCGACCGCACCGGTGGCGACAGCGTGGGATCGAGCGGCCCGGGTGGGCCTGGCCGATCGGCGGCTTCACGCGGCCGCGGTCAGCTGTGTCCGGGCCGCGGCAGAGCGTGCTCCCGCGGAACTCGCGGAATCGATGCGGCGTTTGGTGCGTTCGGTCGAACAGGGCCGCTCGCCGTCCGACGACTTCGCCGACCGGGCGGTGCGATTCGGGATCGCCTCGGCGGTGAGCCAACTGGCGAAAGGTGAGTCTTGACCACACGCGAGACGCTGGCGCAGGAGCTGACGCAGGCCCGAGAACGCACGCTGCGGTTGGTCGATTTCGACGATGCCGAGCTGCACCGCCAGTACGACCCCCTGATGAGCCCGCTGGTGTGGGATCTTGCGCACATCGGGCAGCAGGAAGAACTGTGGTTGCTGCGCGGTGGCGACCCGGCCCGGCCCGGCATGTTGGCCCCTGCGGTGGAACGGCTTTATGACGCGTTCGAGCATTCCCGTGCCAGCCGCGCCCAGCTGCCGCTGCTGCCGCCCACCGAGGCCCGGGCCTACTGCGCGACGGTGCGTGCCAAGGCGCTCGACGCGCTCGACGCGCTGCCTGAGGACGCGTCGGAGTTCAACTTCGGTCTGGTGATCAGCCACGAAAACCAGCACGACGAAACCATGCTGCAGGCGCTGGGTCTGCGGGTGGGAGTGCCACTGTTGGATACCGACGGCCCATTGCCACCCGGGCGCACCGGCGTGGCCGGCACCTCGGTGCTGATTCCCGGTGGCCCGTTCACGCTCGGCGTCGACGAGCTCACCGAACCGCACTCGCTGGACAACGAGCGTCCCGCGCACGTGGTGGACATACCGTCGTTCCGCATCGGGCGAGTTCCGGTCACCAATGCCGAATGGCGCGGGTTCATCGACGACGGTGGCTATCAACAGCCACGCTGGTGGTCCGAGCGTGGCTGGACCCACCGGCAAGACGCGGGTCTTGTGGCGCCGCAGTTCTGGAATGCCGACGGCACCCGCACCCGGTTCGGACACGTCGAGGCGATCCCGGGCGACGAGCCCGTCCAGCACGTCACGTACTTCGAGGCCGAGGCCTACGCGGCCTGGGCCGGTGCCCGGTTGCCGACCGAGATCGAGTGGGAGAAGGCCTGTGGGTGGGATCCCGCGACCGGGTCCCGGCGCCGATTCCCCTGGGGCGCTTCAGAACCCACCGCTGTACTGGCCAACCTCGGCGGTGACGCGTTGCGCCCGGCACCTGTCGGGGCCTATCCCGCAGGTGCATCGGCCTACGGCGTGGAGCAGCTGCTCGGCGACGTCTGGGAGTGGACCAGCTCCCCGCTGAACCCGTGGCCCGGCTTCACTCCGATGATCTACGAGCGCTACACGCAGCCGTTCTTCGGCGGTGACTACCGGGTGCTGCGTGGCGGATCGTGGGCCGTGGCCGCGGGTATCCTGCGGCCGAGCTTCCGCAACTGGGACCATCCGTTCCGCCGGCAGATCTTCTCCGGTGTCCGGCTCGCCTGGGACGCCGGCTGATGTGCCGGCATCTGGGCTGGCTCGGCGCGCCCCGGTCGGTGGCCTCGCTCGTGCTCGACCCGCCGCAGGGGCTGCTGGTGCAGTCCTACGCGCCGCGACGGCAGAAGCATGGCTTGATGAATGCCGACGGTTGGGGCGCAGGCTTTTTCTCGCCCGATCTCCCCGAAGGCGGGCCCGCCCGCTGGCGCAGTGACAAACCACTGTGGGGTGACGCGTCGTTCGCGTCGGTGGCACCCGCGCTGCGCAGCGGCTGCGTCGTCGCAGCGGTCCGCTCGGCGACCGTCGGCATGCCGATCGAACCGTCGGCATGTGCGCCCTTCACCGACGGACAGTGGCTGCTGTCGCACAACGGCGTGGTGGATCGCGCGGTGCTGTCGGTGACCGCGCACGCCGAATCCACGGTCGACAGTGCGGTGCTCGCGGCGCTGATTTTCTCCCGCGGTCTGGAGACGCTGGGCGACACGGTTGTCGAGGTCGGCGCGGCCGATCCCAACGCCCGGCTGAACATCCTCGCGGCCAACGGTTCTCGCATGCTCGCCACCACCTGGGGTGACACCCTGTCGGTGCTGCGGCAGCCTGACGGCGTGGTGCTGGCCAGTGAACCGTACGACGACGCTCCCGGATGGCGCGACATCCCCGACCGGCACCTGGTGTACGTACACGACTCACACGTCGAGCTGATACCCCTGAAAGGACCGGCATGACGCTGACACTGTCCAACTACCTGGCCGCCGACTCCGCCGCGCAAGCCCTGCGCCGCGACGTCCGTCAAGGCCTCACCCAAACACCGAAAAGCCTGCCACCCAAGTGGTTCTACGATGCGGTGGGCAGCGACCTGTTCGACCAGATCACCAGGCTGCCCGAGTACTACCCGACCCGCACCGAGGCGCGGATCCTGCGCGCACACTCCGCCGAGATCACCGCGGCCGCCGGTGCCGACACCCTGGTGGAGCTGGGCAGTGGCACTTCGGAAAAGACCCGGATGCTGCTCGACGCGATGCGTGACGGTGGACTGCTGCGCCGGTTCATCCCGTTCGACGTCGACGCCGGCGTCTTGCGAGCCGCGGGTAAGGCCATCGGCCGCGAATATCCCGAGGTCGAAATCCATGGGGTGTGTGGCGATTTCGAGGAGCACCTCGGCAAGATCCCGCAGGTAGGACGGCGGTTGGTGATCTTCCTGGGGTCCACGATCGGCAACCTGACACCCGGTCCGCGGGCCGAGTTCCTGGACACCCTGGCCGACACTCTGCAACCGGGCGACAGTCTGCTGTTGGGCACCGACCTGGTGAAGGACACGGCGCGGCTGGTCCGCGCCTATGACGACAGTGCCGGGGTGACAGCCGAATTCAACCGCAACGTGCTGGCCGTGGTGAACCGCGAGTTGGGTGCTGACTTCGACCCGGCGGCCTTCGAGCATGTCGCCCGGTGGAACGGCGACGAGGAGCGCATCGAGATGTGGCTGCGGAGCCGCGATGCGCAGCGGGTCCGGGTGTCGGCACTCGGCCTCGATGTGACGTTCGCCGCGGGCGAGGAGATGCTGACCGAGGTGTCGTACAAGTTCCGACCCGACGGTGTGACGGCAGAGCTGACGAAAGCCGGCCTGCGACAAACTCATTGGTGGACCGACGGGGCGGGCGACTTCGGCCTGTCGCTGGCCGTCAAATGAGCCTCGCGCAGCAGTGGCGCGCCGCCCGCCCGCAGGTCGCCGGGCTGCACCTGGACAGCGGTGCATGCTCCCGGCAGAGTTTCGCGGCGATCGACGCGGCAGCCGCCCACGCCCGCCACGAGGCCGAGGTCGGTGGTTACGTCGCGCTCGACGCCGCGGCCCCTGTGCTCGATGCGGGCCGGGCCGCGGTCGCGGCACTGACCGGGCTGCCCGCCGCCAACGTGGTCTACACCTTCGGCTCTGGCAACGGCCTGGATCTGCTGCTGAGCAGCTGGCCGGGGGAGCGGACCGCCGCGTGCCTAGTGGGTGAGTACGGGCCCAACCTTGCGGTGATGGCGGCCAACGGTTTTGCGGTCCGGGCCTTACCCGTCGACGCGGCCGGCCGGTTGGACGTCGACGCGGCGGCCGGCCAACTCGCAGCTGACCCGCCCGCGCTCGCGCACCTGACGGCACTGGCCAGTCATCGCGGTGTGGCCCAGCCGCTGGCGGAGTTCGCCGCGGTATGCCGGGCTGCCGGCATACCTCTCGTGGTGGATGCCGCCCAGGCCCTCGGCCATCTCGACTGCAATGTCGGCGCCGCCGCGCTGTACTCGTCGGCGCGCAAATGGCTGGCCGGCCCGCGCGGCGTGGGAGTACTCGCACTCGGCGAGGAGCTGGCCCAGCGGCTGCAGCCTCGGGTGCCGCCACCTTCCTGGGGCATACCGGCGCGGGCGGTGCGGACGCTGGACGGGGTCGAATCGAATGCCGCTGCCCGCATCGGGTTTTCGGTTGCGATCGGCGAGTACCTCGCGGCCGGTCCCGACCGGGTGCGTGCCCGGCTGGCCGAGGTGGGCCGGCTGTCTCGGCAGGTGCTCGCCGATGCGCCCGGTTGGCGCGTGGTGGAATCGGCTGACGAGCCCACGGCCATCACCACGCTGGAGCCGACCGACGGGGCCGACCCAACGGCGGTGCGGGCCCGGCTCATCGCCGAGCACGGCATCGTCACCACGGCATGTGAACTCCTGCGGGCGCCTTTCGAGATGACCAAACCGGTGCTGCGGATCTCCCCGCACGTCGATGCAGGTGTCGAAGACCTTGGACAGTTTGCGCGGGCGTTGCGGGAAGTCGTGTAGCGAACGGTGTCTAGTGGCGGCCCTGCAGCACTGCTTCGATGTTGCGTTCCGCTAATGCCGTGATCGACATGAACGGGTTGCACCCGAGATAGCCCGGCATCAGCGATGCGTCGTTGACATAGAGGTTGTCGTAACCTTTGACGCGTCCGAACGCATCGGTGACGGCACCGCGGACACAACCGCCCAACGGATGAACTGTGTTAGGGGCGAAGATCTCCCCGGAATAGATGTCATCGCGGTAATCAACCCCGTTGACTTGCGTCAGCTTGTCGAAGACCTTTCGAGTCCGCTCGGTCAGGTGGTCGGTGTAGGCGGCAGGCCAGTCGATGGTGATCGAATCCGATGTTCGGTCATAGGTGATGTCGGCGCGATCACCGGTCTTGACCATGACGTAGTAGCCGAGCATGAAGGTCTCGACCGGCAGCGGAAGGGAAAACATGGTGGCGTAGACCGGGTTCTCGGTGTCGGCCCGACCGTCGAGGTTGATCAGCCCGAGTAGTGACTGCTGGGTTCCGGCGGGGTCGCTTTTCTTGAGCCAGTGCGACACCATCATGTCACCGTTGTTGCCGTATCCGGATCCCAGAGCGTCATTCAGGTCTGGTAGCGCCCCGGTCTCCCGGGCACGCAACAGAATCTGATTGGTACCCAATACACCGGCGGTCAAAAACAGTTGATCGCAACCGATTTCGTCGCGGCCGGTTTCCTTGCCCCAGCGGTCGATCGATCTGGTGGACACCACGTATTCGCGGCCCTCCCGGCGTACGGCGGTCACTTCCGTAAGCGGCCGCAACGTGACCTTCCCGGTAGCCAGGGCGGATGCGACATAAGTCTGGTCGACGCTGCCCCTGCGCCCGTAGTTGTTGCCGAACTGCTGCTCGAACGCGAACGCCGATCGTTCGACCTTTCCGGCCTCTTCGTCCTTCATGTAGTCGAACGAGTAGGCACTGCCGTTGTAATCGACCGGATACCCTGCCGCGGCGGCATATTCGCGGCCGACGCGGGCGAACTGGAACCACGGCGTACGTTCGAACCAGTCCATGTCGCGGTAGCTGATCAGCAGCGTGCGTTTGGCGCGCTCGATGTATGTTCCCAGGAACTCGTCCACGCCGATGTCAGGGAAGCATTCGGCGATCTGCCGCTTAGTCGGCACGGCGGCCACGGCGGCGTTGACCAGTGAGCCTCCGCCGACCCCGACTCCGCGAAACACATGGTGGGCGCCGTGCGTCGTCTTGTCGCAGATCCCGGCTTGAACGGGCTGCGGCGACGGCGAATTGCGTGCGATCTCGTCGATCGAGAATCCTTGGAACGACGTGACCAGGCTCGGCGGAACCGAACTGAACCAGCCCGCCCGCGTGTCGGCGGGCAACATCTTGGTGAACCGTTTGCCGTCGGCGTCGGGTGTTTCCCACAGCCGGCCCTTCTCCAACAGGAGGGTCTCAATGCCGGCCTCTCCCAGGCGAAGTGCAGACACCCCACCGCCATAGCCGCTTCCGATCACGATCGCGGGGTAGTGAGCGCGAGGCTCGGATTCCTCGGTACGTCGGTACATCCACCAGCCTGCGCCGCCGGCACTCAGTGCTACAGCCGTACCGGCGCCCAGAAACCGCCGGCGCGATATGGCGGTCATACAGCGCGCGTCTGGTGTCTGCGGATGAGGTGTTCGCGGTGCCGCGGGTCGAGCGCAGCCAACTCGATGCGACCCGAATAGTGCTCGAGCACCTGCGGATCCATGACTCTGCGCCACAGCGGCGGAACCAGTGACAGCACGAACATGACGCCGTATCCGTTGGGCAGCTGAGGCGCCTCGTCGAGACTGCGCAGGGTTTGGTAGCGCCGTTGGGGATTGGTGTGATGGTCGGAGTGGCGCTGGAGGTGGTAGAGGAAGACGTTTGCGACCAGGGTGTTGCTGTTCCAGCTATGCCGAGCGGAGACGGGTTCGTACCGGCCGCTGGGCAGACGTTGGCGCCGCAGTCCGTAGTGCTCGAGGTAGTTGACCGCTTCGAGCAGACAGACGCCGACGATCGCCTGGCCGATGAGCATCGGAAGGACCACCGGCCCGAACCACACGGCGAGCCCGCAGAACAGGACGAGACTCATCAGCCATGCGTTGAGCACATTGTTTTGGAATGTCCACGGTGTCTTGCCACGGCGGGTGAATCGTCGTGCCTCCAACGCCCATGCGGATCGAAGCCCGCCGATCACCGAGCGCGGAATGAAGCGGTACAGGCTTTGACCCATCAGTGAACTGGCGGGATCGGCCGGTGTCGCGACGCGTACGTGGTGACCGCGATTGTGTTCGACGAAGAAGTGGCCGTAGCACGTCTGGGCCAGGGCGATCTTGCTCAACCGCCGCTCAAGGCGGGCGTTTCTGTGTCCCAACTCGTGGGCGGCGTTGATCCCGATACCGCCCACGATCCCCACCGTGACCAGTAGGCCGGCGCGGTCGATCGGCGACAGGACAATCCAGCCGCCACCGCTCCAACAACCAGCACGCGAAGATCAGTGACAGGTACTGGGTGGGCAGGTAGAGGTAGGTCGCCCAGCGATACCAGTGATCGTTGTCGAGATCGATGTAGGCGTCGTCGGCTGGGGTGCTGCGGTCGGTCCCGACGACGCAGTCGAGCAGCGGCATCACTACGAACGTCAGAAGCGCCCCGAGCCACCAGAACCCACCGAACCCCGTTACTTTCACGGCCAGCCAAGACACCATCACCAAGCAAGGGATCGCAGCGGCGAGAAGCCACAGATACCGCTTTGGGTCATTCCAATTGCGCTGTGTGTCAGCGTTGTAACTGCTCGTTACGAAGCCGGCTGTCATGACCGCCCCGATCTTCAAATGACATATGCCTCGGAGCACTCTAGCAATTTTTATAAGAATTCGACAGTCCTTGTGTGCGTCGCCACATGGCCTTTGCTAATACCATGGATAGGCGCACGAACGACGATGACCAGCTTTGCTGAGCAGGGCTAGATGCCTGATTTGACCTCGATGGTTCGAGGATTTACCTGTAGGAGCGCGTCCGCACACCTTTCGCTGTAAAGGTGGCTGTCCATTCAGTCGTCATGATCTGGTTGCGCTCCTTCGGCAAATACGAAAGTGCGGTTGTGTCCGTTTGTTGCGGTTCCGAGGATGTTTGGGTGCAGCAGCTTTGCCGACGGGCGATCGGGACAGTGACGGAAATGCCGACTGCTCAGGGTGTGTCGGACGACAGACGCGCGCGCTCGCGGTGCCTGGGCGCTCAGTCCTTGTGTGCGGTCAGAAGGAAGGCCGGGAACTTGATCCGGCCCTTCTCGTCGTGATCGTGCGGCAGTGGTTCCACCGGTGTGCCCGGGATCGCGGTTACGTTCGCGTGGATGAAGGCCGGGCGGATGTCGTCGACCACCCAGTGCTTGGACACGGCCGCCCGTAACTCGTCCTCGTCAACTTCGTTGGGCTTGGTCTCCAGGTCTTCCGGGAACGCACCCTTGGCGAACACCAGCACGTAGTAGGACGCGCCGGGTGCCGAGGCCCGGTGAATCGAGCTCAGGTAGCCGTCGCGGCTCTCGACGGGTAGCGAATGGAACAAGGTCGAATCCACCACGGTGCTGAATCGGCCGTTGTAGCCGGTGAACGAGGTGATATCACCCTGTACGAAGCTGGCGGTTCTCAGATTGCGCTCCTGCGCGGCACGGTTGGCCGCGGCGATCGCCGTCGGGCTCAAATCCATGCCCACGACGGTGTAGCCGTCGGCCGCCAGGGTCAGCGACAGTTCCGCGTGGCCGCAGCCGGCGTCGAGCACATCACTACGGAACTTTCCAGCCCGGTGCAGCGCCGCCAGTTCGGGCTGTGGCTCACCGATATTCCACGGTGGCGGGCCGGCGAACTCGCCTGTGCCGCGGTAGGCGTTGTCCCAATCCATGACCTGATCAAATGCCATGCAGTCCAACCTACGCGAGTCAATCCCAGCTGTGGACCGGCTCATTACTGTGCATCTGCTGGACGTACAGCCGCAACATTTCGGCCAGTGCCTGCGGCCTGGACACCCCGCGCCGTTCGATCCTCTGCACCGTCGATACCTGCCAGGCCGCACCGGTCTGCCCGGTCTTCGCCCGTGCCTCGATCACCCCGAGGTAGCGGTCACACACCTCGCCTGCCACACCCCAGTGCCGCAGCCCGTCGTGGGCCATCGGTAGCAGCCGGCGCAGTATCAATTCGTCTGGAGTCACCTCGCCCAGCCCGGGCCAGTACAGCCGGGACTCCATGCCGTGTTGCGCAGCGGATTCGAAATTATGTTGTGCAGCAGCGAAACTCAGCCTCGTCCAGATCGGCCGGTCCTCCTCGGACAGGGTGCGCAGCAACCCGTAGTAGAACGCTGAGTTGGCCATCATGTCCACCACGGTCGGCCCGGCAGGCAGTACCCGGTTCTCCACCCGCAGGTGCGGCAACCCGTTCACGACGTCGTAGACAGGCCGGTTCCAGCGGTAGATGGTGCCGTTGTGCAGCCGCAGCTCCGGCAGCCGCGGTGCCCGGCCGGCCGCCAGCTCGGCTGCCGGGTCCTCGTCGGACAGCTCGGGCAGCAGCGACGGGAAATACCGCACGTTCTCCTCGAAGAGGTCGAAGATCGAGGTGATCCAGCGCTCGCCGAACCAGACCCGTGGGCGGACGCCCTGCGTCTTGAGCTCGTCGGGGCGGGTGTCGGTGGCCTGGGCAAACAGTTCGACGCGCGTCTCGGCCCACAGTTGATGGCCGAAGAAGTAGGGCGAGTTGGCGCCGACGGCCAGCTGCGGGCCGGCCAGCACCTGCGCGGCGTTCCAGTTTCTGGCGAAATCGGCGGGCGAGACCTGCAGATGCAGCTGCATGCTGGTACACGCCGATTCCGGGGCGATCGACGCGGCCTGCAGCGAAAGACGCTCCGGACCGGAAATATCGATCGTCATGTCCTCGCCGCGCGCGGTGAAGATCGAGTCGTTGAGCGCCTGGTATCGCGTCGATTCACTCATCCAGCCGGCGGAAAGATGTTCGGGCATAAGCGTCGGCAGGATGCCGACCATGACGATGTGTGCGCCGTTCTGGCTGGCCTTCGTCTCGGCTGCGTTGAGGCTGTCCCGCACTTCGGATTCCAGGTCCAGCGCGGAGCGACCGGGCAAGGGCCGAGGCGGCACATTGAATTCGATGTTGTAGGCGCCCAGTTCGGTCTGGTACGCGGGATCGGCGATGGAGGCCAGGACCTCCTGGTTGGTCATCGCCGGTTGGTAGGCGTCGTCCACCAGATTGCATTCGATCTCCATGCCGGTCAGCGGCCGCTCGAACTCGAATCTGGACTGGGTCAGCATGGTCTCGAACACGTCGAGGCAGAGTTGCACCTTGCGCCGGTACGCTTGCCGGTGCGCTCGGGTGTATTCGGTGTTGCTGACCTCTTCGCCCACACGCCGATGCAACAACGTCGGGGATCCGGTGCGCAGGAAAATTGCGTAATAGGCTCGCTGATTGTGTGCCCGACAAGCTGACGACGACCAGGGCGGGCTCGAGCAGGTCGACGGTGTCGACCGCGTCGCCGCGCTGACCGGGGTGCGGGCGGTCGCCGCGATGACCGTGATGGGAACCCACGCGTCCTACGGCACCGGGCTGCTCACCCACGGCTATGCCGGTCTGCTGGGCGCGCGCCTGGAGATCGGGGTGCCGATCTTCTTCGTGCTCTCAGGGCTGTTGTTGTTCCGCCCGTGGGTGCGGGCCGTGGTCGGCGGGGGTCAGGCGCCGTCGGTGCTGCGGTATGCCCGCAGCCGGTTCCGCCGAATCGTGCCCGCGTATGTGGTGACGGTGCTGCTGGTGTTCGGGATCTACCAGCTGCGCCCGGTACACCCCAACCCGGGCCACACCTGGGTGGGGCTGGTGCGGAATCTGACCTTGACCCAGATCTACAGCGACGACTACTTCACGTCCTACCTGCATCAAGGGCTGAGCCAGATGTGGAGCTTGGCTGTGGAGGTGGCGTTCTACGCAGTGCTGCCGGTGCTGGCCTACCTGCTGCTGGTGGTGCTGTGCCGCCGCCGGTTCCGGCCGCTGCGGCTGTTCACTGGGCTGACGGTGATCGCCGGGGTGAGCCCGGCTTGGCTGGTGATCCTGCACAACACCCACTGGTTGCCGGTGGGTGCGGGGGCGTGGTTGCCGCACTACCTGGCCTGGTTCGCGGGCGGCATGATGCTCGCGGTGCTGGCGACGACGGGGGTGCGGTGCTATGCGCTGGCGGCGCTGCCGCTGGCCGTGGCCTGCTATCTGGTGGTGTCGACGCCGATTGCCGGGCGGACCACCGCGGTCACCCTAAGCCTGTCCGAAGATGTATCCAAGACGATCCTGTATGCGGTGATCGCCACGCTGGTGGTGGCGCCGCTCGCGTTGGGGGATTCCGGCGTGTACGCCCGGCTGATGGGCAGCCGGCCGCTGGTGTGGCTGGGGGAGATCTCGTACGAGATCTTCCTGCTGCACGTGGTGGTCATGGACCTGGTGATGGCGCTGGTGCTGCGGTGGCCCGTCTACACCGGCTCCGCCGCGGTGCTGTTCGCTGTCACACTGGCCGCGACCGTGCCGCCGGCGTGGTTGCTGCATCGGCTCACCCGGCCCCGACGCTAGCCACGGCGTGCGATGACGATCTGGGGCAGTGTGACCCCGCTGCGCAGTTCGACCTCGATGGTCCGGTCGGCGTGCAGGGCGAGGCTGCGCAGTGCCGAGGGGCTGTAGGAGCGCAACGAGCTGATGACGCCGTCGTGGAGGAACGGGACGAACGGCGCGGCCGGCAGCATCACCGCGAGCCTCAGCAGATGCAGCAGGGCGGGCGGGCGCGGCAGGTCGATGATCAGCAGCCTGTCCGCGACGCGGGTGCCCTCGGCGAACACCCGGGAGGCCTGCGATGGAGTCAGGTGATGAAAGGACAAGGCAAACACCGCCAGGTCGAAAGCGCCGTCGGCGGCATCGATCCCGGTGGCGTCGAGCCGCCGGACTTCTGCGCGGGGATGAGTGCCGAGCTCGCCCGCGGCCAGTGCGGCCACCGAGGCCTGGTCGACGTCGGAGACGGTGACATGCGCCGACGGATGATTGACCAGCAGCTGGCGTGACAGCCCGCCGTGCCCGGCGCCGAGCTCCAGAATTCGCGGGTCGGGCACCTCGGCGACCAGGTCCAGCGCGATCGCCGCGAACTTCTCGTGGTTGCCGAAGAACCGGCCGGTCCAGTCCAGGGCGTCGATCACCTGCCGTTTGCGCGTATCGGCGCCGTTGTCTCCGTCGTCGTCGCGGTCGAGGTATTCCAGCCGGTCGGTCTCCAGCAGCCGGTCCAGACAGGATGCGTCGTAGCCGCCGCGGGGCATCCGTTCGATACCGATTTTCGGCGACGTGCCGCTAGTACGAAGAGAATCAGCTCCGGGTGCCACGTAAGCCATGATGTAGGAATGTCGGCCGATTTCGTCGCAGCCATCGACCAAGGCACCACCAGCACCCGCTGCATGATCTTCGACCACGCCGGCGCCGAGGTGGGCCGCCATCAGCTCGAGCACGAGCAGATCCTGCCGCGCGCCGGGTGGGTCGAACACAATCCGGCAGAGATCTGGGAACGCACCGCAGCGGTGATCATGACCGCGCTCAACAAGACCGGACTCACGGCCGCGGACCTGGCGGGGCTCGGCATCACCAACCAGCGGGAGACCACTCTGGTGTGGAACCGCCGCACCGGCAGGCCGTATCACAACGCCATCGTGTGGCAGGACACTCGCACCGACCGAATCGCCGCGGCCCTGGATCGGGACGGGCGCGGCGAGGTGATTCGGCGCAAGGCCGGGCTGCCGCCGGCAACCTACTTCTCCGGCGGCAAGATTGCGTGGATCCTGGACAACGTCGACGGCGTGCGGGCCGATGCCGAGAAAGGCGACGCGCTCTTCGGAAACCCCGACAGCTGGGTGGTGTGGAATCTGACGGGAGGTCATCGCGGCGGCGTGCACGTCACCGACGTCACCAATGCCAGCCGCACCATGCTGATGAACCTGGAGACCCTGGACTGGGACGATGAACTGTTGTCGTTCTTCGGGATTCCGCGCCAGATGCTGCCCGAGATCCGGCCCTCGTCGTCGCCCGTGCCCTATGGCCTCACCCGCGCGGAGGGACCACTGGACGGCGAGGTGCCGTTGACGGGCATTCTCGGCGACCAGCAGGCCGCGATGGTCGGCCAGGTGTGCCTGGATGCCGGCGAGGCCAAGAACACCTATGGCACCGGCAATTTCCTGCTGCTCAACACGGGCGAGAAGATGGTCCGGTCCGCCAACGGGCTACTGACCACGGTGTGCTACCAGTTCGGTGACTCGAAACCCGTGTACGCCCTGGAAGGTTCGATCGCGGTCACCGGATCAGCCGTGCAGTGGCTGCGCGATCAGCTCGGCATCATCAGTGGCGCCGCGCAGAGCGAGTCGCTGGCCCGGCAGGTCGCCGACAACGGCGGCGTGTACTTCGTGCCCGCGTTCTCGGGGCTGTTCGCGCCGTACTGGCGTTCGGACGCCCGGGGCGCGATCGTTGGGCTGTCGCGGTTCAACACCAACGCGCATGTGGCCCGGGCGACGCTGGAGGCGATCTGCTACCAGAGCCGCGACGTGGTCGACGCGATGGAGGCCGATTCCGGTGTGCACCTTGAGGTTCTGAAGGTCGACGGCGGTATCACCGCCAACCAGCTGTGCATGCAGATTCAGGCCGATGTGCTCGGCGTGGATGTGGTCAAGCCGGTCGTCGCCGAGACCACCGCGCTCGGCGCGGCCTACGCGGCGGGGCTGGCGGTCGGGTTCTGGAGCAACGCCGACGATCTGCGGGCCAATTGGCAGGAAGGTCAGCGCTGGAGCCCGAGGTGGAGTGAAGACCAGCGATCGAGCGGCTACGCCGGTTGGCGGAAAGCAGTCCAGCGCACGCTGGATTGGGTTGAGATCGACTGAATCACCGCGGCAGCGGGCAGACCGTCAACAGACCCTTGAGCTCGTCGTAGTACTGCACGCCCAGCATGGCGTGGCGACCCTTGTCGTTGGTTCGCTCGGCATCGGCGATCTGGCCGGCCAACTCACCCAGCCGTCGGGCATGTTCGGCGGCCTTGCCCGAGGTCACCTGCTTCGCCTGTTCGTTGATCACCTTGGCCCAGTCGTTGAAGTCGCCGACCGTCGGGCCCTGGTTGGCAGTGAACGACGGGAGGATCAGACCAGAACTTGCCCGGCTGGACTGCATCAGGGGTTGGGCCTGGCGGCAGCCCTTGCCGGAAATGTAGGTGAGTGTCACCGAAGCGGCGACGACGACCACGGCCAGAGCAGCGGCGGCCACCGCGAGCCTCTGGGTGCGGGGTTCGGCATCGGGAACTCGCCTGCGCCACATCACGTGCGCGAGAATTATGGCTGCCATGGCGAGCACCGACAACAAGGCGGCCTCAAGCAGATTCCCGACGCCGGATGCCGAGTTGGTAGCCCCTAAAGTCGCCATAGCGGCGAGCAACACCAGCAGCCACTGCCAGAATCCGCGCCGACGCTCGTAGGCGTTGACGTCACGGAACTGGACGCCGATGGTGGCGCCGACAGCCGCCAGCACGGCCACGATAGCGGGAACGATGTATGCGGCGATTTCTTCGGTCATCTGCTCACGCCGTCCAGCCGATCCGAGATATCTTCGGGCAGCGCGATATCCGCTACCGCGAGGTTCTCCACCAGGTGCGTCGGTGACGATGTTCCCGGAATCAGCAGGACGTTGGGCGCGACCGACAGCGTCCATGCCAACACAATCTGCGCCGGCGTGTAGCCGAGGTCGACTGCGGCCTGCCGGACGACGTCGTTGCCGAGCACGGGACTGTTCGGATCGAACGCCGAACCGAGCGGAAAGAATGGAACGAACGCGATACCGTGCTCGACGCACAGGTCCAGGACCGGTTGGGCGCTCCGGTCGATGATGTTGTAAGCGTTCTGCACACACGCGATTGCGGTGTGGCCCAAGGCAATCCGCAGATGCTCAGAGGAGATGTTGCTGAGGCCTACGGCATCGATCAATCCTTCGTCGCGGGCCGCGATCATAGCCGTCAGTTGCCGCTCGAACAGCTCATGGTCGACGGTGGCGGGGGCACCGATCCCGTCGCCGTTGTGAACGCGTAGGTTCACTGCGGCTAGCCGGTCGGTGTCGAGAGTCCGCAGGTTGTCCTCGATGCCGCGGCGGAGTTCCCCGGGGTCTTGTGCGGGTAGCCACAGCCCCTGCTCGTCGCGGCGGGCACCGACCTTGCTGACCAGCGCGAGGTCCGACGGGTAGGGGTGTAGCGCGGCACGGATCAACTCGTTGGCGACGGCGGGTCCGTAGAACTGTGCGGTGTCGATGTGGTTGACGCCCAACTCGATTGCGCGTCGGAGCACCGACAGAGCTTGCTCGCGGTCCCGCGGCGGGCCGAACACGCCGGGCCCGGGCAATTGCATGGCACCGAACCCGACGCGCGACACCGCGAACGGACCTAAGGGGAAGGTCTGCATGCCGGTCAGCCTACGCAGACCTCCGCGGCCGGCTACTCCTCGCCGAGGATCTGGTAGATCTCGCGGCGTGCGCCGTTGACGATGTCGAGGATGCGTTGCTGCTGTTCTTCGCTCGCGGTGTGCACCGACTGGGCGACGGCGCCCATCAGCTGGCCGACAGCGGCGCGCATATTGACAGCGTTGGGGTCGGCGTCCTCGGTGATGGCGTCCCAGGGCGCGGTTTCGATCTGTTCGGCGGCCGCGCGGCCTTCGTCGGTCAGCTCGAAAGTCTTCTTGCTGCCTTCGCTTTCGGCCGGGGCGATCAGGCCCTCGTCGACCAGCAGCTGCAGGGTCGGATAGACCGAGCCCGGGCTGGGCCGCCACAAGTTGTCGCTGCGTTCGGCGATCTGCTGGGTCATCTCGTAGCCGTGCATGGGACGCTCGGTCAGCAGTTTGAGGATGGCGGCACGGACGTCACCGCGCCTGCCGCGGCCGCTGTTGCGTCCACTGCGACCGCGACCACGGGGGCCGCCGCCGAAACCGGGACCGAAACCCGGGCCGAAGCCGGGGCCGAATCCGAAACCCGGGCCGAAACCGGGACCACCGAAACCGCGGCCGAACGGGCCGTGATGGCCTGCGGACTCTTCGCGGACGTGATCGCGGAACTCGCGCCGGGCCCGGCGCCGCTCCTCGTGCTGGGTACGACGATCGTCGGGGCCGAAGCCGAAACCGAAGCCGCCTGGGCCGAACGGTGGATTGGGAGGTGTGAATGGGGTGTTCATGGGTGAGGTTCTCTCTTTCGACGGGAAGCGTTAAATGCGCCTCCGATACGATAACGATATATCGGAACATATCGTCGATGCAACGGTGAATTCAGTCGTGTTCGTCAAGTCGGGCGGTGAGCCACGTTGCCCACTCCCGCTGCATGGCGTTGAGGCGCAGCCCGAACTCCAGCGCGGCGTGCGCGTAGAAATCCGCCGCGTCATCGGTCCAGGTGACAGAAGCTTCGAGGGTCTTGAGCCGTTCCACCTCGGCGGCGCCGTGGTCGGCAAGGGCAACGAGGTGCTCGCGGGCCTGGGCGGGCGGCAGTTCACTCAGGAGGAAGACCCGCAGGAGTTCGGCGTGGCGTTCCGGAGGATCGTCGGACGGGTCGAGGATCCAGCGCATCAGTTCGGCCCGACCGGCCGTGGTGATCCGGTATTCCTTGCGGCCGCGCGGCCCGATGTCGGAGACCTCGATCAGTCCTGCTGCGGCCAGTTTGTTGAGCTCGCCGTAGAGCTGGCTCTGGGTGGCCGGCCACACGTTGGCCATCGACTGCTCGAATCGCCCGAGCAGGTCATATCCGCTGCCGGGGTGCTGGGCCAGGAGGCCGAGTGCGGCCATTCGCAAACTCATGGCGTCATCTTAGCTTCCACTATTGACATGTCAGTAATGGAATGTCACCGTGGATGGCATGACCTCAGCCCAGCCCGTCGGCGAAACCGACTTCTTCCGGCGCGGCAACTACGCGCCCGTCGCCGACGAACTCACCGAATACGACCTGCCCGTCGAAGGCGCGATCCCGCCCGAGCTGGACGGCTGGTACCTGCGCAATGGACCCAATCCGCGCCAGGCGACCGCGCACTGGTTCACCGGCGACGGGATGATCCACGGCATCCGCATCGAAAGTGGCGCTGCCAAGTGGTACCGCAACCGCTGGGTCCGTACCGATAGCTTCATCAAGGACTTTCCGCTCTACAACGCCGACGGCAGCCGCAACCTACGGGCCTCGATCGCCAACACTCACGTGGTCAACCACGCCGGCCGGACTCTCGCGCTGGTGGAAAGCTCGCTGCCGTACGAGATCACCAACGAGCTGGAGACGTTGGGCGCCTACGACTTCGGTGGCAAACTCGTGGATTCGATGACAGCGCATCCCAAGATCTGCCCTACGACGGGGGAACTTCATTTCTTCGGCTACGGCAGCATTTTTGAGCCGTACGTCACCTATCATCGGGTCGACGCCGCCGGTGAACTCACCGTCAACCGGCCGGTGGATGTCAAGTCGCACACCATGATGCACGACTTTGCGATGACCTCCGGTCACGTCATCTTCATGGACCTGCCGGTGGTGTTCGATCTCGACGTCGCGCTCAAGGGCGACGGTGACATGCCCTACCGGTGGAGCGATGACTACGGTGCCCGCTTCGGCGTCATGCGCCGTGACGATCCGAATGCCCCGATCCGTTGGTTCGACATCGACCCGTGCTATGTCTTTCATGTGGTGAATGCGCATGAGATCGGCAATTCGATTGTGCTGCACGCGGTCCGCTACCCCGAACTGTGGCGGGAAAACGGCGGATTCGACGCGGAGGGGGCGCTGTGGGAATGGCGAATCGACCTGACGACAGGCACCGTCACCGAGCGTCAGCTCGACGATGCCGGCGTGGAGTTCCCACGGATCGATGACCGCCTCGCGGGCCTGAATGCGCGCTACTCCGTGGCGGTCGGCTCCAACGGCTGGATCCGCTATGACTTGACCACGGGCGCCGCGGTGCGCCACGACCTGGGTTCCGGCGGTCCGGGTGAGGCGGTGTTCGTTCCCGGCACCGGTGCGGCCGACGAGAGCAACGGGTGGTATCTCGGCTACGTCTACGATCCGGAACGTGATGGCAGCGATCTGGTGATCCTCGATGCTTGTGCCTTCGCCGGCGAGCCGGTGGCGAAAATCGCGCTGCCGCAGCGTGTTCCCTACGGATTCCACGGCAACTGGATCAGCGGCTAAGTAACGTATCGGGCCATGATGGTGAAATGGCTCGACAAGCCCGAAGATCATGACTACGACGCGGCCGCGGATTACCTGTCGCTCGTGGCCGAGTCCGACGCCGTCGACAAGGCGGTGTCGGCGCTGAAGAAGGCGCCGCCGGTCACCCGTAAGGCCAAGGACATCTTGCGGGCGGCCGGGCTGACACTGCTGCCGGAGACCAATGCTCATGTCCGCGCTGACCTGGTCAAGATCAGTGACGGTAAGAAGCTGTCGCCGATCCTGCTGGTGCGTGGCGACGCGCGCAAAGGTACACCGCTGCAGGTGGCCGATGGTTACCACCGCGTGTGCGCGAGTTATCTGACCGACGAGAACACCGACATACCGTGCCGGTTGGTGTCGTGGCAGTCGTGATGTGCTGACATGACGGGCATCGGCTTCGGAACGCTCGCACTGATCGTGGTGATCGGGCTCACCGGCCCGGCGCTGGCATCGGTGCCGCGGATGCGGATCCCGGTGGTGATCGGTGAGCTGCTGGCCGGAATCATCTTCGGTAGAACCGGATTCGGTGTCATCGACCACACCGACCCGACCTTCTCGTTGTTGGCTAACATCGGCTTCGCGCTGGTCATGTTCGTCGTCGGCACCCACGTTCCGGTGCGAGATACCACGCTGCACAGCGCGATTCCCAAGGCGCTGCTACGGGCACTGCTGGTGGGTGCGGTGGCCGCGGTGCTCGGCGTGGTGCTGGCCCGGGTGTTCGGCACTGCTCACGCGCTGATGTATGCCGTGCTGATGGCGTCGTCGTCCGCGGCGCTTGCCCTGCCGGTGATCGACGGACTGCGGTTGCAGGGCCCACAGGTGCTTTCGGTCACGGCCCAGATCGCCATCGCGGATGCGGCGTCGATTGTCTTGCTGCCCTTGGTGATCGATATTCAGCGGGCTCCGCGGGCAGCTCTGGGGGCGCTGGCCATCGCCGGCTGCGCCGTGGTGGTGTACGTATTGCTGTGGGCCGAGAGCCGGGTCGGACTGAGGAAACGACTACACCATTACTCCGAGGATCACGAGTTCGCCCTCGAATTGCGCATCAGCTTGATTCTTTTGTTCACGCTCGCGGCTGTCGCTGTCGCGACCCACGTATCGATCATGCTGGCCGGCTTCGCGCTGGGTTTGGTGATATCGGCGATCGGTGAGCCACGCCGGTTGGCCCGGCAGCTCTTCGGCATCACCGACGGGTTCTTCGGGCCGCTGTTCTTCGTGTGGTTGGGGGCTTCATTACAGGTGCGGGAGCTCGGCCACGATCCCAAACTCATCGTGCTCGGCGCTGCGCTGGGTTTCGGTGCCGTGCTCGCTCACACTGCGGGTCGGTTGATGGGCCAGTCGTTGCCGCTGGCGGTGTTCTCGGCAGCGCAGCTGGGGGTGCCAGTGGCCGCCGCGACATTGGGCACTGAACAACATCTGCTCAGGCCGGGGGAGGGATCAGCGATGATGCTCGGGGCGCTCATCACCATCGCGACGACGTCAGTCGCCGGGGCGCTGGCCGCGCGCTCGGCGGCGGCCACGAAGCAACCACCGGAGGCGGCCTGAACTCAGGGCTTGGCAAATCCCGCTTTCGCCAGCGCCTTCTGGCCGGCCTCACCGGTGACGAGGTCGACGAAGCGATGGGCCGCGGCAGCGTTCTTGGACTGCTTGAGCACCGCGATCGGGTAGGTGTTGACAGCCTCAGCGGCCTCGGGGAACGGCACAGCGGTCACCTTGTCACCCGCCCCGGCGGCATCGGTGACGTAGACGACTCCGGCGTCGGCCTGCCCGGTGGTGACCTTATTGAGTACATCGGTCACCGAGGACTCCTCGCTGACCGGATCCAGCGTGATACCGGTGACCTTCTCGACAGTCTGCGTCGCTCCGCCGCACGGCACGGGCGGGGCGCACACCACTACGCTGACGCCGGGCTTGGTCAGATCGCGAAATGACGTGATGCCTTTGGGATTTCCAGGTGCCACCGCGATGGTCAGCGTGTTGGTCGCGAAATTGACCGGGTTACCGTCGAGTAGGCCGGCCTGGGCGGCCTTGTCCATATTGCGAGTGTCGGCCGACGCGAACACGTCAGCGGTGGCGCCCTGGGTCAACTGTGTGACCAGGTCCGAGGACCCCGCGAACGAGAACTCCACGGACGAGCCCGGGTTGTCGGTCTTGTACTGGTTGGCGATCTCGGTGAATGCGGACTTCAGCGACGCCGCGGCGAACACCGTGAGCGAGCCGGCTTCGGATGCCGAGCTGGGTTCCGAGGCGGAATTGGACTGGCAGCCGGTGGTCACGGCCAGCGCCATCACACCGGCGATGGCCAGCGCACGCACACGAGTCATGCGATTCCTTTCGGGGTTTCTACGATCACTGTGCTTTGACCACTGCGACAGCCGCGCCGCCGACCCCGAGCAGCTCGGCGGCCTCGCGGATCCGGATGTGCTGGGGCACGGCGTCAGCGTAACTACCACTGCCAGGACCAAACAACCGCATCTGCGGTCTTGACCATGGAGTTAAGGAAACCGAAGCAGCGGTTCAGACGGTATTTGGACGAGATCGGGCAACGGCTGCCTGTACGACTGTTAATAAAGTCCTGTGGAGTCGTCGGCCGCCGGTCGGCTCCGATCGAACCCCAATCAGTGAAATCCGCCACTCTCTGACGGTTCATCGGTGATACTGGCCCCGAGGCACTTCCGCCGCACTGGAGCGTCGGCAGTCGGTGGAAATTTGCCTTGCTGAATTCTCTTGCCCAAACGTTTCAGCTGGTGTTTACTAGCGGTATACGTTGATTCCTACCACGAGACAAGGTGCATAAATATGTCCCCTGACCTCGAACTTGCTACCCTGGCTGAAAAGTCAGGAACGAAGTTCATCCTCGCAATGTTTGTCGACTTGCGAGGTAAGCCCTGTGCCAAGCTTGTACCGGTCGAACATATCGACGAACTCGCCAAGGAAGGCGTGGGCTTCGCCGGCTACGCCGCCGGGGCCATGGGGCAGGAGCCTAAAGACCCCGACCTGATCGCAATTCCCGATCCGGTGTCGTTCACCCCGATTCCTTTTGTTAAGGAAGGGTTGGCGCTGGTCCATTGTGATATGTACGTCGAAGGCAAGCTGTGGCCGTACGCGCCTCGCAACATCCTCAAGGCGATGATCCAGCGCGCCGCCGACGCAGGCTTCGAGCCGTGGATGGGCGCCGAGGTCGAGTACTACTTGCTCAAGCGCAACGAGGATGGCTCCCTCACCACCGCGGACGCCCAGGACGTGGCGGCCAACCCATGTTATGACGTCCGCGGCCTGACCCGGATGTACGAGCACCTCTCGGGGATCTCCACGGCGATGAACCAGCTCGGCTGGGCCAACTACGCCAACGACCACGAGGACGGCAACGGTCAGTTCGAGCAGAACTTCCAATACGACCAGGCACTGGTCACCGCTGACCGGGTGGTGACGCTCCGCTACCTGTTGGCGATGAGTGCCGAAGAGCGCGGCATGATCGCCACGTTCATGCCGAAGCCGTTCTCCGACCGCACCGGCAGCGGGTTGCACCTGCACATCTCTCTGACCAGCGGTGGGACACCCGTGTTCCCCACTGACTCCGACGATCGAGGCCTTGGCCTGTCGGACACGGCGTACCACTTCATCGGCGGCATCCTCGAGCACGCGAGTGCGCTGCAGGCCATCATCGCGCCGACCGTCAACTCCTACAAGCGGACCCGCGCGGTCGCGGTGAGTTCCGGCGCGTCCTGGGCGCCGAACAGCCCGACGTTCGGCGGCAACGACCGCACGCACTACGTCCGCATTCCCGACAACCAGCGCATCGAGCTGCGTGGCGGCAGCGGGTGCGCGAATCCGTACCTGGCGGCGGCGGCGGCACTCGGTGCCGGCCTCGATGGAATCGCCAACAAGGTCGATCCCGGCGAGATGGGCGCGCAGGCGACCTCGCGGCCCGCGCTGCCGGTGACTCTGCTCCACGCCGTGGAGACGTTAGAGGCCGATCCGGTGATGATGAATGTGCTGGATGCGGCCGGCGAGGGAGTATCCAACTACTTCGCCGACATCAAGCGCGACGAATTCTTCACCTACCACAGCCAGATAGGTCCCTGGGAAATCGGCGAATACCTGACGGCTTTCTAAGAACTAAGAAGGGAGATCAACAAATGTGCGGAATCGTGGGGCTGCATCTGCGCAACCCCGAACTGTATCCGAGGCTGGGCGAACTGCTCACCGGGATGTTGTGTGAAATGTCCGACCGCGGAATGGATTCAGCGGGTGTTGCCGTCTACGGCGACCCCAACTGGACGCCGCCCGGACAGGGTGTCGTGTCGCTGCTTGAGGTTGACGCCCCGGCTGACGAGGTTGCGGCCGCCGTCGGCGAAAAGGCGGGTGTCGCCGTCAACGTACGCGTCCTCGACGCGACCTACCTGTTGACCGCGGCGGTCGACTCCGAAGCGCTGCTTGCCGCAGCTCGCGAGGCTCTCCCCAACGCGCTGGTCGTCGGCTTCGGCTCCGACCTCGCGGTGCTCAAGGGCGTGGGTGCTCCGCGGGTCCTCGCGGACGCATGGGGCCTGCCGAAGGCGCAGGGTTGGCAGGGTGTGGGGCATACCCGCATGGCCACCGAGTCTGCGGTCACCCCGGCCGGATGCCACCCCTACGCGGTGGGCACCGGGCAGTGCCTGGTGCACAACGGCTCGTTCTCGAACCACGCCACCGTGCGCCGGGATCTGCGCCGCGAAGGTGTGACCTTCGACAGCGAGAACGACACCGAGGTGGGCGCCCGCTTTGTGGCGCATCAGCTGGCAAAGGGTCGTGACGTCGAAACCGCATTGAAGGAGCTTTGTGCCACCTTCGATGGGTTCTACACCCTGCTGGTGTCGAACCACGACTCGTTCGCGGTCGTGCGCGATGCAATCTCGTGCAAGCCTGCCGTGATCGCCGAGACCCCCGACTTGGTCGCGGTGGCGAGTGAATACCGTGCCCTGGCACATCTGCCGGGTGTCGAGAACGCAAAGATCTGGGAACCGGAGCCCGAGGTGGTGTACGCATGGAGCCGTTGATATTCGACCTGGAAAAGACGCCACTGCGGGAGGTAAACGCCGCCCTGCATGCGCCGGATCTGTCCGGTGAGTTCATCATCGAGAACCCGTTCGGGGCGCACAGCGTCGCGGTCGGTGTCAACGCACCGGTCAAGATCACGATCAACGGGCACCTGGGCTACTACGGCGCGGGTATGAACCAGCAGGCCGAGATCACCATCAACGGCAACGCCGGCACCGGCGTGGCCGAGAACATGATGAGCGGCACCGTGTGGGTCAAGGGCAACGCCTCTCAGTCCGCGGGTGCGACCGCGCACGGGGGATTGCTCGTGATCGAGGGCAACGCCTCGGCGCGGTGCGGTATCTCGATGAAGGGCGTCGACATCGTGGTGGGCGGCAGCGTCGGCCACATGAGTGCCTTCATGGCGCAGGCCGGACGCTTGGTGATCCGCGGCGACGCCGGTGAAGCACTCGGTGACTCGATCTACGAGACGCGGATTTACCTGCGCGGCAACGCCGCATCACTGGGCGCTGACTGTATCGCCAAGGAGATGCGGGCCGAGCACCACGAGGAGCTGGCCAAGTTGCTCAAGGCCGCAGGGTTCGAGGACGACGACACTGCCTCTTACACGCGGTACGGGTCTGCCCGCAACCTCTACCACTTCCACGTCGACCACGCTGGAGCATACTGATGAGCCAAACAGACGACGACCGGGCCAGGCTTGGCCTGCGCGAGTCCGCCACCTTTGACCGGACTACGATCGCCGCCATTCAACAGGCCGCCAACACGGGTATCTACGACATCCGTGGCTGGGGCGCCAAGCGGAAGCTGCCGCACTTCGACGACCTGCTGTTCCTCGGCGCGTCGGTGTCGCGTTACCCCCTTGAGGGCTACCGCGAGAAGTGTGCCACCAACATCGTGCTTGGTGACCGGTTCGCGAAATACCCGCTGCACCTTGACATTCCGATCACCATCGCAGGCATGAGCTTCGGTGCGCTGTCCGGACGTGCCAAGGAGGCCCTGGGCCGCGGCGCCAGCGCGGTGGGCACCTCCACCACGACTGGTGACGGTGGTATGACGCCGGAGGAGCGGGGCCAGTCGAAGCACCTGGTGTACCAGTACCTCCCGTCGCGCTACGGCATGAACCCCGACGATCTGCGTAAAGCGGACGCCATCGAGGTTGTGCTCGGGCAGGGTGCCAAGCCGGGTGGCGGCGGCATGCTCCTGGGCCAGAAGATCTCCGAGCGCGTCGCCGGAATGCGTACCCTCCCGCAGGGTATCGACCAGCGGTCCGCGTCGCGGCATCCCGACTGGACTGGCCCGGACGACCTGGCCATCAAGATCGCGGAAATCCGTGAGATCACCGACTGGGAAAAGCCGATCTACGTCAAGGTGGGTGCTACCCGCACGTACTACGACGTGAAGCTGGCTGTCGCCGCCGGTGCCGATGTGGTCGTCGTCGACGGCATGCAGGGTGGTACCGCGGCAACCCAGGAAGTGTTCATCGAACACATCGGTATTCCTACGCTGGCCGCGATTCCACTGGCTGTGCGGGCCCTGCAGGAACTGGGTATGCACCGCAAGGTCCAGCTGATCGTCTCCGGCGGCATCCGCAACGGTGCCGACGTTGCCAAGGCGTTGGCGCTGGGCGCCGACGCGGTGGCCATCGGAACCGCTGCGTTGATCGCTCTTGGCGACAACGATCCTCGGTACGCCGCTGAGTACGAGAAGCTGGGCAGTGCCGCCGGTTTCTACGACGACTTCCAGGACGGAAAGGATCCGACGGGCATCAGCACGCAGGATCCGGACCTGGCCGCCCGATTCGACCCGGTCGAGGGTGGGCGTCGGTTGGCGAACTACCTGCGGGTGCTGACGATGGAACTCCAGGTCGTCGCACGCGCTTGCGGTAAGGCGCACGTGAACCACCTGGAGCCGGAGGACATGGTGTCCTTGACGGTCGAGGCGGCCGCGATGTCTCGCATCCCGCTCGCCGGAACCTCGTGGGTCCCCGGAACGCCCTACTGAGCTGAGTGAGAGTTGGTGATTCCACCGTCCGGTCTCCGGACGGTGGAATCACCGCCTTCGGTGCTCGCATAGGGTGGCGCCGCCCATGTGATTTATGAATGTGGTTGTCGGGGACCGTAATTCGTTGACAGCGCTTGCCGATGGATGTCAAAGCGGTCCCCAACAGCTCTTACGACCTACTCAACTCGCCCCTACTCGTGTCGTCGCCGAGGACGGGGCTAGCAGTGTCCGGCGGATATCGACGGCCAATAGCGGGTCGACCGCCGAATTTTGTTGAAGCCAAGCCGCTTTCACTCGACGGCTTGCCCGTAAGGTACGCCGGCAGCCCGCGGCCGCGGCCGAATCAAGCAATCTCGCCACACCACCGCGCCAAGATCAAAGGCTGAGCCGGAACATCGGGGGCACTAGCCTACGCACGTTCAAGACCGCGATGAGGGCGATATTCACGCGTGGCCGGCGTGTCGAAAATGTGATCTTGCACTCGGATCCTGGCAGCCAGTACACAGCCTTTGTCCAGGTTTTGGTAGCGCCTGCGCACGGGCCCTGCCGCTTCCCGGACGCCACCGCATCTGCTGGGACAAAGCTGGTGACGGACCGCTGTGACCAACGTTCAAACACAGATGCAGCTACCGCCATGCCTTCCTCGTCAAGACGGAACCGATTGCAGCAGTTGGTGATTGGATACGCTTCTGAAATCATCGACGTAGCATTCAGCGACCGGAAGACGTTCTGTCACCTACGAGCGCACTCTGAAAAATCACCCTGGAAGCAAGCTAACCGTTGGTCATTTTCTTTGGGGGATCCCGGGTCTCGACAGCCCGCTCAACGCTTGGCCGGTCTTCTACCTCAAGGCCCCCAATATAATTGCAGTGGTCACTTGACATTGATCGAGAAACTACAGTGGTAGAGGTGACCGACGCCCCGCTTCTGCGCAACGTCTCGGGCATCGCGAGGGAGCGCGGTCCGGAGGAGTCTGTCGAGGCGCTGGAACTCGAAACGGCCATCGCTCGCAATGTCCGGCAGCTACGCCTGCAGCAGGGTCTGACTCTTGGTGAGATGGCTACCACGGTCGGCATCTCCAAAGCGATGTTGTCCAAGATCGAGAACGCCCAAACCTCATGCAGCCTGTCGACGTTGTCGCTGCTCGCCAAGGGTCTCAATGTGCCGGTAACGTCGCTGTTCCGCGGCTCTGATGTGGAGCGCCCCGCTGCATTCGTCGAAGCCGGCACCGGTGCGAGAATCGCGCGCGACGGCACGCGGGTGGGCCACGAGTACCAGCTGCTGGGCTCCCTGCGAGGTGAGCACAAGCGGCTGGAATGCCTGCACGTCACGCTGACCGAAAAGAGCCGGACCTACCCGCTGTTTCAACATCCCGGTACTGAGTTCATCTACATGCTCGATGGCGTGATGGACTACAGCCACAGCCGCTCGGTGTACCGGTTGCACCCCGGCGACTCCCTTCTGCTCGACGGCGAAGGCACGCACGGGCCATTGGACCTGGTACAGCTGCCGATCAGGTTCCTGTCGGTGATTACCTTTCCCGACTCTCACCTCTAGCCTCTAGGCGGCGCGTCTTCGGTGGCGCTGTGCTCGGGGTGTCCTCCCGAGATTTGTAGGCCTCTTGTCGGCCTCCCGGCCAGCGGCCCCGCAGGTGGGTCATCCAGTCTTATAGAGAGCCGGTTGCGCCGAAAGCGCCGGCGCGGGCGGCTAGTGTGACCGCGCGCGACAAGGGGTTCGCGTCGCGCAGGATTCCTCGAAGGTCAGTGTCCTCGCACGCGGCGGTGTCGGTGACCATGACCCGGTGTTTGTCGCCGCGTTGCGGCCATGGGTGATGACCGTTCTTGCCACTCACGCTCGGAACATAGTCCTGG